>CACZNV010000156.1 GCA_902782645.1 uncultured Ruminococcus sp. | reverse complement strand
TGCGCTGGCGGTCCTTGAAACGGGAGCAGTGCCTGTTATTTGCGACGTGGACGATACTTTAACTCTTGACTCTGAGGACGTTAAGAGAAAAATCTCCAAACATACAAAAGCGATTATCCCCGTCCACATCCAGGGTTTCCCCAGCGATATGGATGCGCTGTATGAAGCCGTGAAAGGAACAGACATCAAAATACTCGAGGATGCCTGTCAGGCAGCCGGCGGCATGTATAAAGGCAAGCTTCTTGGAAGCATCGGCCACGCGGGCACCTTCAGCTTCAACTATTTCAAGATTATAACCGCAGGCGAGGGCGGCTGCGTTGTCACAAACGACCGGACGATATACGAGCGCTCCCTCATCTATCACGATTCGGCGGCGGTTGCCTTCTTTGGAGACCAGTTAAACGGTATTTCTGAAAGCCTTTTCGGCGGCCGGGAGTACAGAGTGTCGGATATCACAGGAGCAATTCTCAGGGAGCAGCTTAAAAAACTTCCTTCGATAAGGGCAGACCTTAAAAAGAACCAGAAACTTTTAACGGATTTGTTATCGCCAATGTATAAAACCGCTCCTTCTCACGATATCGAGGGCGATCTGGGAACAACTCTTGCGCTTCGTTTCGACAGCGAAGCTGAAACTCGCAAATTTGCGGAAAAATGCGCAAAAAATGGCATTGGCGTCACCGTTCCTTTTGACACCGGAAAGCACGTATACACCAACTGGACACAGGTTATGCAGAAGCGCGGCGCATTCCACCCGGCAATGGATCCCTACAACCTTCCGGAAAACAAAGGTCTTCAAACGGATTACACCGTGGATATGTGCAAAAAAACCCTTAACTTATTGTCAAGAACCGCCTACATTCTGCTCAGCCCCGACTGGGACGAAAAAACGGTGGAGGACATCGCAAACAGGGTCAAGGCAGACTGAAATAAAGCTTCGCATTGTTTCCGGGAGCTCTTCCCGGTATTGATAAGGACACCGCCAAGATGATATAATGAAGGCAGGGTTTCTGGGGTGTGCGATAACCATCTCATATTTTGGACCTACATCATTTTATCGGGAATCGGGCGGTGTCTTAACATATCGGGCCTCACCTTTTCAGGAGACGCTTTTTGCGGAACAGTGGATGATAGACGAAGACGCGATGAATCCCATTTTGGCGCTTTCTGGGTGCCAAAATTCTGATACGGCTCCCCGGAGATCCTGCTTTTTTGGCAATCAGACAAGATATAATTAACTAAAAATGGATTTCTCATATCTGCAGGAAATGCAGGCACGGGAAATCCTTGTTTTTATGTAAATATAGGAAAATATTTAAATTTCACCGCTTGCGGCAAGAATTATCTTGGGCAGCAGTGCGTAGGCGTTTTTTTTCCACATGGCGCATATCTGATTCCCTGTTTCACGGTCCGGGACAGGAAGCCTTAAATCCACCACCACATTTCCTCTTTCGCGGATAAAGCAGCGTACCGAGAGGTTTTTATTGGCGTCAATGAATGTGTAGGCGTCAACGGTCATCTTGGTTGTCAGCTTGTCCTTTTCCCGCAGGAGCAGGTCGTCGTATGGAATCTTCAGGGAGGGCGAAAGGTTTTGCTCCATGGTGCGGCAGGTGACCTTGCCCAGGTCAGTGACCGAATAAATGTCCTGACCGTCGTTTCCCCGGGATTTTACCGCATAGCCGTTCTTAACCACGGATTCCAGGGACTCCCTGTAACTAAAATAGTTAATAAGACCGGGTTTTAACACAAATTCGGTCAGCATAAGTTCGGACACGCCAATGCCCAGCTTATCAAGAATATAAAGAATCAGAATCTCGTTCTGAATCAGTTGGTCCTTGTTTTCGTACATAAATCTCCGGAATCAATAAGCGATAAGACCCATGAAACTCATTTCGCTTTGGGTTGTGTCAAGTCTGCTGTACTGGCAGACAATGGGAACATTGCTTTCCACAAGTATCGCGTAGGGGATGCCTCTTTTTATTTTCTTTCCGCCTTCGCCAACAATCTTGTCAAGCCTTATGTGGTGTGTTCTTCTTGCGCCGCACTTTGCGGTAAAACCTGTTTCGGGTTCACGGTCTTCGAAATAAAGCGTCAGCTTGATATCGGCGTCAACGTCCCCGGTGTTGAGCACGCAGACTGCCTCGTGGCTGACGTAGGAGCCGTTGTCGGTTTCGGGATAAAAAGCGTCGGGAATAAACCATGTGCATTTGCCGTTGTCCATCTTAAATAACCTCCGGTGTGAGATTTTTCGCCTTGTCATTTTATCACAAGGAGAAGCTTTTCGGCAAGGAAAATAAGGTTTATTAATTAATCATTAAGCGTGATTAAAGTTGAAAAGATAGCCTGATTTTTGTATAATCAATGAGGTTAAAAAGTATCACAGGAGGCCTGATATGGGCAACGAAAGCTTTTCAAAAGTGTTCCCCGATATCATCCAGGATGACGAGATCTTTGATGAGGAAAGAAAAGAAGCCATCTTCAAAGGTATAGGCGGCTACAGAAACCTTGAACACCTTTACGATTCAGCTATAAAGACACTTACGATGCGCTTTGAGATTCTGAACCAGGAGTTTAAAGTCAAATACGAACGGAATCCCATCCACCATATAGAGGCAAGAATCAAGAGCGCCAGGAGCATCATAAATAAACTCAAAGACAGGGATTACGAGGTGAGCCTCGAATCCGCCAAGACCAATCTCAATGACATTGGCGGCGTCAGAGTCGTCTGCTGCTATATTGACGACGTTTACAAGGTTGAGGAGATGATCCTGAACCAGAAGGATATCACTCTTATAGAGAGGCAGGATTACATAAAGGAGCCGAACTACAACGGCTACAGAAGCCTTCATCTTGACGTCAGTGTGCCTGTTTATCTTTCTGACAGAACCGAATATGTCACCTGCGAGGTTCAGCTCAGGACTGTTGCCATGGACTTCTGGGCAAGCCTTGAGCACGACCTTAGGTATAAAACAAACCGGAAGATTCCGGAGGAGATGGGCAGGGAGATGCGGGAAGCGGCTGACAGAATTGCCGAAATCGACGAAGAGATGCAGCAGCTTTACAAGAAAATGGAAACGCTCTCATGAAGAAAACAGAAAAGTTTAATTCAATCGTTTTCGGGACGAAGGAAGTCGATACAAAACACATTGGCGTGCTGGACGGAATCAGAGCCTTCGCCGTTATTTTTGTATGCGGTTTTCATTTCTGGCAGCAGTCCTGGCTCTGGAATTTGAGCTCGGATAAGGCTTTTTCCTGGATTCCGGGTTTATTAAAAAATATCGGCGTCGAAAATGTGAGCATCAACTGGCTGTTTCAGCACGGCTATGTGTTTGTGGACATGATGATACTCCTCACGGGGCTTTGTCTTTTCCTGCCATATGCGGAGGCCATGCTGGACAAAAACAAAATGCCCTCCATCGGCAGGTTTTACCGCAAAAGGGTCGCCAGAATTTTCCCTTCCTACTATTTCTGCATAATTGTTTTTGCGGTCTTTATGGTGGGACCTATGTCCTACGGCGGCAATGTGGGCCAGTATCTTAAGGACCTGTTCTCCCATCTCACTTTCACACAGATGTTTTCGGAGCAGACATACCTTCACACGAAGTTCAACGGCGTGCTGTGGACAATGACCGTGGAGATGATTTTCTACATCATATTCCCGTTCCTTGCCAGGGCGTTTGCCAAGCTTCCTCTTGTGACCTATCTTGCCATGAACTCGGTCTCGCTGGTTTACTATATTCTGGTGATTCGGAAGCACAAGGACAGCATGTCCTACTATGTGAACCGCTTTCCAACTTTTATGTGCGTATTCGCCAACGGCATGATGCTGGCGCTGATTATCGTCGCATTGGCGAGAAACATGAAGCAAAACAAATATACCGGACTGTTTTTCACTGGACTTGCGATTTTCAGTTTGTATATTATGCGATTGGTGATAAAATATAACCTCGCGACCAGTTCAAACGGTCAGTACTGGCAGGTCCAGAACCGTTTCCTGGTGTCGATTATATTCTGCGGAATCATTCTCGGCATGGTGTTTTCCTTCAACTGGTTCAGGGCGATCCTTTCGAACCCCGTTGCAAGATATTTTTCCGCCATCAGCTTCAATCTCTATATCTGGCACCAGGTTATAGCTGTTAAGCTCCGGGAGAACAAGGTTCCGTACTATGAGAGTGCAAGCGGCTGGCCGGGCTCCGACGCGGGAAGAAGCTGGCAGTGGAAATACACATTGCTTTGCTGGGCTCTTTCGATAGTATTTGCAACTATCCTGACCTATTTCCTGGAAAAGCCTGCGCATAAGCTTATCATGGGCGACTTTGGCTATTTCAAAAATCTTTTCAAAAGAAAGAAACACGCTAAAGTAACCCAAACCGAAGACTGTTTCATTGACATGACCGGTGAAACAGGTGAAAAAACTCAGGACGACGCATTGAAAGCTGATGAGGATTCACGCGTCCTTGATATAACTATTCAAAACAAAACAGGAGATTGATTATGAAAAGCGACATGGAATTGATGCTCGGCAACGAAGCTGTTGCAAGGGGCGCCTACGAGGCGGGAGTCATAACGGTGGCCAGCTATCCCGGCACGCCAAGCACCGAGATTACCGAGTTCATATCGAAATATGATGCAAGCGAAGTCTATTGTGAATGGGCTCCAAACGAAAAGGTGGCGGCAGAAGTGGCGATAGGAAGCTCGTTTGCCGGCGCAAGGTCTATGTGCTGCATGAAGCACGTGGGTCTCAACGTTGCCGCAGATCCGCTCTACACAGTTTCTTACACAGGCGTCAATGCGGGTCTTGTATTTGTGGTTGCCGACGATCCCGGCATGTTCAGCTCCCAGAACGAGCAGGACACAAGGTTCCACGCTCTCTCAGCCCATGTGCCGGTGCTGGAGCCTTCCGACAGCGAGGAGTGCATCAAATTTACAAAACTTGCTTTTGATATTAGCGAGGCCTTTGACACACCGGTCATTTTGAGACTTACTACAAGAGTGGCGCACCAGAGAAGCCTTGTTGTAAAGGGCGAAAGAAAAGTTTCCGCAAAGTCTTATAAAAAGGATATCTGGAAATACGCCATGATGCCGGCAATGGCTAAAAAGCGTCATATTGCCGTGGACGCAAGGCAGAAGAGGCTTGAAGACTTTGCCTGCGGCGCAAAAGAGGACCTTTCTTTCACAATTCCTAACTTCGTTGATTATGCCGAAAACAGCAAGGAAAAGACAGGCATTATCACCTACGGCATCTGCTATCAATATGCCAGGGAGGTTTTCAAAGACGCCTCTTTCTTAAAGCTGGGCCTCACATACCCTCTCCCGGAAAAGACAATCCGTGAATTTGCTTCAAACGTTAAAAATCTTATCGTTGTGGAAGAGCTTGAGCCTTTCATAGAGAACTATATAAAGACTTTGGGCATCGAAGTTACCGGAAAGAAGCTGTTCACAAACCAGGGCGAGCTGGGCACGGCTTCCATAAGAAAAGCTTTCTACGGTGTTGAGCCTGAGAATGAATCCCTTGGCGAGGACGTGGCAATTCCTCCGAGACCCCCTGTCTTCTGCGCAGGCTGCCCCCACAGAGCTGTTTTTTATGTACTCTCAAAGATGGGTCTTCGGGTCTGCGGCGACATCGGCTGCTACTCCATGGGTGCCCAGGCTCCTTATGCTGCAATCGACTCTGTCATCTGCATGGGCGCCTCAGTCAGCATGGCTCACGGCATGACAAAGGCCATGACCCAGTGCGGCGAGGTTGACAGTCAGAAGACGGTGGCTGTTATCGGCGACTCCACATTTATCCATTCGGGAATCACATCTCTCATTGATGTTGCCTATAACAAGGGTATTTCCACAACCATTATCCTTGACAACTCCATCACCGGCATGACCGGTCACCAGCAGAACCCGGCAATGGGTTTCACCATCAGAAACGAGCAGACAGTGGCTACGGACCTTGTGAAACTCGCCAATGCCATCGGCATCACCGACGTAACCGTTGTGGATCCCTTTGACATGAAGGCTTTCAGGGAGGCCGTGAAGGGCGCCACCGAGCGTAACAACCCCAGCGTTATCATCGCCCAGAGACCTTGCGCACTTCTTAAGTATGTGAAATACGGCGGACCTGCCCGTATCGACACCGCCAAGTGCATCAAATGCGGCTCCTGCATGAGACTTGGCTGCCCCGCAATCAATAAAAAGGAAGACGGCAGCATAGTTATAGACGGATCACAATGCGTGGGCTGCGGCCTTTGCTTCGGACTTTGCCCGAAGTCGGCAATATCTAAATAATTGGCGGCTTCCAAGGAAAGGTGGGTAAATAATATGAAAAGCGATAATTTAAATATATTGATAGTCGGTGTGGGCGGACAGGGAACCCTTCTCGCCTCCAAATTTCTCGGATCAGTCGCAAAACTGTTCGGAAGGGATGTCAAGGTTTCCGAGGTGCACGGCATGTCCCAGCGCGGCGGAAGCGTTATTACATGCGTCAAGATCGGCGAAAAGGTTTACAGCCCTGTAATTGACCTTGGCGAGGCGGATGTTATGCTTTCCTTTGAACAGCTGGAGGCCGCAAGATGGATAGGTTATCTCAAAAAGGGCGGAAAGGTCATCACTTCCACCCAGAAGATCGAACCTATGAGCGTTGTGCTGGGCCAGGCAAAGTATCCTGAGAATGTTATTGACGGACTTATGAAGTCTGGCGCCGACATTACGGCTTTTGACGCATTCTCTGTGGCAGAGGAGTGCGGCTCCGGCAAGGCTGTGAACATTGTCCTTTGCGGCGTGCTGTCGAAGCTTATTGACGATATACCGGAAGAATTGTGGCTGGAGGCTTTGAAGGCAACAGTTCCCGCCAAGCTTCTTGAAATAAACACTAAAGCATTTGAGGCGGGAAGAAACCGCTGATAAAAATTCTAACAAAAGAAGGTGATTTTGTGAAATTCTATGATGAAACCCATGAGTGTATGGACCGTCCGTCACTCGAAAAACTGCAATCGGAAAGATTGGTCAAACTGGTTGAGTACGAATACAACAATGTTCCGGCTTACAGGCAAAAAATGGACGACGCCGGCGTGAAACCCGGAGATATTAAAGGTATAGAGGATATTACAAAATTGCCTTTTACTTTAAAGTCAGACTTAAGAGACAACTATCCATTCGGACTCTTCGCTGTACCCATCGGTCAAATCAACAGGATTCATGCCTCATCGGGCACAACCGGCAAACAGACCGTTGTAGGATACACAAAAGAGGATCTTGACATTTGGGCCGACTGTATTTCCAGAGGTCTTGTGAGCTGCGGCATCAATTCCGGCGATATGGTACATATAGCTTACGGCTACGGCCTTTTCACCGGCGGTATCGGCGTCCACGACGGCGCAACAAAGCTTGGCTGCTCTGTTGTTCCCGCTTCATCCGGAAACACCGCAAGACAGGTTACTCTTATAGAGGATTTCAAACCCGACGCCATCTGCTGCACACCTTCCTATGCTCTTTTCCTTGCGGAGGAGCTACGCAAGAAAGGTCATACGCCTGATGATATTTCCCTTAAAGTAGGTATTTTCGGCGCTGAGCCATGGAGCGAGGCAATGAGAACCGAACTTGAAAAGAGCCTTGGCATTAAGGCCTGCGATATTTACGGACTCTCTGAAATCATGGGCCCCGGTGTTGCCTGCGAATGCGCTGAGCGTAAAGGCATGCACCTTCAGGAGGACCATTTCCTTGTGGAGGTTATAAACCCGGAGACCGGCGAGCATGTCAAAGAGGGCGAGAGCGGCGAACTTGTATTCACAACCCTCACAAAGAAAGGCTTCCCTCTCGTGAGATACAGAACCAGAGATATTTCCAGGGTTATTTACGAAAAATGTTCCTGCGGCAGAACCACCGCAAGAATTTTGAAGCCTTCGGGCAGATCCGACGACATGCTTATTATAAGGGGCGTCAACGTATTCCCGTCTCAGGTTGAGACCGTTCTCATGGAATTCAGCGAAACTTCGCCGTATTACATGATCTATGTCGACAGACAGAGCAACCATGACACGATGGAAGTTAAGGTGGAGATGAACGAGGCTTTCTTCAGCGACAAGATTTCGGACATCAACAGCCTTGAGGCGAGACTCAAAGCACGCCTTAACAGTCTCATCGGTCTCAGTATCGGCGTTACCCTGGTTGAGCCGGGCACGCTTCCGAGGTTTGAAGGCAAATCAAAACATGTTGTCGATAACCGTAAGATATAAAACGGAGGAATAAGTTATGGCAGGCATTAGACAGATATCAGTTTTTCTGTCCAACCAATCGGGCAGACTGGCAGAAGTGACAAAGCTTCTGGCCGACAATAACATCGACATTATTGCTCTTTCAATCGCAGACACCGCCCAGTACGGCGCCCTGAGGATTATCACCGACGACAATGACAAGGCTATCGACATCTTAAAAAACGGCAACTTTGTCACCAAAATCAACCATGTCCTCGGCATCGAAATTCCCAATGAGCCCGGCGCTCTCGCAAAGGTTCTTCAGGCTTTTGACGCCAATGAGATCTCCGTAGAATACATCTACGCCTTCGTTGGCAAATCCGGAATCAATGCAAGAGTTATTATCCGTGTAAACGACAACGAGCACGCCTCCGAGGTTTTAAAATCCATCGGCATAGGTCTCATCACCGAAGACGATATACTGAAGAAATAACGCAGGATCCATTTGAGAGGTACTGATGATAAAGATTGTACTTACGGGCGGCGGCACTGCCGGACACGTGATGCCTAATGTGGCATTGCTGGAATATTTAGGCAATTTTGAGGTGCATTACATTGGCTCCTTCAACGGTATCGAGCAGAAAATAATGTCTTCGTACCCAAATGTCACCTATCACGGCATCCATACGGGCAAATTGAGAAGATATTTATCCATTGAGAATGTAAAAGATTTCTTCCGGTTCAGGAAAGGAATCTCAGATTCAAAAAAACTTCTCAAAAAGCTGAAGCCCGATATCATCTTTTCAAAGGGCGGATATGTGGCCGTTCCTGTGGCAATTGCCGCAAAGAAACTTAAGATTCCCCTTATAACCCATGAGTCAGATCAGACACCGGGTCTTGCCAACAAGCTGATAACCAACTCGGCGGTTAAAGTTTTGACAACTTTCCCTGAGACGGCCGGGATGATAAAGGGCGGAAAGGGAATGTTCTCGGGCGCGCCGATAAGGTCCGTGCTTTTTTCCGGAGACAGAAAGAAGGGCCTTGATTATCTCGGTTTTAACGGTGATAAGCCGGTGCTTCTTATCATGGGAGGCAGCAAGGGCTCCAGGGTCATTAACGAAGCTCTTTACGGAGCTCTTGATAAAATTTGCGAAAAGTTTGATGTTGCCCACATCTGCGGAGACAGCAATACGGTTTCGAATCCTGATTTCCCTGCAAACTACAGGCAGTTTGCTTTTATAAGCAAAGAACTCCCGGATGTTCTTGCGGCCACGGATTATGTTATAACAAGGGGCGGCTCAAACTCCATTCACGAGTTCAGGGCCCTAAAGATTCCCATGCTTATAATTCCTCTTTCCAGGGCAGCCAGCAGAGGCGATCAGATTCTTAACGCCGAGTCCTTTGAGAGCAGGGGTATTGCCCTCAATCTTGCGGAGGAGGACCTTAGTCCGGAAAGCCTTTATGAGAAGGTTCTTGAGATGGTTGAAAAGAGAGACGATCTTAAGAAAAACCTGAATTCCGAGGCGTTCCTGAACGGCACCGACACAGTTTACAAAGTGATTGTAGATGAATTGAAATCCAAAGGGGTTTCGGTTTGATGAAATCGCCAATAACCTTGGCGAGTTATGAAAGGTATACGAAATGGCTAAGAAAAAAGACGAATTTGAAGAGAAAATTGAAGATTACGAGTTCGATCCCGAGGAGGAACTTGACGGACCGACCATGATCACCATGTATGACGACGACGGAAATTCATACGACTGCGAGCTTCTTGGCTTCGTGGATTACGAGGATGCAAGGTATGCGGTGGTGTGCACCTCCGATTCTGAGGAAGACGACTCCATGGCAGCCGTTCTCAAGGTTAAAAAAGACGATGAGGACGACGAGTCGGCAATACTTGAGACTGTGGACGACGAGGATCTTGCCGACAAGATTTTCGAAAAGTTCAAGGAAGAATTTGCCGAGGGTGACTACGACGACGAGGACTGAACCTGCTTAACAAGACGCCAATGGAAAACCCTGACATAAATGTCATAAGATCCAAGCGAAAAACCATTTCTCTTTTTGTGGACAAAAACGGCTGCGTAATAGTTAAGGCTCCTTACTTTGTCTCTAAAAAGTCAATTGATTCTTTCGTAGAGAAAAACAAACAGTTTATCGAAAAGCACAGGCAAAGGACCCTTGAGGAGAACGAAAGGGCCGAACGGCTTGGAGCTTACACGAAAGATGATATAAAGAGAATGAAAGATATCGCAAGAAAAGCTTTCCCTGATGCGGTAGGCTATTACGCGGGTCTCATTGGCGTCAAGTTCGGGAAAATCACTGTCAGGCGTCAGACCACAAGGTGGGGCAGCTGCTCGCCAAACGGCAACATCAGCCTCAACATCCTTCTTTGCGACTGTCCGGATTTTGTGCTGAGGTCTGTAGCCGCCCACGAGGTTTGCCATTTGAAAGTAAAAAACCACGGAAAGGAATTCTACAACCTTCTTTACGGGATTTTTCCGGAATATGACGAGGCAAGAAATTGGCTTAACAGGAACGGAAATCTGCTTCAAAGAAGATACGATCTTTACCTTAAATCCCTTGGCGGTACTTAATCAGTTTGGTTAGGATAAAAAATTGGAAAATCTTCATCCGAAAAGAATTAAATATCTTCATCTTTTCAACGGCTCAAACTACGCCACCATCAACAGCTTCGTAAAGATGATCAACAAGAACTTTGATCCTAAAGATCATTTTTTTGTGATCAGGGACACCAGCGAAAACCCGAAGCAGGAGGT
>CACZNV010000155.1 GCA_902782645.1 uncultured Ruminococcus sp. | reverse complement strand
TTGTCGGTAACAACAGCTTTTTCAAAAACCGCAGCGCCAGGTCCGATCCAGCAAGAACCTTCCTGAGACAGATTGTGCTGACCTTCGACAAAGCCGCCTATATCACCTTGTCTAACGGCAAATCCCAGTCTTGCAACACAAGAGTCAGTAGTGCTCAAACTGAAACCGGCGTAAAAATCCTTTAATGCAGCAATCCTGTAAAGAGTGCGCCCGAAGAATTTAACCGGTTCATCAGTTAAAATTTCATATTTCAAGTGTTCCATGTCATTTACAAATACCGTGGGTTTCTGAGTCCTGAAAGAACTCCCTTCGAAACCCTTTTGGCGCCGCCTAAAACATAGTTGCCCATAACAACCGCATCTCCGGTCACTACGGCGTTTCCTTTTACTGCAGCGCAATTTTTGAGAAAAGCATATCCTTTGACTATCGCGTTTCCGGAAACAGCCGAGTGATCTGTGATCCTGGCATTTCCTGAAACAACGGAGTGTCCGCAGATTTCTGCAAAGCCCTTTACAACAGCCCTGTTTGAAACCTTTGCGTTTCCGAATACCTTCCCGTATTGATATATTTTAGCTCCGTGTCTTACATTTGCATTGTCATAAACAGATGCAAATCCGCCTATTTCAACATATTCGCGGTTCAGGTAGTCAGGGGTGTCATTAATTCTTCCTTCGCTTCCGCCTGAAACAGATGCATTGCCGTAAACAGCTGCAAATCCGTGTATAACGGCAAGTCCGGAGACATTTGCATTGTCTTTTACCACAGCGCTTTCTATTACAACTGCCGATTTCCCCACCCACGCTCTACCGCTGTGGGAAAGGTTCGACTCTGACTCTATGAAGCCGCCAATGTCTCCCTTTCTTACATCGCCAAAATCCGCAAGGGATATGATCCTGTAAACCGTTCTCCCGCAGATTTTTAAACTTTCGTTTTTGAGTAGTCTGTATTTTTTCATTTTACCCCGTAAATAAAATATTCATTATTGCCGCGCGCATATGACTTAATGCGCCTCATGTCTTAAGGCTATTCAGATTCTCCATAAGACAAGCCGAAATATCGGTTCCGAAAGTTTTACCGGAAAGAGGACTCAAAACCGCATCAAAGCCGTGTTTTCACTCTCCGCAACAGTATGCAAAATACATATGAAACAAGAAGCTCTCATAAGAACATTAAGGGTGTAAGGCAGGAAGAATAAATCTTCCGAAGATGCAGCTAAGACTGTTCCCAGATTTACCTGTTCTCAGATTGCATTGACCGTTGTTTCCTAAAGACTGCGGCTCCGCAGTTATATAATCCCGGCGGCAATAGACAGTATTCAGTTGTCAAAGTTCGTTTTTTAGTATTTTACGGTTCACCCGTGTCAGATATCCGTTCTTCCGGTGGCAAAAACCATTGCATCCACTTTCATACAGCCGCAAATGTCAACCAAAAGAGCTGCGCATTCCCTTAAAGTAGATCCGGTGGTCAGGATATCGTCAACGATTAAAACCTTGCTGCCTTGAAGGGCGTAGAGAGTTTCGTCAGGAATATCTTCCCTTACGGCAAATCTTCCTGTTACATTCTCTTTTCTCAGTCCGCGCCTCAATCTGCTCTGCCGTCCTTTTCCCGAATTGCCTCTTATGACTTCAAGAATAGGAACGCCGGATTTTTTTGATATCTGTTTTACAATCTCAAAGCATTGATCGAAGCCCCTCTTTTTCATCGACGCCTTTGAAACGGGAACGTATACTATGTAATCATATAAGGGAAACACATCCTGATAGTAATCATGCATAATGTTTCCTATACATTTTCCAAGCCACATTTGCCCTCCAAACTTGTATTTTGCCACAAGCTCCTTTATCGGTCCCGTATATCTTGCGTAATAATACAGCTCGCCGTAGGTAAAAAGACCTGAATTTCTGTTTTGATCTTTCTTTGCCCTGATCACAAGTCTCATGCATTCCGGGCATATCTCGGCTTCGCTGAATTTTCTGCAAATCACGCAAAGGGGCGGGGATAGAATCTTTCCAAATACGGAAAAGATTTTTGAGAGGAACCTCGGCATTGATGAAAAACTGACTCTGCGGAAGAGGCTCATACCGAAGGGTTAACCGTTGGCGGCAAGAGGAATACTTCCATCAGAGAACTCCACAACCTTGGGACCTTCCTTCAATGTGTCGGCGGTGGCTGCAGGCGAATACTCGGATATAACCGACGCGTCGATTTTCTTCAAATTCTTAACAAGGGTGAGGAATTCCTGGCGGTTCAATGTGATGCCTTTTCTCATGCTTTCCCTGTTGTTCTTCCAGTCTCTTATATCGACTTTAATGCCGCCGTCATTCCACTTTACAAGGTTTATCTCGCGGGTCCACCCGCTGCCCTTATCGCTGATTACGGCCACGTGTTCTACTACTTCAAATTTTACATCTGCCATGTGATTACCTCCTTCATTAGGCGTGTGAGAGAATTGTAAACCGTAAAATGAATTCAAATCAAGCGGAATCTTATTTCCCGGAAATCTCTATTTTCCGGAAATGTAGGAAAATTTTTAGATTACAGTTAGATCAGATAAATTAGCTATATGACAGCACAAAAAAAGCCCGTTTCAAAAGCTTAAAACGAGCTTAAAATCACCGGTTTCGGAAATGAAAATTGCTGTAAAAGAGCTTTCCGTAAAAGCTTACGAGGAGCCGAGGTTGTTGTCGAGCATGAATGTGTAGGAATCCACAAGAGCGTCAAAGCTGGCCTTTATAATGTCGCCGGAAACGCCAACTGTGCACCAGTTCTTTTTACCGTCGGAACTCTCGACCACAACCCTTACGACGGATGCCGTTGCCAGTTTGCTTTCAAGAACTCTGACCTTGTAATCCACAAGGTACATGTTTGCAATTGACGGGTAAAAGCTGGTCAAAGCCTTCCTCAAGGCCTTGTCAAGGGCGTCAACAGGACCGATGCCGTTGTCAGCTGTGATCTCCCGGCG
Organism: uncultured Ruminococcus sp.; assembly: GCA_902782645.1. Lineage (GTDB taxonomy): Bacteria > Bacillota > Clostridia > UBA1212 > UBA1212 > UBA1212. Next base: position 5,206 of record CACZNV010000155.1, on the reverse strand, counting down.
GTTGTCCACCGTGACATCTACGATTGCCGATGCGGTGACTCCGGATTTGTCGTTTTCGGAGTGAGCCTTGGCGTCGTCGGAATCAAAGACAACAACTTTATAAGTGTTTAAATGGAACCAGGACTTCCTGATGCCCAATATGTCCTTTACAAGCATCTCAAAGGATGCGTCGGCGCCTTCGAACCTGTAGCCAAGAAGCTCAAGTTCCTTAATCTTGTCGACAATAACTCCAGCGTCGGATATTGAAAAACCGAGCTTCGGGAGGAGCTCGTCTACCTTGGCGATTACAGCGGCTCTGCCGGCCTGTTCCGAGAGCATGAACTTTCTTGAATTGCCAACGGATTCAGGCGCCACGTGCTCGTAGGCAGAGGAGTATTTCCGAACAGCATCGATGTGAACGCCGGCCTTGTGGGAGAAGGCGTGTTTGCCTACAAAAGGAGAAAACTCCCACATCTTTACATTGGCGGTTTCACAGAACCTGTGGGCAAAGTCGTAGAGCACAGAAAGATCGGGAATGGTGTCAAACCCGAGCTTCAGTGAAAGATTGGGTACAACTGTGAAAAGGTTTGCGTTGCCGCATCTTTCGCCCCATCCGTTGACGGCAACCTGGGCAACATCAGCGGAAAGCCTTGCTGCAAGAACAGTGGAGTAATCCGCAGTTCCGGAGTCGTTATGGACGTGAATACCGAAATTTCCGCGAAGAGAAGGAACATTCCTCAGTGTTTTCTCAATAATCTCCTCGATTTCAAAAGGAAGAACACCGCCGTTTGTGTCGCAAAGAACGATTTTGAATGCTCCGGAAGAAAGAGCGGCGCTGATGCAGCGGATGGAATAATCCGGATTCGCCTTGAAACCGTCAAAGTAATGCTCTGCGTCAAAGAAGACTTTTTTTCCTGTTTTTACCAGATAATCCACCGTGTCTGAGATCATTTTGACGTTATCTTCCGGACTGACGCCAAGGACTTCCTTTGCCTGAACAGCGCTGGTCTTTCCGAAAACGGAAACATATTCGGTTCCGGCATCGCAAAGAGCTTTCAGCATCCTGTCTTCGGAGGGCTTCATGCCAGATTTCACGGTCTGTCCGAAAGCTACAAGCTTTGCTCCGGAAAGCTTCTTTCCCTGCATCTCAGTATAAAATGCGTCATCCTTCGGGGAACTGCCCGCAAGGCCGCCTTCAATAAAGTCGACGCCAAGCCTGTCAAGCTCAAGGCAAAGAGAAATCTTGTCCGCAAGCGTAAGTGATATGCCTACGCACTGGGACCCCTCTCTTAAGGTTGTGTCGTAAATTGAAATATGCCTTTTGTTCGAAGTTTCGGATGCTGCCATATCACTCACCGTAAATAGTGTGCCGTCCTCTTCCGAGGGCCACGATACCGGTTCTCGCAAGCTCTATTATCTCAAACTTAGAGAGCATGCGGATTACCGCCTCGGCCTTGTCGTCTTCTCCCGTAATCTCAACTATAACAGATTCAGGTGAAAGGTCGATGATTCTGCCGCGGAATATGTTGACGATTTCAATTATCTCGCCCCGGGTTTTTGAATCAGCCTTGACCTTGATGACGATTAATTCCCGCTGAACCATCGAGGTCTCATTCAAAACCACAACCTTGCAAACGCAGGGAAGCTTTTCGAGCTGAGAAACGAGGTGCTTTACCTGAGCCTCTGAGGCGTGAATCTTAACAGTTATACGGGAATACTCCGGCTTTTCGGTGGTGCCGACAGCCAGCGAATCGATGTTGAATCCGCGCCTGCTGAAAACGCTGGTTACTTTGTAAAGAACGCCGGCAATGTTGTCAACCACAATCGAAAGCGTCCTTATCTCGCAATCTGTTTTTTCCTGTATTTTTTCCATAAAACCACCTGCAAAACTATATCCTGAGGTCGATTACAGCCGCTTTGTTTCCGGAAACATAAGCGTCAAGCGCCCTCTCAAAATCCTGTTTATTCCTTGCGACAAAGCCTGCGAGTCCGAATGCTCTTGCAACGGTTCTGAAGTCAGGGTTTCTGTACACGGCGTCTGTCGCAATATATCTTCTGCCGAAAGATTTTTTCTGAATGTCCCTTACCATTCCCAGAGACTTGTTGTTGATTACAACTATAAGCGTTTTGATCTTGTTTTCTTTAATTGATGCAAGTTCATGCAGACTCATCCTGAAGGACCCGTCGCCGGTAATAAGAACAGTTCCTTCAAATGAAGATTCCTCCGAGGCAAGGCAGACGCCAATATCGGCACCGAGGCCGAATCCCATTGTTCCGAACCCGCCGCTGGTAATAAGTCTGCCGGGCTTATCAAAGGGGTAAAGCCTTGCCGTTGCCATCTGGTGAACGCCCACATCGGTGACGACGCAGACGTCGCCAAGTTTCTCCCTGATCATAAAGAAAACATCTTTTACCAGGCTGTCGGCAACCTCTGAAAACAGATAATCACCCTTTTTAACAAGGGACATGCGGCCGCCAATGTCTGAAAACTGCTCTTTGCCGTCAAAAAGCTCGAGTACCTTGCAAAGGACTGACTTGGCGTCTCCGCATACAGTCAGGGTAGCTTTAACGTTCTTGCCAAGTTCCGAGGCGTCGCTGTCAATGTGGATTATTGTCTTATTGTCGGAGAGTGCTCCGTGGGTGCGGTTTGAAAAACGCATACCGACGGCAATTACAAGATCCGCATCATCCACAAACTTTAAAGCTTCAGGATTACCGTAAGCTCCAACCATGCCAAGGCTTAGCTTGTCGTCGTAAGGAAGAACTCCGCAGGCCATCAAAGTGGAGGCAACGTGGATGTTTGCCTTATGGGCAAGCTCCGAAAGCTCTTTGTAAGCGCCCGAAAGCCCGACACCGCCGCCGGCAATGATAACAGGTTTCTTTGAGGCCTTTATAAGTTTAACTATTTCAGAGGCGGTTTCATAGGAAACCTCGGGAACATAAGGCGTTCTCGACTCCGATTCATCCTGTATGTCTTCAGAAATGTAACCCTTGGGGTATTCAAAAGAAAGAATATCGTGGGGAACATCGATAAGGACGGGACCTGGACGGCCTTCATTGGAAAGCCTCATGGCTTTTTTAAGGATCTGCGAAAGCATATAAGGGTCTCTCACCGTCCAGTTGTATTTGCATATAGGCGTGGTGATGCCTGAAATATCAGCCTCCTGGAAGCTGTCGGTTCCTATTTCGGATGAATTCACATTGGCGGTAATAAAAAGAACGTGGCTGCTGTCAGAAAATGCAGTTGCAATTCCGGTAACGAGGTTTGTGGCACCGGGACCTGATGTGGCTATACACACGCCAAGCTTTCCCGAAGCCCTGGCATATCCGTCTGCAGCGTGGGAAGCGCCCTGCTCATGGGAAGTCCTTATATGCTTAATGAGGCGCCTGTTTTTGTACAAAGAGTCATAAAGAGGCATGGCGGCGCCTCCGGGGTAGCCGAAGCATACTTTTACACCGGATTCAATCAATATTTTGACGATAAGATCACTGCCAGTCATGATATAACCCTTGCATGTCTTTATTCGGATTCGATTTCCGAATCATTCTCAATTTCTTCGGAGCAGTCCTCCGGGGCGCCGCCTTCCGGCACCTCGTCAACTACCGAATCAACCTTAAGAACCCGGCCCGTTTTCAACAGCTTTTTAACCTTCCGGATAACCCAAAGGAGGGATAATCCGACAATCACGACCAGAAGAGTGATAACATAAAAAAGCTGAAAACCGTTATAAACTTTGTACTTGGTTATGTCGCTGTCGGAAGGTTTCATTTTGTAATGGATGCCATTGGCGTTTGCGGCAACATCCCTGGTGAAATTGAGCTCCGATGATTTGAACCGGGACTCGTAAAGCGCCACGTCGTTTCCGGCCTCATCCCTGTAATAGTAGATGATCTGAAGGCTTGCGGGAACATAGTTTTTGTCATAACCTTCAAAGGAGCTGCTGCAAAAATCCACTATATATGATATGCTGCGGCGGTATTCGTCAAAGCCAACTTTTTCACCCCGGACATGCAGGACAGCTGTCCCCCTTCCGATTATTCCGGAGTTTATTGCGGCATCAACATTTCTCTCCATGGAGCCGTATTTGAATTCATTGTACGAGGGCATGGTGTCCGCGTAAACAGCAAAAGGTTCAAACTTGTAATCCTCGCCCTTAAAAAACTCTTTTAGCTTCTGAAGGTATCTATCGTTAATCGCCGACGAAAGCTCAAGGTCGCAGTTGTATTCGGAAAAGATCTGATCATAGTAAACTTTGAAATTGTATGATTTGATCAAAAACCTGTCGCCGACGGAAAGAGAGCCGTATCTGCCCTCCGGCACCGAGGTGACTTTGCATTCGTAAATGTAGCCTTTGGTTTTAATGTTGAAGCCGTAGTTTTCCTCAGTCTCGTATTTAAAATATGTGTCTGCGACCTTGTATCCAAGGCCTTTATAGTTCTTCTTCATGTAGGAGTCGACAGAGGGCCTGTTGAGCCATTCGCCGACAAAAGTTCCCGCACCTTCAAGTATAATCGATGCAAGAACAAGCAAGGCAAGTGAATAAATGCCTATAATGACGCCAATAAGAATCTTGTTTTTTGTTGAGACGCGATTCTTCATCAAATAACCTCCGGAAGCCGCCGGATCTGCCTAAGCACCAGCATTAATCGGCGGTTTTTAACAAAGGAGCAGAGAACTTAAACCTTTTAATTCGGTTCCAGCCCTCTGCCCGTTAAATTATTTAAGTTTGCTCCAGGCAAATTGCGTTAGAGAAAGCCTAATTGAAACGATTCCCGATCGCTTTATCAGCTGTTTGCGATAATTGCGAAATCCGGAACCTTAAGGCTTGCGCCGCCAACAAGTCCGCCGTCAATGTCTTCCATTGCGAAGAGGCCCGCAGCATTCTTTGCGTTGCAGGATCCGCCGTACTGGATGGTGATGACAGAGGAAACGTTGCTGCCGTAAAGCTTCTTAACTGTGTCGCGGATAACCTTGCAGACTTCCTGAGCCTGATCGTCAGTAGCTGTAAGACCTGTTCCGATAGCCCAGATAGGCTCGTAAGCGATAATGATGCCCGCAGCCTGGTCGTCGCGAACGCCGTTCAAAGCGTATTCAACCTGGTAAGCCACCAGCTCGTTTGTTACTCCCGCAAGTCTCTGGTCCTTCGACTCGCCGACGCAGACGATCGGAGTGATGCCGAACTTGAGGGCCTGCTTGACCTTCAGGTTGACGGACTCGTCTGTCTCG
>CACZNV010000154.1 GCA_902782645.1 uncultured Ruminococcus sp. | reverse complement strand
TAAACTTCCACGTCTTTTCTCTCGGGCATCACCGGTACGAGGGAGCTGTCAAGAATGACAACGCCGCCGGGGATGAGATATTTCTCGAATTTTTCCAGCGAAGGCTGGTTCATTACGATTATCGAGGTGGCCTTGTTTACGATTGGCGAGCCCACTTCTTCATCCGCAACTATAACGTTGCAGTTTGCGGTGCCGCCGCGCATCTCAGGTCCGTAGGACGGAAGCCAGGAGACGTTCTTGCCCTCTTCAAGGCCGGCCATAGCTATGAATTTTCCCATTGACAGGATTCCCTGTCCGCCGAATCCGGCTAAAATGATCTCTTGCATATCACACCTCCAGGTCCTTGCCCTTGAAATTGCCGAGCGGGTAGTGCTCCATCATGTTCTGTTCGAGCCATTCGAGGGACTTCTGCGGATTCATACCCCAGTTGGTGGGGCAGATTGAAAGAACTTCAACGATGGAGAAACCGAGGCCTGCCATCTGGACTTTGAAGGCCTTCTTGATGGCGGCTTTTGCCTTCTTTACATTGGCGACATTGTTTACGGCAACGCGCTCAACATATACGGCGCCTTCGAGGGTGGAGAGCATCTCGGAGACTCTTACGGGGTAGCCGTGGAGCTCAGGCTTTCTGCCGAAAGGCGTTGTGGTTGTGACCTGGCCCACGAGGGTGGTAGGAGCCATCTGGCCGCTTGTCATACCGTAGATTGCGTTGTTTACGAAGATTGTGGTGATCTTTTCGCCTCTGGTGGCGGCGTGAACGATCTCAGCCGTACCGATAGCGGCAAGGTCGCCGTCGCCCTGGTATGTGAAAATCTGTCTGTCGGGGAGGGACCTTCTGAGTCCTGTGGCGACTGCCGGAGCTCTTCCGTGAGCTGCCTGGACCATGTCGCAGTTGAAATATTCGTAGCTGTTGTATGTGCAGCCGACGCTTGCCACGCCGACGGTGGTTCCTTCGATGCCGAGCTCGTCAATAACCTCTGCCACAAGGCGGTGGATCAGTCCGTGGGTGCATCCGGGGCAGTAATGAAACGGCTTATCTGTGAGCGCGTGGGGTTTCTGAAAAACTATAGCCATGTTGCTCGCCTCCTTACTTCTGTGCCGCGATTGCGCGGACCTGCTCTAAAATCTCGCTCTGGGAAGGAACGTTTCCGCCTGTTCTTCCGTAGAACCTGACTTCGTTTTTACCGTTGACGGCAAGTTTGACGTCCTCGATCATCTGACCTGCGCTCATTTCAACGCAAAGGAAGCTCTTGACCTTGTCGGCATATTTTGCGTACGACTCGGACGGGAACGGCCAAAGTGTGATAGGCCTGATGAGACCCACCTTGATGCCCTCTTTTTCCGCATCCTTGATAACGTTCTTCACAATTCTGGAGATGGTTCCGTAAGCGGTCACGATGATGTCGGCGCCTTCGCAGTTGAACTCTTCAACGCGGGTTTCATTGGCGGTGATTTCGGCGTACTTCTTCTGAAGTTTGTTTACGTGAGCCTCGAGAACGTCTGCCTCGATGTAGATTGACGTGATGGTGTGGTGAGGTCTCTCCAGCTTGCTGCCGCAGGCCGCCCACTCGGATTTGTCAGCCTTGTAGATCGGTTCCTCATCTCTGAAGGTGACCGCTTCCATCATCTGTCCCAGGTAGCCGTCGCCCATAACGACGACAGGGTTTCTGTACTTGTCGGCAATGTTAAACGCCTCAACGACGAGCTCATACATCTCCTGAACGCTGCAGGGAGCAAGAACGGGAAGGTGATAGTCGCCGTGTCCGCCGCCCTTGACCATCTGGAAATAGTCGCACTGTGCCGGAAGGATACCGCCAAGGCCGGGGCCGCATCTTACGATGTCGATGATGACCATCGGAAGCTCCGAACCTGCGGAGTATGAAATACCCTCCTGCTTCAGGGAGATGCCGGGGCTTGACGAGGATGTCATAGCTCTCACGCCTGCGCTGGCCGCACCGTAAACCATGTTGATTGCGGCGACCTCGCTCTCAGCCTGGACGAAAGTGCCGCCAAGCTGTTCCATTTTCTTAGCCATGTAATGGGCAACCTCGGTCTGAGGGGTGATAGGATATCCAAAGTAGTGCCTGCAGCCCGCTCTCAGCGCAGCCTCGGCAATAACTTCGTTGCCCTTCATAAGAATTCTTTCACTCATAGTGCCGCCTCCTTACCTTTCTACGGTAATAACGCAGTCGGGGCACATTGTAGCGCACGATGCGCAGCCGATGCATTTTTCCATCTCAAGAACACCCGCAGGGTGATAACCGTTCTTGTTGAGAACGTCCTCACGGATGACGACGATTTTTTTCGGGCAGGCAACAACGCAGTGTTTGCAACCCTTACATCTGTCTATATCAAAAGTTACTTTAGCCATATAACCTCCCGTAAAAAGAAAGCTTATTCTTTTACAAACATTTCATTTTACAACAATATCAAGAGGCGCGCAAATTATTTTTTCAAGGGGTGCTCTTTGAGTGCCGCCAAGGCATTCAACCGCCTCTTCAACGCCAAAAAGCAGCGGTTTTGCGCGAAAACCGCTGCTTTTTAGGCTAAAATCTATGAAAAACACATTGAAATATCACTTTGCGGATGTCTTTTTCCGTCTGACCAAAAGGACCGCGGCGGCCGCAAAAGCGACGGGCAGGAGAACTGCAAGGCCGCCGGCGGCGCTTCCGCCGCAGCCCTTTTTGGCGCTCTTTGGTTTTGTGGCAAATCTGAAAACAAATCTGCCGCCCGGGGCTGTGTCACCGTCGGTGTATAGGTTCATGATGTCCCCGTCCTTAAGGTTATCGTCGCACCATTTGAAGCCGAAGTCCAGGGTCTTGCCGGCGTTTCCCAGCAGCTTTCTCGGAACCTCGATCACCATCTCGTTTCCGCTGACAACGTATTTCACATTGGCGACAGTCTCCCAGTTCCAGCTCCCGGTGCTTTTTTCGAGGACCATTGTGATGTCCGTGGTGCCTTGGCGGCCTATAATGTACTCAAACTCTTCCCAGTCCTTGGAGTTTTTGGTCGCAGCCCCCGCATCTATGAGAAGGGTCATCCAGTCAGAGTCTTCGCAGGGAGTCACTGCATCCTTGGTCTTGACGTAGAACCATATATTTTCGCTGTCGTAGGAGACTTTGGCCTGAATGAAGTCGTTGCGCAGGCCGTCGTTGACGTAGACGTGCTCGCCGAAGCCTTTGTTGTTGCGCTCGAGGGTGTTGTTGGCGTAGTGGTTGTAGGTCACAATGTTCGGGTCGTTCCACTGGTCAGTGCTCCCCGATATATCTATTGTCTTCTTACCGGGCTGGACGTCAATCTGCGACGAGCCTTTAAACCTTCTCACATTTGAGACGAGCTGGTAGTAATAGTAATCTTTGAGATCGCCCTTCGTGGGTTCGATATCCCTGGAGTTTTCGTCGTTGCACTGGTCGGGGAAAGCGTTTTCCACGCCGCACCACACGTCGTACCTGCCCATTATCCACTCGTTCCAGCCGGTCACGAATATGATTTCGGGGTCCTTGGCGATTGCGTAGTCCCACTGTTCCTGGAAGTTGCGGCCGTACAGCTTGCTGTTTTCGATTTTTGAATCGACAACTATCCTCCTGCCTCTGTAGGTGTAGCTGTAGGAATAGTTTTTCTGCCCCGCATAGGATCTGCCCATGTTTTTGCCGCTGTTCATGGCGCTGAGGCTCTGGGTCTCGTAGTTTGCGTTCTGGGCGATGCCTACCGTGGTCATCTCAACGGTGCCGTCCTCGTTGTAGTAGCAGGCCTGGGGGTAGGCGCTGAGCCAGCCCCAGCTGTCGTCGGTGCCGTCCTCAGCGAAATAGCTTGCCACCGGGTGCCTGAAGGTAAAGAATGTAAGGAGCTCGGCCTCGTTGCCCACATTCGGATCAAGGCCCGTTTCATAGGCCATGACCATCGGTTTTCCGTCAAGATAGAACCAGAGGTCGTTGTAAAGTCCGTCCCTGTAGATTTTGGTGTAGACCTGCCAGAGGGACGAACGGGTGTTGCCGCTGTAGCCGAACTGCATCATGAAACCTATTTTCGGGGTGTTGACCCCGTCCTCCCGGGCTTTTGACCAGACTTTTAGAAGGTTCATATACGCATCCGTCCAGACAAGGTCGCTGTTGGTGCAGTCGAACAGAACAAAGTCGATTCCCGCATCGGCAAGCAGCTCCGCGTGCTTCCTCAAAACGTAGTCGTCGGACTCGATGTAGTAGCCCCAGATGGGCTCGTTCCAGAAGTTTGCCCCTTCCGTCTTGGACCAGATCTCGTGGTTGTAGTCGTTCGTGGCCTCCGGGTATTGCTCAAGTATATTGTTTATATTTCTGGGTCCTCTTTCCGAGCGGTTGCCCATGTGCCAGGTCCAGTAAAAGATTCCCACAAGCTTGTCCTTTTTTGCGCCTGTGGAGCTGCTGTCCGGCAATGTTCTTCCGAGGCCGTCAACGGCCCCCCACTTGGTGGAGTCCACATTGAGCGTCACTATGGCGCTGTCCTCCGCAAGCACGGGTTCCTCCGGCGGTTCGTTGTAAACCAGATCAATGTTTTCGGATGTAAGTTTGAAAGGATTCTTGGTTTCCTCCCCGAATTCGATTGCACCGACAAAAGAGCCGTAGTAGCCCCTTCCGGCAAGATATGATTTAACGCCAAGGGGCGAAGGGAGCCGTCTTTCAACATAAACATATTTATCCGAGTCGTTTTCAAATTCATAAACGTACTCGCCCTTCTCGAGACCGCTGCCGCCAATGTCACACCTGACGCCGTACTGGAGCCCCAGTGAATCATCCTCGAAAGACACACATTTTTGAGTGAAAACAGGTTCTTCAGCCAGTGTTTTCATTATGTTCTGCTTCCATTTGTACACCCTTGCGGTAAACTCGAGGCCATCTCCGCTGCCCCCGTTCATGTAGAAGCTCAGGGTGACGGATTTCACGGAAACGTTGGTGCTTATCTGATACTGCACGCTCATGCCGGGAGAAATCTCGTCGTAATCCTGATTTACGTACTTGTCGTACCAAAGCTGTGCGCTTCTCACGCTTTCCGCTCCTGCCGCGGTGACAAGGCACACGATCAGCATTGCCGCAGCAGTCAGTGCGGCAAATCCTCTTTTAAAAAGTTTTAAGCCTTTCAATTCTTTCATATCCTCTTTGCAACCAATGAAACTGCCGCGGTTCATTTCCGGGGCGCCTTTGTCTTCATTATACAACTTTGCCTCTTTCAAAAAAACCCGTTTTAAGTGATAAAACACCTCTGCCCGCCGGGCTCTCCGTGTTGCCCTGAGTGGCGAAAAATGATAAAATCAAAACAGTAAAAAAGCGGGGTCTGCGTTCCCCGGTCAGCATAAAAGAACGGTTGTGACATTTAAAAGATGAAAAAAGGATTTCTCAGATCTACAGTTGCGTGGCTGATCGCTCTTGCGGCGGCCTTTTCCGCGTTTTACCCCGGAGGTGTATTGAATACTATGGCTGCAGAAAACTACAGGGAATTTTGCGACCCGGATTCGGGCCTGTCCGCGGAGAAGGCGGACGGAAACACCTATGCGGTCCAGTTTGCTCCAAATGGCGGCATTGAGACCTTCGAAGTTTACATCGCCAATGCGTCCTCCGGCGCAGGCACCGTGACCCTCGAGCTGTACAAATGGCTCGGATGCTACGGCGAGTCCCTTCGCGGCAAAGCGCTTTACTCGCAAAAATGCGACAATTTAAGCGCCGGCGGCTGGGCCGGGCTTGCTTGTCAGGCGCCGGCAGGTGAGTACATTGGCGTCATAAAAAACATTGACGGCAAGGTCAGGCTCAGGATCGGTTCAGAGCCCTCTTCAGAGGCAAGGACCTATTACAACGCGTCGGTGAGAACGGGAAATCTTTACGCAAGAGTTTCGTTTAAGGACCCGTCGGGAGGCCTTGGCGGCGTTTCTGAAAACAACGTGAAGCTTGTGACTTCCCAGGGGACATGGGTGGCCACGGACATGCTGGGAAGGACCGTCGGAAACTCCTACACCTCCACCGAGAGGAAAAACAAGACCGTGGGACTTTTCTTCCACACATGGCACAGCAGCAACGCCGGCATGGGCACCCGAAATATAACCGAGATTCTGAAGGAACACCCGGAGATCAGAAACGACTACTCCAGCAAGCTTTGGGGGAATGCGGGCTGCTACCACTGGAACGAACCGGTGTGGGGTTACTATAGGAGCTCGGACGAGTGGGTGCTCAGGCGCCAGGCGGAGATGCTTGCCGATGCAGGCGTTGACGCGGTGTTTTTCGACAATACAAACGGCACGGCCACATTCATCGAAGACGTGCTCGTGCTCCTGAAAGTGTGGTCTCAGGCAAGGGCCGACGGCGTGAATGTGCCTAAAATCTCCTTCATGCTGCCGATGTTCGACTACAACGACGTTGCCGTTCAGCTGCGGGAGATCTACAAAAACATCTACAAAGACGGCCTCTACCGGGAGCTTTGGTTTTACTGGAAAGGCAAGCCCCTCATGGTGGGATACCCCGGAAGGCTGAACCTCAGCAAAGCCGAAGACAAAGAGATATACGACTTTTTCAACTACCGGGTCATAAACCACGCCCAGTCCCAGGACCACGTGCAGGTTCAGGACGAAAACGGCAACCCCATCGTAATGGGCGCAATTCAAAGCGAGGTCACCGACAGTTTTCAGCTTTGGAACTGGATTTCCACAACGCCCCAGCTTATAAACAGGAACCCGGACGGCACACCGGAGCAGGTTGCGGTTGCAATCGCACACAACTGGTGCGCCGAGACCCATCTCACAGCGATGAACAACGATAAATACAAGGTCTTCGGGCGCCACTACAGACCTTCCACCGGCGACTACGACAAGAGGGAAAACGCCAAGCTCCTTGGAGCATATTTCGAGGAACAGTGGGAGTATGCCCTTGACGTGGACCCGGAGTTTATCTGGGTGACAGGCTGGAACGAAGGGGTCGCAGGCAGGTTTGAGGACTTCTGGGGCGTAAAGAACGCTTTCCCCGACAACTTCAGCGACGAGTTCAGCCGTGACATCGAGCCTTCCAAAGGCGACCTCAAGGACAATTATTACTACCAGCTTGTCAGATATATAAGGCGCTACAAAGGAGTCCCCGCGGCTCAGGTCACTGACAGACCCGTAACGGTGGACATTGAGACGGGTGCGGGCTGGGAAGAAGTCTCGACCGTATACGAGAGCTACCCCGGCGACACCTTTGACAGAGACTCCAAAGGATATAAAAACCAGGAAACAGGCAAATATTACGAATACAAGGACAGCAGCGGCAGGAACGACATCGTATCCGCCAAGGCCTCCTATGACGCAAATTATGTCTACTTCAGAGCGGAGACCGCGGAGGATCTGACGCCCGCCACCGATGACCTGTGGATGAGGCTTCTCATCGATCTCGAGTCCTGCGGAGGGAAAAAAACAAATCTGCCCTCCTGGGAATCGTTTAACTATATTGTCAACCGAAAGAGCCCCGGCACATCCGGCAAGGCAGTCCTTGAGCGCTCAACGGGAGGCTGGAACTGGGAAAAGGCAGGGGACTGCGACATGAAGGTTGACGCCAATGTGCTTCAGCTCCGCATCCCCCTCGAGGCCCTGGGCATCAAGTCCGGAGAGCCCTTCGTTTTAAACTTCAAATGGGCTGACAACAACCTCAGTGACGGCAGCGATCCCCTTGAGCTGTACACCCTTGGCGACACCGCCCCCGGCGGAAGGTTCAAATACTGTTTTACCGCGGGAACCACGCCTTCGGGCTCCGACACCGCCAATGCATCCAAAAAATCCAAAGGCTGCGGCGGAGTTTTGACCTCCGGCTTCGCGGCAGCCTCCGCCACAGCGCTGGCGGGAGCGGCTGTTTTATCGGTAAAAAAGGGAAAAAAGACAAACAGAAAAGAGCGCTGAAAATGGATTTTCTTAAAAAAGCTTACGATCTCATGCCCGTCATCCGGGAAAGCATTGCAAGGCCCGTCTCCGGCATTCCCGAAGGCAGGACAATGCGGGACGGCGACAGTTTTATGCTTGACTTCGGCACCCACGTTGTGGGCTACATAACACTTGCCGTCAACGTGGAAAAGCCCGGCGGCGACACCGCCGACTCGCCCCTTGCCGTGGAATTCAAGTTTTACGAAAACCTCTGCGAGGACACAGAGGAGGTTTACACGGGAGGCATGTCCCGCTCCTGGTTCCAGGTGCAGACAGTCTTTGCCGACAACCCTTACGAGCCCCTGGAGCTGCCCCGCAGATACGCCTTCCGCTACGTAAAGATCACGTTTCCCGCCAATACAAGCTACGCAGTGAGCTACAAGGACTGTTTTGTCCGCACCGTCACCTCTGCAGATGACTCAAAGCCCGCGCCTCTTCCGGCCGGCACCGACCCCCTTCTCAAAGAGATTGACAGGGTCGCCCTCCTCACGCTGAAAAACTGCATGCAGACGGTTTTCGAAGACGGTCCGAAGCGGGACAGGAGGCTATGGCTCGGAGACCTTTATCTTCAGGCAAAGACCAACTACTGCACCTTCAAAAACAACGATCTCGTGCTGCGATGCCTCTACCTTTTCGCGGGCCTTCCCCATGAAGACGGCTGCCTTTCCTCAGCTGTTTTTCAGGAGCCCGTTCTCCGGGGCCAGTCATGGATTCTTCACGACTACGCACTGTTTTTTGCAGGCGTATTGGCGGATTATTTCAGGGCAGCAGGCCGCAAGGACGTGGTAGAAGAGCTCTGGCCCGTTGCCTTCAGACAGACCGAAATCGCATTTGAAGGGTTTGAAAAAGAGGGCCGGAGAGCCCCCGTAAATATGTACTTTATAGACTGGTGCCCCTCCCTTGACAAGTCCTGCGCCGCCCTGGGCATACTGGTCTTCATGCTCAAAGAGGCCCTGTACCTGGCTGAAATTGCAGGGACAGAGGCGCAGAAGGAGACCCTCAGGCGGGAGATCGAAACCGTTTCGGAGGCCTTGGCGGCAATGTATGACCCCTCCGAAAAGCTCTTTTGCACCTCCTCCGGTCAGCTTTCGGTCCATTCCCAGATGTGGGCGGTCCTTGCGGGCGTCCTTGATCCTGCGGAAAACGCCTCAGTCATGGGCGAGACTCTCCGCAGGAAAGACCTTGTAAGCCCCGTCACCCCTTACGCAATGCACTATTTCATAGATGCCCTGATTAGGTCCGGTCTCAAAGACGAAGCTTTTCATTTAATCAAGGAGTACTGGGGCGGCATGCTCGCCAAGGGCTGCGACTGCTTCCCCGAAGTTTTCGTGCCGGGGCATCCCGACGCCTCTCCCTACGGCTCCGTGGCCATGAACAGCTACTGCCACGCCTGGAGCTGCACTCCGGCATATTTCATAAGGACCTTCGGCTGGTGACACAGGCTGGTGACACGAGGCATTTAAACAACGAATAGCACCCATTCTTCTTTGTTGACATTCTTACAGAATAGGAGTAGACTGCCTGTGGGCAGATATCCAATTGCGAGGCCGCATGTTAGCTTAAACAAAAGATTTATATCGAACTTTTTTGAATTGAAAAATCGGAAAGGAGGGCAAGCATTGCCTTTTTAGTAACTTCTAAAGACTAAATTTAGGGAAAAACTTGATTTTTGAACTGTTTTTGCGGGTGAGACCCGACTTGCTT
>CACZNV010000153.1 GCA_902782645.1 uncultured Ruminococcus sp. | reverse complement strand
TAGGCTCCTTTGAAAACACCCTGGCGGTGACGGAAAAGTGCAAAGCCGCCAATGTGCCCATAAGGATTGGCGTGAACAGCGGCTCCGTGGAAAAGAAGCTGCTGGAAAAATACGGCGGTCCTTCTGCACAGGCTCTTTTTGAGAGCGCCGCGGGGCATGTTAAGATTTTAGAGGATGCGGATTTTCACGACATCGTGATTTCAATAAAAGCTTCCGACGTAAACACCTCACTTGAGGCCTACAGGCTGACTGCAGAAAGATTCAACTATCCGCTCCATGTGGGAATAACTGAGGCCGGAACGGTGAGGGGCGGTACAATCAAGTCCTGCGTTGGACTTGGAGCCATCCTCTCCCTTGGGATCGGAGACACGGTGAGGGTTTCCCTCACGGGCGACCCTGCGGAAGAAGTGAGGGTTGCAAAGGATGTTTTGAGGGCTCTTTCTCTTGGCGGCAGAAAAATGGTGGATTTCACCTCCTGTCCCACCTGCGGGAGAACGGAGGTTGACCTCATTAATATTGCCGAGACCGTCGAAAGAGGTCTTGAAAAAATGGAAAACGAAGGCTTTTTCAAAAAGCCTGTGAAGATTGCCGTCATGGGCTGCGCAGTGAACGGGCCCGGTGAGGCGAGAGAGGCTGATATAGGCCTTGCAGGAGGAAAGGGCTGTTTCCTGATTTTTGAAAACGGCGAAATTGTTGAAAAAATAGATGAATACGGAGCTGCGGAAAAGTTCCTTCGCTGCGTGAGGGAAAAGTTTTCCAGATAACGGAGGTTAATGAAATGAGTGAATCATGCAATCATGATTGCGATAATTGCGCTTCAAAGTGCGGCGACGCGGAAAGCAGCAACAGCTTTCTTGCGCCTATGAACCAGCTCAGCGAAATAAAGAAAGTCATTGGCGTTGTGAGCGGAAAGGGCGGCGTTGGCAAGTCCCTAGTAACATCGATGCTGGCTGTAGAGATGAGAAGAAGAGGCTACAACGTTGGCATTCTTGACGCTGACGTCACCGGCCCTTCCATCCCGAAGCTTTTCGGCATCACCGGCAATGCCACTTCCGACAACATGGGAATCTACCCGGTGCTCTCGAGAACAGGCATTGAAGTTATGTCAACAAACCTGCTCCTTGAAAACGAGACGGACCCTGTCATATGGAGGGGACCTGTTATCGCCGGAGCCGTAAAGCAGTTCTGGACCGACGTCATCTGGGAAGATGTGGACTTTATGTTTGTGGACATGCCTCCCGGAACCGGGGATGTGCCGCTGACTGTTTTCCAGTCCCTGCCCGTTGACGGCATAGTGGTGGTAACTTCGCCTCAAGAGCTTGTTTCGATGATTGTGGGAAAAGCCGTAAAAATGGCTGACATCATGAAGATACCGGTGCTGGGAATCGTGGAGAACATGTCATATTTCGTCTGCCCCGAGTGCGGCGGAAAGCATTCCATCTTCGGCGAGAGCAGCGTCGAGAAAACAGCTGAGCAGTTCGGCATCAAAACGGTGGCCAAGATACCGATCGATCCGAAACTTGCAGCCGCGTGCGACAAGGGCATGATTGAACTGTTCGAGTGCGAGGGCACAAAGCCTGTGTCCGACGTCATCGAGGCACTGATCAATAACGAAAACTGAAATATAACACGCCAATGCGGTCCGCATATTATTGCACGCAGGGCCGTGGCTGCCTGAAAGGGGGCCTGCAAGTTGAAATTTACCAAGATGCATGGTATCGGAAACGATTACATTTATGTCTACACTGAAGAGGAAACTGTGAATAATCCCTCCGAGGTCTCCGTAAAGGTCAGCGACAGGCACAAGGGAATAGGTGCGGACGGGCTCATCCTCATCGGTAAAAATGCGGAGGGCCTGTTCACCATGGACATTTACAACGCCGATGGCTCAAGAGGCAAGATGTGCGGCAACGGCATACGCTGCGTTGGCAAGTACATCTACGACAGAGGCCTCACCGGCGGGAAAACAGAGGTCGACATCATGACCTTGTCGGGTCTAAGGCGGCTGAAACTCAGCTGTGAAGGCGGCGTTTGCACCGCAGCCACCGTGGATATGGGCCGCCCGGTATTTGAAGCCGAAAAGATTCCCGTAAAAGAACTGAAAGACGGAAAATTGACCGTCCTTAAAGATACATATGACGTGGTGCCTGTGTCCATGGGCAACCCTCACTGCGTGGTATTTGCAAACGAAAAGCCCCTTTGTCTGGATTCCCTTGGCGGTTTCGAGATTGAAAAAATCGGACCCGCTTTTGAAAAGTCGGAGGCCTTTCCGGAGAGCGTCAACACGGAGTTTGTGATTCCCGTTGACAGGCACACGGTGAGCATGAGAGTCTGGGAGAGAGGCTCCGGGGAGACCATGGCCTGCGGAACAGGCGCCTGCGCAGCTGCTGTGGCGGCCATTAAGACGGGCAGGGTGGAAAAGGGCATGGTCAAGGTGAAACTCCTTGGCGGCGACCTTGATATATTCTGGGACGGCGGTTCCGTCATGATGACCGGTCCCTGCGAGACAATCTGCACGGGCGAATGGTTCGCCTGATTTAAAGAGTCTGACATGTCTGAGTTCAAACTTAAATCACCTTTTAAACCGACCGGAGACCAGCCTCAGGCCATCGATTCCCTTGTCGAGGGCATAATGAAGGGGGAAAAGGCACAGGTTCTCCTTGGCGTCACAGGCTCCGGAAAGACCTTCACCATGGCCAACGTAATCGCCAAGGCGGGAAGACCGGCTCTTGTAATTGCCCACAACAAAACACTGGCAGCGCAGCTCTGCTCGGAATTCAGAGAATTCTTTCCGGAAAACTGCGTGGAGTATTTTGTATCTTATTATGACTACTACCAGCCTGAGGCATATATTGCGGCTTCGGACACTTACATCGAAAAGGACGCAATGATAAATGACGAGATCGACCGCTTGAGGCACTCGGCAACGGCGGCTCTCTTTGAGAGGCGTGACGTGATCATTGTGGCCAGCGTATCCTGCATTTACGGCCTTGGCGATCCGGAGGACTACATCGACCTGATGCTTTCTCTGAGACCGGGGATGACGAAGGACCGGGACGAGGTGATTGTAAAGCTGGTGGACATGCGCTACGAGAGAAACGACCTTGACCTTCAGAGAAACAGGTTCAGGGTGAGGGGCGACGTCATCGAGGTCATACCCTCCGATATGTCCACCCACCTTATCAGAATTGAGTTCTTCGGGGACGAGATAGACAGAATCACGGAGATTGACGTGGTGACGGGCGAAATCATCGGGTCAAGGTCCCACGTGGCCATATTCCCTGCGTCCCACTATGCCACAAAGACCGAAAAACTTATGCGAGCCACGGAGACCATCCTTGAAGAGATGGAGGAGAGGGTTGAATGGTTCAAGGCGGCCGGAAAGCCTCTGGAGGCGGAAAGAATAGAGCAGAGGACAAGATATGACGTGGAAATGCTCCGGGAGACGGGCTTCTGCCAGGGCATCGAGAACTACTCAAGACATATCAGCGGAAGGGCAGAGGGCGTACCGCCAAAGACGCTCATCGACTACTTCCCTGAGGATTTTATCCTTTTTATAGACGAATCCCACGCTACGGTACCCCAAATAAGGGCTATGTACAACGGCGACAGGGCAAGAAAAACCTCCCTCATAGACTACGGCTTCAGGCTCCCTTCGGCCTACGACAACAGACCCCTTAACTTCACAGAGTTTAATTCCAAGATACACCAGACCGTGTACGTCAGCGCCACACCTGCTGAATACGAAAGAAATCTTGCCTCAAGGATTGTTGAGCAGGTCATAAGGCCCACAGGGCTGCCGGATCCCGAAATATTCGTGAGACCCGTTGAAAACCAGGTGGACGACCTCATCGAGGAAATCAGGAAGAGGACAAAACTGAACGAGAGAATCCTTGTCACCACCCTCACAAAGAAGATGGCGGAGAGCCTCACGGATTATTTTGCAAAGCTCGGCATCAAGGTCAGGTACCTCCACTCGGACGTTCAGACCACTGAGCGAATGGAGATTATAAGAGACTTGAGGCTTGGCGTGTTCGATGTGCTGGTGGGTATAAACCTGCTCAGAGAGGGCCTTGACATACCCGAGGTTTCCCTGGTGGCGATACTCGACGCCGATAAAGAGGGCTTCTTAAGAAGCGAGACTTCCCTCATACAGACCATTGGAAGAGCCGCGAGAAACGCCTCCGGAACCGTCATAATGTATGCGGACGAAATCACCGACTCCATGCGCAGCGCCATAGACGAGACCAACAGGCGGAGAAAGCTTCAGAAGGAATACAACGACGCCAACGGAATCACCCCTCAAACCGTCAAAAAGAACGTGGCAAGGATAATCGAGTCCGCAACCTCCGAGGATCCTTCGGAAAGAAGACTTCCGAAGGGAAGCAGGGGCATGCCCTCCGGCAAAAGACAGGACGCTGTCAAAACTCTTCAGGACGTTTATGCAAACGCCGCAAAGCTGCTGCCGTCAATCAACGACTCTGTGCCCCCTGAGGTCTGCGTTGAGATGCTCAGGGATGTCATGATGTCCTACGCCGCGGAGATGGAGTTTGAGCTTGCCGCAAGGGCAAGGGACTGCCTGAAGGATTTCAAGAAGGCAGCGGGACTTTGAAAAATATCAGGCCCGCATGTGGCTTAAAAGTTTCAGAACAGTAAAACAGGCGCATTTTTGCGCATAAAATCAAGGTTACAGGTTACATTATGCAGGACGAAATCGTTATAAGAGGTGCCAGAGAAAACAACCTCAAGGATATTGACGTGAGAATCCCGAGAGACAAGCTTGTGGTCTTTACGGGGGTCAGCGGCTCAGGAAAGAGCTCCCTCGCT
>CACZNV010000152.1 GCA_902782645.1 uncultured Ruminococcus sp. | reverse complement strand
GGGGTTGTCCACAAGGAGCTCCAGGTGCTCAGGGGCGATTTCATTGGCGACGTCAATGGCCTCGCCAAGGTCTTTGCAGACGCATATGATGCAGAAGTTTTCGATGGAAGCCCCCGCGATTTCCTTCCTGGGAAGCTTCTCAAGCTGCACCGAGACTTCTATAGCCGTCTCCTCAGCCACCTTTTCCGATGTGGTGACAAGGATTGAAGCCGCCAGTCTGTCGTGCTCGGCCTGGGAAAGCAGGTCGGCCGCGATTATTTCCGGCGACGCCTTATCATCTGCTATCACGAGTATCTCGCTGGGGCCCGCGATCATGTCGATGGCCACCTTGCCGAATACCTGGCGCTTCGCCTCGGCCACAAACGCATTGCCGGGGCCCACGATCTTGTCGACCTTCGGTATGGTTTCGGTTCCGTAGGCAAGAGCTGCCACAGCCTGGGCGCCTCCCACCTTAAAAATAGCGTCGGCGCCGGCAACCATCGCCGCTGCCACGATTTCGGGCTTAACCTTGCCGTCAGGTCCGGGAGGTGAAACAATGAATATGTCTTTTACACCCGCGATCTTGGCGGGTATAGTGTTCATAAGAACCGTCGAAGGATAAGCCGCCGTGCCGCCGGGCACATAGATGCCTACCCGCTCGAGGGGCAGCACCTTCTGACCCAGAACAACGCCCGGCCTGTTCTTCAGTGCAAACCCTTCCCTCACCTGGGCGCTGTGGAACTCCCGGATATTGGCGGCAGCTCTCTCAAGCACCCTGATGAATTCGGGATCGACGCTCTTTTTAGCCTCCGCAATTTCAGCTTCCGAAACCCTAAGGGAGTCGAGCTTTACTTTGTCGAATTTTTCGGTGTATTCAAGGACCGCTCTGTCGCCGTTTTCCACAACATTGGCGATGACGCCGGAAACGATTTCTGCGACATTTGTCTTCTTAAACCTCTGATCCAGTATATCTTTGGCTTCTTTTTCAAAACCTTTGTAAATCTTCATTTTTGCTCCTATATTTCAGTTGCGGCCTCCGCCAGCAGCTTTGTTATCCTCATTATTTCAGCGTTTTTGAAATTGTAGGAGGATTTATTGGCGATAAATCTGGCGCTGATGTCAAACGCCTTCTCCACCACCTCCAGATGGTTCTCCTTGAGAGTGCTTCCGGTCTCCACAATGTCAAATATCACGTCCGAGAGGCCCAGAATCGGCGCCGGCTCGATGGAACCGTTGAGCTTGATGATGTCGATGTCCCTGCCCTTTGATGCGAAAAATTCCTCCGCCGCGCAGGCGTACTTGGTTGCGACCCTCAGCGGTCTTGCAGGTTCGTCCTTGAAGTCTTTAGGCGCCGCCACGCACATTGCACATTTTCCGAAACCCAGGTCAAGCAGCTCGTACACGTCCGAATGCTGCTCCACGAGAACATCGTAGCCGCACACGCCAATGTCAGCCGCTCCCCGCTCAACAAAAACAGCGGAATCGTAGGGCTTCACCAGTATAAACCGGAGCTTTGCGGCCTCGTCCTCGATGCAAAGCTTCCTGCCCACATTGGCGATATCTATATCGGCAATGCCTGCTTTTCTGAAAAGTGCAAGCACCTTCTCGCCAAGTCTTCCCTTCGGAAGAGCTACACTCAGATAATCTTCCATAACGCTCCTCCTTTAAAACCTGCCGATGTCGGTTCTCACCGCAAAGCCTATGGCCTTTGATTTTTTGCCTAATTTTGCCATAAGTCCGTCATATCTTCCGCCGCTCAGGAGCCGCGTATGGACGCCTTTTACAAAGCCGCAGAAAACAATTCCGTTGTAGTACTTAAGATCGCCCGTAACCGAAAAATCGATTCTGAGCTTGGATGTGTTTTCGCCGATTTTCTTCGAAACCTTCCCGAATGTATCGGCGAATGATTCGTAAAGATCGCTGCAGCCCGCCTTTTCGCAGATGCCGCCAAGCTTTTCCAGCACCTCGGTGTTTGACCCGGTGAGCATAAGCAGTGACTCCAGCGTCTCCGAGGCCTCCTGATTGATCTCGCCGCTTTGGGCAAGCTTCTTAATGGCGTCGACGTTTTTCTGACCCGCAAGCCTGATGAGCATCTTCTGGACCTCGCTGTTTTCCGAAGTCGCCGTTATCAGCCTGTTTAAAATGTCAAGGTCTGAAATCACCAGCACATTGTCCCCGGAAACTATGTCCAGGCTTCTGCTTGCAAGAAGGGTCACGTCCGCGATGTCGTCGTCTGTGACATTGCCGATGCACTCGACGCCTGTCTGAGATATTTCCCTGAAGGAGTCCGCCTCCTTGGGCACACGGAAAACGCTTTCGCTGTAGCACAGCTTGTCAAGGACATCGGGGTCGTCCTTTCTGCTCTTAACGATTGAAAGTGTGACGTCAGGCTTAAGCGCCATGAGTCTTCCGTTTTTGTCCGTAAAAGTAAGAATATCAGGCGAAACAAGAAAATCCCTGTTGCCTGTATAAAGCTCCAGCTCCTCAAATCTGCTCATACGGTAATACGAGTAACCGTTTTTTGCGTAAAGAGTCCTGAGCGCAAGCGCAAGCTGTTCACTTTTAGATAAAATGTCAATGTTGATTTCCATAAAAACTCTTTTTCTTGTCCAAGTTTCAAGGCCTCATTTGTTGTCCTTTGAGGTCTTGTCTTTCATTCTTTCGATTATTTTTACATAGCCGCCCTTCTGTTTGAGGCACTTGCTCACGCGACTTATGGTTGCGGTGCTGATGCCTGTTTTTTCGGACACGTCAACATAATTTTCGCCGTTATAAAGCATAACCGCCGCCTCAAAGCGCCTGGCCATGCTGCTGATCTCGCCAATGGTACAAAGGTCTTTCAAAAACTCCGCAGTCTCATCGCTGTTCTGAAGCAGCGAGATCGCCTCAAGCAGTTTTAAAACGGATTCGTCTTTTTCCGCATTCATTTCACCGATTGCTCCTTTTCTGACCGGTTATACTGTTATCTCAAAAGCTGCCGGAGCTCCCGAAAAGATAACACGTTTTTATTTTAACACTTTAGTTTGGTAAAGTCAACAGAAAAAATGTTTACACCAACTCTATCAATAGCCTTTTGATAAGACATCTCAGCTGCGTAGTTCACAGCTTCCGCTGCAACACATTTTGAAATC
>CACZNV010000151.1 GCA_902782645.1 uncultured Ruminococcus sp. | reverse complement strand
CGACCTATTCATTACGAGTGAATTGCTCTACCCCTGAGCCACATTGGCGGGGATTGGCTGCGGGGAGGCGATAACGCAATCTCCTCGCGACCGCTACTGGATTTTATCACAAGGGAAAAGGTAAATCAACAGTTTTTTTGCCTGAGGGGGTGTTCAAAGAGGCAGGGGTTACTGCTTGGCGGCTTCGAAAAAGAGGGCTTTGAGCTCTTCCGTGTAGGCCTCCTTGGCGTGGTAGAAGGAGCCGGCGTGGGCTGCATTCGGGACGAAAAGGAGGCGCTTGTAGGGGGAGGTGCAGGCTTCGTAGTTCCTGACGGTGAATTCCTTGGGAACGAATCTGTCGTTTTCGCCGTGAACGAACAGGGCGGGAACCGAGAGCTTTGAAACCGAATCGAGGGTTGTGAAAGCCGTTGTGGAGAAGTCCGCCTTTTTCTCAACGACCCTGCTGGCTTTTTCAATGAACTTTTTCGGTGCCTCTTTGCCGCGGAATACGGCAAGGTAACAGAACTCGTCGGCAGGAGATGTGAAACCGCAGTCGGCAATGATGCCGCAAAGGGCACTTTTTACTGCGGGAAGGGTTGAGGCGGCGAGGGCGGTTGAGGCGCCCATGGAAATGCCGTAGAGGATGACCTTGGCGTTTTCGTTGCGGGAGAGAAGAAATTTGACCCATTCTTCGGCGTCGAAACGCTCTTTGACGCCGAAGGTGATGTATTTGCCTCCGCTTCTTCCGTGGGCGCGCTCGTCCACCACAAGGATGTTGGCGCCAAGGGATTTTAACGTGTCAAACTGAAGTATGAAATTTTTGCCTCCGGAACCCTTGTAGCCGTGCAGGAGAACAAAGGTTATGCTTGAGGCCGGGGAGGCGGTAAAGAGGCGGCCGTAGAGCTTCGTGCCGTCGAAGGACTCAATGTAAATCTCCTCGGGGGATAAAGCGTCAAGGGCTTCGTCGGCATGACGGAAGGTCCCTGCAAGTTCGCTCCGTCCGCTTTTAACGAGTTTTTTCAGGTATTTATCGTTTTCTTTCCGGACTTTTTTCTCGCCGGGCCTCTTGAAAAGCCTGCTTATTATAATTGAGGCAATCAGTTTGTAGATCATATTGGCGGTTTTTTACATTGTCCTCTTAAAATCTCTGCCAGACATAATGGCCTGTGTCGTCAACGGTATCTATTGCCTTCATGAGGTAGTAGATAGGCTTGGGCCCGTCAATTTCGTTGGAGTCAGGCTTTCTGCGCCACACGCCAAGGTTAAGTCCGAACTCTTCCTTGTTGTCCCTATGGGCGTGGAGAATGAAGGAGTCAATCTCCGGAATCTCCATGACCTTGCGGTAGGCCCTGCCGTAGGCGGTTGCCTGGAGTATCTCGGATTCGGGCGTCCATTTTGAGTTGAAGCCCTGTTCGGAAAGAATTATGCGGCGCCTTTTGCCTTCGAAAAGGTTTTCTTCCTTGTAGATGAAAGCGGCAAGCACCTCCAGGTTTTTGAAGGTGATGCGGACGGTATTTTCGTCTTCCGTTGCTGTGGTGTCGTTCCAGAAGTCGGGCATGGAAAGGTCCTGGGGATAGGGGTGGTGGGCGATGTTGTAGTAGAAGTCACCCTCTGCCTTGGCGATTTTGCGAATCTCCGAGAGCAGCTCCAGAGCTCCGTAGAAGCGGGTGGGGCGGGACGGATCCATTGCCTGCCCCCAGAAGTGATCAAGAGAGCAGTAGACCCTGATTGCCGATGATACTGATGCTGCGGCAACCTCCGCCTCGCGCATGGCCATTGTGTAGTGCCTTGCGAATTCGGCGCAGGTCTTTTCGCCGGCATTGCCCCATATCCATTGGGACTGGACCTCGTTTGAGACAATCATGCCGTAGATTCTGCCGTTTTCGGAGGAGGGGTCACCGTACCTCCTCGCAAGGTATGTCACAAAGGCCTGATACCAGCGGATGCCCTCATCGGTCACAACATTAAACGCCGAAAGCGTGCCCTCGTCGTTGTAGTCGGGGTGAAGCAGTATGGACTTCATCTCCTCGGGCACCTGTTTCTGCCAATGTTTTCCGCAGAGAAGAATAAGGTTCACCAGTATGCCACGCTTTGTGAACTCGCTGAACTTTTTGTCGTAGGAGCGGATCTGGTCCATGTCGATATAGTATGTGTAACCGTCGAACTCGAAAGGCTCCGTGGATTCCGAGGGGGTTTTCAGCATTATGTCGGTGATTGCAACGTTAATTGCGGTGTGCTTGACGCCAAGAATCTCCGCGTCCACAGGGTCGCTTATCTGAAGACCTTTTTTCGAAAGACCTTCCGGGTATCCGTAATCGAATTCGGGCTCTATGTGTGAGGCAAAAACAGGGCCTTTGAAAGGCGTTTCATACCTGAGAAAAGCTCCGTCCCGTCCGGTTGCAAACCTTTCGATGAAAAGCTTATTATCTTTTACCGGAACGTTGAAATTTCCGAGGAGAAGTCTCTCTCCAACGGCAGGGGAGTACAGAGACACGGCAACGCAGCTTCCGGGGTCTCCGCTCAGGGTCAGAACAACGTTATCCTTTGAAACGTCGATCCGCTTAACAACTATTTCAGACATTGACATATAAACCTCCGTTCGGGCAAAAACGCCCGCTGTTGAATCTTATTCCATTATACAAAAATCCGGTGAACTTCTCCACCAAAAAATGGCCCGGGCAGGCAGAATTTCAGCTTGGCGGAGATTCATTGGCGGCTTATGAAAATTGTTGACAACGAAACGGTGTAATGCTAACATACAAATTTAGCGATTGTTTCGGGGGCGGAGAACACCGGACCCGCGGAACACATAAAATCGCCGCGCATACGGTCTTATGTATACGCTCTTTGAAAAGAGGTGCTGGATTTGAAAAAATACAATGTTGGTGTCATAGGTGCGACAGGTATGGTGGGACAGAGATTCCTTGCGATTCTCGCCAATCACCCCTGGTTTGACGTAAAAGTTCTTGCTGCCAGCGGAAGGTCTGCCGGGAAAACCTACGGCGAGGCTGTTGAGGGCAGATGGAGAATTTCCACGCCAATGCCTGAAAAATACAGGGATGTCGTTCTGAAAGACGCCACAGCCGATATGAATGAGATTGCAGGGTCTGTTGATTTTGTTTTCTGCGCGGTGGATATGAAGAAAGATGAAATCCGCGCTCTCGAGGAGGCTTACGCAAAGCGCGAGTGCCCGGTAATTTCAAACAACAGCGCCAACAGACTTGTGCCCGATGTGCCTATGATCGTTCCTGAGATCAACCCTGAGCACGCGGGAATCATTCCTTTCCAGAGAAAGCGTCTCGGTACAAAGAGAGGATTCATTGCCGTCAAGTCAAACTGCTCCCTCCAGACATACGTTCCGGCTCTCCAGCCGCTTCGTAAATTCGGTATCGACAAGGTGCTGGTTTGCACATACCAGGCAATATCCGGCGCAGGCAAGACCTTCGAGTCGTGGCCTGAGATGATCGACAATGTGATTCCTTACATTGGCGGCGAGGAGGAGAAATCCGAAATCGAACCCCTCAAGCTTTTCGGCAAGATTGAAAACGGCGAAATCGTTCCGGACAGGAGCATGTCCTTCACCGCTCAGTGCATCAGAGTTCCCGTAACAGACGGCCACATGGGCGCAGTTTTCGTGAAGTTTAAACAAAAACCGGCTCTTGACGAAATCATAGATTTGTGGGAAAATTATACCAACGAAGCAACCGGTCTGGGCCTCCCGTCATCGCCTGAAAAATTCCTCAGATATTTCAGGGAAGACAACAGACCTCAGACGAAGCTCGACAGGGACAATGACGGCGGTATGAGCGTATCCCTCGGAAGACTGAGACCCGATACGCAGTACGACTACAAGTTTGTCGGAATGGCCCACAATACTTTGAGAGGAGCCGCCGGCGGAGCGGTACTGATGGCAGAATACCTCTGCGCCAAAGGCTACATCTGAGGAAAACGAAGATTTAAGGCTCTTTACGCAAGCCGCAGGGAAACCGGGATGGCGAAGAGAGCGGGAAAATGAGAATAAGGAGTCTTACGACGAAT
>CACZNV010000150.1 GCA_902782645.1 uncultured Ruminococcus sp. | reverse complement strand
GGCAAATGTGAACCACAGTTTGGGATGGCGGTTCATGCACCAGATGCAGAAACCTACAGAACAGTCCGACGGGAATATCGTTCCGTCGAAATCATATACGTTCATAAAGCTTTCCCTCCAATTCCGTCCGAGAGAAACGGATCATATTCCGGTTATATCCGGTGGTCACGAGATAAGCTTTTTCATCGTGTGCTTCCATCAGACGGCTTAATATGAATCCGCTCAGTCCCTTGATCTCAGCGTCCGGATCGGTCAGATCGAACAGTTTTCCGGAATCACGCTCTATGATCAGAACGTGATCGTCTTCAAAGAAAAGCGAAAGCTCAACCAACACCGGTTTTTTCGACTGTTTGTTGACGTCAAGAACGGTCAGCCCGATTTCTTCGGTAAACAGCGCCGCAAGATTGGCGACGTCTTTCGGATACTGATGCGAAAGCAGACTTTCCGCAACTCTTTCGGATAATGCAGACGCAGTCGCAGGCGTAAGGACGTCGTCTAAAATGACGATTTCCGACTTCATGTCTTTAAGTAAAAACGGGAAATTGTCCTTGCCAAAACGCTTATACACAAACAAAAATGCGCAGAGGAGCGTCAGCACCGGAGCGACTGCAAAGCCCGCCCACAATCCGTTTATTCCGAAAAGAAGGGATCCTGCTATCGGAAGGAGAATGTACAGCAAACCATTCTGGAAGCAGGCGATGCAGGTTGCCATGCCAATGCGGTCTATAAGCATATAGTAGGAGGTGGTAAGAGACACTGTACTGCAGAATATGAACCCGAGACATACGATGCGGATGGCCGTTACCGCTGAAGCAAGCGCTTCGCCTTCGGTCACGCCGAACAGACCGCAGAACTGAGGAGCAAAGATCATTATAAGCAGGGTCGCCACGGCACCTTCTATCACGGCAGCCTTTATGCCGGAATGCATGACTCTTTTAATCAACATGTGATTCTTTTCGCCGAAATAGGTGCCTATTAGCGGCTGCATCGCCATTCCCACGCCGTCCATGACGACTCCGAACTCGATAAGACTTACGACTACTGCGAGCGCGATCAGACCGGAATCGCCGTAATTACGCGAAATAAAGCCGATCATAACGTAGTCCATGATCCCCCAGCAGATATAAACGGAAGAATCCACGATACTGTATCTCGAAGTCAACAGAAAATCCTTAAAGGACAGATGCCATACAAAGTGCAGAGTGTTTTTCTTCCGGAAAAAGTGAACAATGCAGGTAAGGATACCGAGCGTGTTTCCAATCACGGAACCAAGGATGATACCCGTCATTCCGAAAAATCTGGTAAGAATGATTGAGCAGAGTATGTTCCCGCCAATCTGAAAACCGTAGCAGATATTGTTGATAAGCTCGTCTCCGTCGCTGAAAACCATCTGTTCAAGATAGAAGATAACGATGGTAAGAAACGCGTTAATAGGGAGAAAACGGTAATACTCCAGCGCTTTGTCCAGAATTTCTCCCGTAATGCCGCTCACGCTGAAATAGATGTTTTGGAAAAAGAAGACCAACAGCGCGGAGATCAGTCCGACCCCGATGCTGATAATGAGGCCTTGCCCGTAGATCTCATCTGCCCGGCGCTTTTTCATTGCGCCGACCTCGCGGGTGAAAACGATTCCGACACCGGTCGAAACCAAATCACCGAAGAAGGTGACAATGGCAGTCAGCGGTGTGATTGCGTTGATGCCGGCAACACCCGACTTGCCTATGAAGTAGCCGGCAATGATGCTATCACTGAGCAGCATCAGATACATCACCGCTTTGGTGAATGTGCCGGACATAAGCATAGAAGTGAATTTCTTTTCGCAAAAGCCTTTCATAACAACTCCCGTTGGAGTAAATAATCTTGTTATCCATTATAACAAAATCACCGGGAAAATAATAGTATACAATGACGGCTCCCTGTAGTTTTTTCACCGGCATAACGTCCGTGTGGCGGCGACTCCACACAGGTTCAAGGGGCCACGGAAATGGACTGCACTTGTCTGCAAAATCAGAACGCATTTACAAAATATTCGCTTGCCAAGCGAGAAATTCTCTTAAAACACGTTATTGCATTGGCGATTCATTTTCATTAAACTGTCAACAGAAGCGGTGCACAGCTCCAAATCAACTGTTAAAGAGGAGATACACATGTACAATATAGGAACAAAAATCAAGGAACTGCGAAAACGTGCTGACATGACGCAGGAACAACTTGCCGACATTCTAGGTGTTGCATATCAGACGGTCAGCAAATGGGAGTGCGGGACCACCGCTCCTGATATTTCAATGATTGCACCTATTGCGAGATTCTTCAAAATATCAGCAGATGAGCTTTTTGGGCTGTCAGAGTCGGAAAATGACAAAAGAGAGCGTGAATTGCGGGAGCGCTGGGGAAACAGCTGGGACACCGGTGATGTGGCAGAAAGATATGCCGCAGCAAAAGAAGCCCATGCAGAGTTTCCGGATAACTACGAATATCTCAGTTGGCTTGCCGATGCCGAAATATATTACGCTGATCATCATTTAGAAGAGCATTCCGAAGAATGGACATCACTTTATGAAAGCGCTGTTAAGCGTTATGAAACGCTTTTGGAAAACTGTCCGGATGATATAGATCGCAGAGACGATGCACTGCAGGGTCTTGCACTTAGTCTTCCGATGCTTGGAAGGAATGATGAAGCGGTCAAATATGCAAAGATGCAGCCGAATCCGACAGTACAAAGGGAACTTCTTAAGTTCTGCCTGAAAGGAGAAGCGGCGGAGAAAAACATTCAGGAAATAGTGCTTGATGATCTTGAGCGTATAGTCTTAGACCTTGAGTATAGAAGGAAAAACCTGGTGTGTTTGAAAGCTGCGGAAACGATTATAAAAACGATCATCGATGACGGCAATTATGTGGGCTTTCACAGCTTTCTGTGGAGGAATTATGTAGATCAGGCATGCTGTTATACGGTCTCCGGTCAGTTTGAAGAAGCCATTGAGTATTTGAAAAAAGCTTATTATCACGCCGTTGCAAGAGATGAGATAGATGCAATGAAGAAGGGCTCTAAGGTGCCTTTTACATGCGCAATTCTGAATAAGACCGTATTAGATCCCGAAAACACGGGCCGGAGCGGAATGACGACGAATACACAGGATTTCAAAGAGCATCTGTCGCGAGAGTTGTTTGATCCTCTTCGCGACCGCGATGATTTTAAGCAATTGTTTGCCCTATAATAACCTATGCCGTTGCAATAATGCGACAACAATAAAGAAGCGAGGCGGGGAGCAATCCCCGCCTCGTCCGGTTCAGAGCAGCGCAATCAGCTTAAAGCTGCCATTGTCACTCGATGATCAGCCTGTCGCCGACCTCTCTGTCAAGGTGCTGGTTCTCGGAAAGGTATTCCTCAATGACGTCGCGGCAGGACGTTGTGAGAGTGCGGCGGGGCGCATTGGCGAGTACCTCTTCGGGCGTGATGTCGAACGAGTCGATCATGTTGTTGTAGTGGAAAAGCTGGAGACCGATGTTGAACATGCGGTCGTCGGCAACTTCTTCGCCGTTGAAAGTGAACTCCTTGAACGCGTGATCCTTGCGCGAGTAGACCATGTGTAGGCCCTCGGAGTACTGGTAGAACTCTGTGTGGGCTCCTTCCCAGACCTCGTCCCGCAGCGTGTGCTTGATCATGTGCTTCAGCTGGGCGCCTGTCACCTTGACCATAAACACGTCGTCATCGTAAGGGAAGGCCGTGATGAGGTCGCCGAACATGACGATAGGGCCAAGCTCCTCTGTGCGGATGCTGCCGGAACCGAGAAGCATGATGTCAAGGCCGAGGCTGCGCTTGAGAGCGTCCGCGAGCAGGTCGCCGAGAGCGGTCTCCTGAGTCCTTGTGGGATGTGTGAGCTTGCGGTTGAAGCGCGTGATGACGCGGCAGTATTTCTTGTCGGTCTGGTTCTTGTAGCTCTTTATCAGCTCGGCAATGTTCTCGTCAACGGGGCAGTTGTCCGCATTTATAGGGACGCTTCTCCATTTGTAATCGGCGACGCAGTTGTTTTCGGTATCGATTATCAGGTCAAAACGGCCGATCTGGTCGGTTCCGGTGCCCGCCTGAACTATCAGAACGTCGTTGACTTTTTCGGCTTCCTCGAGGAACGTGTGCGAGTGACCGCCAATGATGACGTCAACGCCCCACGCAGGGTCCAGAAGCTCCGCAAGCTTTTTGTCCTCGTCAAATCCGATATGGGTGAGGAGAACCGTGAAATCGATGTCAATGGAGTTGTAGGCATTGCAGATGCGGCCGATCTCATCCGCCGCCTCGCTGATGTTGACGAAGGTTCCCACAAGGCCGTCGTTTTTGGCCTGCTTGATAACAAGCTCGGTGATGATGCCAATGAACAGTATCTTCATGCCGCCAATCTCTTTGATGAGGTAGGGCTTGAACAGACGGGCGTGATTCGTTTTTATGTGAAGATTCGCGTTGATGATTGGGAATTTGGCGCATTTTTCCAGAAACAGCAAGTGTGAAACGCCGTAGTCCACCTCGTGATTTCCCAGGGTGACCACATCGGGCGAAAGCATGTTCATTATTTCTATGGTCGAAATTCCTTTGTACTCGGAATCGATGACAGAGCCCCTGAACATGTCGCCGGCAATGCAATAGAGCGTGTTGGGCTCCTCCTCCTTCACCTTGTTGATGTAGCCCGACAGCATGGAGACACCGCCAATGAGTTTATTGTCGATGTTCTCGGACAGAAAGTCGCCGTGCATATCGTTGGAGTGGAGAAGCACCAGCTTCCTGTAGCGCTCGTTGTCGACAACTATTTTATCGTTTTGTTCCATCGTTTAATCTCCTTACTGCTGCGCCAGCACCTCATTGAGGCGTTTAACAAAGGTACTCTTTTTGGCCTTCGTGACCACGGATACGTTGCATTTCCCGATTTTGGGCATCGAGTCGTACGTGAAGCCTTCCTTGTAGAAAATGACCATGCCGTAGGTTTCGCCGGGCTCGGTGATGCAGCTGCCGTAGCACTTGGCGGTTTCTTGCACGAAATCGGGCCACACCAGGGTTGCCATTGCCACTGCGTCGGGCAGGTCTATGGCGTTGATGCCGTTGCCTTTTTTGAATTCGAGAAGCTTGCCGGTAGCTTTTGCGATGAACACCTGGAGGGGGCTGCCTTTCAGCATCTTCTTCCACATGCGCTCAGAGGTCCAGGTGGGCTCGTCATCCATGTCGAGACCGAGAACGGTCACGGGCACGCCAAGCTCCAGCATCATTTTATATGCGGGGGCGTCCTTGTAGACGTTGAATTCTGCGACAGGTGTCGCATTTCCGGGCCCGAAACCGGCTGTCCCCATTGACAGTATCCTTTTTACCTTAAGCATGGTCTCTCTGTCCTTCTGTATCGCAAGGGCGATATTGGTGACAGGACCCAGAGCGACGATTTCAATCTCTCCGGGGTTTGCCTTGACTGTTCTTAAAATGAAGTCAACGGCGTGCTCCTTCCGGGGCTTTCCCTTCGGGTTGACGATTCCCGCATCGCCCATACCGTCGCTGCCATAAACGCTGAATGTTTCCCTGTCCTCTCCGGAGAGGGGCTTGGCGGCGCCGGGGTAGACCTTGGCGGTTGAACCTGCAGCTTCCAGGGCGGAAAAAGCGTTTTTGACAGCCTGATCGAGAGAAACGTTGCCGGCTGCGACAGTGACGCCAAGGATTTCCACATCGGGACTCTTCACGGCAAGAATCAATGCCGCTGCGTCATCTCCTCCCGTATCGGTGTCGATGATGATTCTGTGCTTTTTGACAATATCCATGATAATACCTTCTCTTTCGGAATTACTTTTCCCCATTATATCACAGCCCCGGCCTTGGCGAAAGAGCCGATTGAAACGAAACCTTCCTTGAATTCCCCCGCTTGTTTTATTATAATCCTTAATCTTGCAGCCTGCTTAAGGCGGTTTGCAAGTAAAACCGGAGGTCAAAGTCATGAAAATATCCGATATCCTGAAAAAGGAAGGAAGGTCAGTCTCTTTTGAGGTGTTTCCGCCTAAAAACGAGACGCTTTTTGAGGATGTAAAGGATGCCACCGAAAAGATTGCGGCGCTCAGACCCTCGTTTGTCAGCGTCACCTACGGCGCAGGCGGCGGAACCAGCAGGTATACTCTCGACATCGCCAATGATATCAAGAAAAACATAGGCGTTGAGAGCATGGCTCACCTCACCTGTGTATCATCGTCAAGAGAGACGGTAAGAGAGCAGATCAAAGCGATTAAAAACGCGGGCATTGACAATATAATGGCTCTCCGGGGGGACCTCACTCCCGAACTTGAGGCAAGAGACAGATCCAAATGGGACTACAGATACGCCACGGAGCTGGTGAAGGACATAAAGGAAAGCGGGCTTGAGTTTTGCATTGGCGGCGCCTGCTACCCGGAGGTGCACCCGGAAAGCAAAAATCAGGCGGAGGACCTCAAATTCCTCAAGGAGAAGGTGGATGCGGGCTGCGATTTTCTGGTCACCCAGATGATTTTCGAGAATAACCTGCTCTACAACTTCATTTACAAGGCCCTTGGCGCCGGCATCAGCGTACCGGTCCTGCCCGGAATCATGCCCATCACCAATGCAAATCAGGTTATGCGGGCCATCAAGCTTTCCGGCTCATTCATGCCCCAGAGGTTCAAGAGCCTGGTGGACAAATTCGGCGCATCGCCTGAAGCCATGAAACAGGCGGGCATTGTTTACGCAACAGACCAGATAATCGATCTTTTCGCCAACGGCATCAAGCACGTCCACGTGTACACCATGAACAAACCGGATGTGGCGGAAAAAATACTTGCCAATTTAAAGCCGTTTTTAGGGTAAAGAAAACGGCCGCCCCGGCCTCCAAAGGCGGCCGGGCAACCATTAAAACAAAATGACTTTCAGAGATTTTTTGAAATCGAATACGGTCATCCTTGACGGTGCCACCGGCACCATGCTGCAGGAGACTGCGCTGAAGCCCGGCGAGCTTCCGGAGAGGCTGAATCTGAAGGAACCGGAAACCGTTATAAAGCTGCACAAGAGCTATTTTGACGCCGGAAGCAACGTTGTGGCGTCAAACACATTCGGCGCAAACCCCCTGAAATACGGCAGGGAAGAGCTTGAAGCGATTATTAGGGCAGGTGTTCAGTGCGTCGCCAAGGCGAGGGATATGGCCCTGGCGGAGGGAAAGGAAAACCTTTTCATTGCACTTGACATGGGCCCCACGGGGAAACTGCTTAAGCCTTACGGAGACCTGGATTTTGAGGATGCGGTGAAGGCCTTTGCGGAGGTCGTGAAAATCGGCGCATCATGCGGCGCAGACCTTGTGATGCTTGAAACGTTCAGCGACTCCTATGAGACAAAGGCGGCGCTGCTTGCCGTCAAGGAAAACTGCAGCCTTCCTGTCATCGTTTCCAACTCCTACGGCGAGGACGGAAGACTTCTCACCGGCGCTATGCCTGAGGCCCTTATTCCAATGCTGGAGGGCCTTGGCGCGGACGCTGTGGGAATAAACTGTTCCTACGGCCCTGACAGGCTGTCCCACGTGATAAACAAGTACCTCGAGTGCTCGGAGCTGCCTGTGGTTTTGAAGCCCAATGCGGGACTTCCGTCTATTTCCGGCGGAAAGCCTGTTTTTGACATACCGGCTGACCTGTTTGCAGAGCAGATGATAAGCTTTGCGGAGAAGGGGGTTAAAGTCCTTGGCGGCTGCTGCGGCACGACTCCCGAATATATAAAACTTCTTGCGGACAGTGTAAGGGAAAACGCCAATGTCAAAGCCGCAAACACCTCAAAAAGACCTTGTCACAACCGCACGGTGGTTTCGTCTTTTGCAAAAGCTGTGGAAATCGGCAAGGCGCCTGTGCTCATTGGCGAGAGAATCAATCCCACCGGCAAGAAGCGTTTCAAGCAGGCCCTCACGGAGCACGATATTGATTTTATCGTAAACGAAGGAATAACTCAGGAACAGAACGGGGCTCACCTGCTGGACGTCAACGTGGGTCTGCCCGGAATCGACGAGCCGGCAATGCTGGAAGAGGTGACGGAAAACCTCATGGTTGCGACCCGGCTGCCCCTTCAGATCGACACCGCCAATCCTGCGGCGATGGAGAGGGCCCTGAGAAGGTACAACGGAAAGCCCATGATCAACTCGGTGAACGGCCGGGCCGACAGCATGGAGGTTATACTGCCTCTTGCGGCCAAATACGGCGGCGTTGTGGTGGCGCTGTGCCTTGACGAGAAGGGTATACCGGAGACAAGCGACGGAAGGCTTCTCATCGCCCGGAGAATTGTCGAAAAAGCGGAATCCCTGGGAATAAACAGGCGGGACATTGTGTTTGACGCCCTCACCATGGCTGTCAGCGCCGAACCGGAGGCTGCGGAAACCACTCTTTCGACCCTCCATAAGATAAAGACTGAGCTGGGCTGCAAGACTGTCCTTGGCGTGTCGAATGTATCCTTCGGCCTGCCGGACAGAGAGAACCTGAACGCCCGCTTCCTCGGAATTGCCATGGGCTGCGGTCTTGACGCCGCCATCGCCAATGTAAACTCCGAAAAAACCATGGAAGCCTACAGAGACTTCGTTGACGGGGGCTGCGTCAGAAACTTTGACCTGTTTATCGAAAAGGCAAGAAGCTTTCAGAAAGAGGCGCTCCAAAGCGCTTTTGAAGAAAAAAAACCTGCAGGCACCCCGGCTTCCGGCGGCGCCGGAAAAACCGGACAGGCTCCCGAAAAAGCTGACGGGGGCATGGATGCTCTCCGCAGGGCAGTCATTAAGGGACTTAAGGACGAATCCGCTGCGGCAGTAAAATCAATGATAGGCAAGGCGGAGTCCCTCGACATAATAAACAACGGCATCATTCCCGCACTCAACGAGGTGGGCGCAGGCTTTGAAAAGGGCACCATGTTCCTGCCACAGCTGCTTCTTAGCGCCGCCAGCGCCACAGCCGCCTTCGACGTCATCAAGGCCTCATACCCCGCAGGCATGAAACCCACAAGGTGTCCCTTCGTCATCGCAACGGTTGAGGGGGACATCCACGACATCGGAAAGAACATAGTTAAACTTTTGCTTGAAAACTACGGCTTTGATGTCACCGATCTGGGGAGAAACGTCCCCGCGGAGACTGTGCTTGAGGCGGCGCTGAGAACAGGCGCTCCCATAGTGGGCCTCAGCGCTCTGATGACAACCACGGTGCCGGCAATGGAAAAAACAGTAAAGCTTCTCCACGAGAAGATACCCGGAATAAAAGTGATAGTGGGAGGCGCGGTCCTGACGGAGGAATACGCAAGGACAATGGGCGCCGACTTCTACGGCGGAGACGCAATAAACACAGTGCGGATAGCATCAAGTTTAGATGATAAAATGAAAGGCTGAATATTTAAAATAATATATAAGAACGCGCTTTCGTATGCTAAAGCGCGTTTTTTTTTGCAATTTTGTGCGCTAAAGTGCGTTGAAATCGCTCTTGTAACTCTTTCTCAGGCGGCGCTGTTGACAAACCGGATTTTTTGGGTATAATACACCCATTACAGAATGGTGCTCTACGGAAGGGATGCTTTTCCGATAAAACATGATGGTGTTTTAAACATTATGTTTGGAAAAACACGGGGTTTGCTGTTAATGACACGAATGACACAAAAGGTGAATTTATCGCATTTCGGCGTGAACTGCCGTTTTGCGATACGGGAAGGAAAAGAACGGGAATGAAAACAAAAACGCTGGCGTATATACTGAAGCGTATAGGATTGGCACTGCTGACGGTCTGGGTTATTATCACAATAACCTTCTTCGTCATGCGTGCCGTGCCGGGAGGACCATTCCTCCGGGAGAAAGCTCTTTCAGACACAGCTCAAGCAGCACTTGAGGCTAAATACGGTCTTGATAAGCCGGTGATTGTTCAATACGGCACATATCTGAAGGATATTATAACCAAATTTGACTTCGGTCCCTCCCTCAAGCACAAGGGTCAGACTGTGACCGAGATAATCGGCGACGGGCTAAAAACATCCGCTGCCGTGGGTCTCACTGCTGCATTCACTGCGCTTATCATCGGCGTTACGCTTGGCGCATTGGCGGCTATTCACAGAAACAAAATCATCGACAGGATTATCATGGTATTCAGCACGATGTTTGTCTCCCTGCCGTCGTTTATCATGGGATCTTTGCTGCTGTACCTATTCTCCTTTCATTTAAAATGGCTTCCCGCATTCGGCACCAGCTGGAAGGGCTATATCATGCCGATCGTCACCCTGGCCCTGTATCCTCTTTCCTATATCACGAGGCTTACCAGATCGTCGATGCTGGATGTTCTCGGACAGGACTACATCAGGACGGCGAAGGCCAAGGGTGTTTCCGGAGGAAAAATCATTTTCGGTCATGCACTCAAGAATTCTCTCATTCCGGTCATCACCTATTTCGGACCTATGCTCGCCTACATCGTCACAGGTTCGCTTGTTATTGAGAAAATTTTCGGTATTCCGGGCATTGGAAGTAAGTTTGTCACGAGTATCACAGACCGTGACTATACGCTTATCATGGGAACAACCATTGTGCTGGCAATGCTGATAGTTATAATGAACCTCATCGGAGATCTTATGTACAAGGTCGTCGATCCGCGTATAAGCTTTGACTGAGGAGGTGCACAACATGGATATGAAGAAAAATCCTTTTACAATGCATGTGAATGTGGACTCTTTCCTGCCCGCCTCCGAAGAAGACAAGGCATACATGGTCAAAATGCGCCCCTCATCCACATTCTTCAAGGACGGCGTTAAGCGCCTTATGAGGAATAAAGTGGCTGTGGTCAGTTTTTTCATCATAGTTATCATCACTTTGTCTTCAATTATATTGCCGATGTTCTGGCCCTACGGTTATGAACAGCAGCTGGGAAACAAGTTCCCCTATCCTGTTGACAATTCGTACTCGAATCTCAAACCTTTCGAATACGGTGCAACGGAGAAGGCTCGTATGGAAGAGGGTGAAAAGATATTCCCCCACATTTTCGGCACCGACGCACAGGGAAGAGACTATTTTATCCGCGTTGTGTACGGAACGAGAATTTCCCTTGCCGTAGGTTTCTTTGCAAGTATCATAGTCCTTATCATAGGATTGTTGATAGGTTCGATATCGGGATACTTTGGCGGTGTGGTTGACCTCATCCTGATGAGAATCGTGGACATAATCTACGCTCTGCCGGATATGCTCATGGTCATACTGCTCGCTGCGGTCTTGAAGGAGGCCCTTGGCGATGTGATGAACGGAACCTTCCTGCAGGGTATCGGAAGCAACATCATAAGTCTTTTCATCGTGTTTGCGCTCCTTTACTGGGTATCCATGGCAAGACTTGTCCGCGGCCAGATCCTTTCGCTGAGAGAGCAGGAATATGTGCTTTCCGCCAAGGCATCAGGCGCAAAGGGCGGCTGGATTATAAGAAAGCACCTCATACCCAACTGTGTGAGTGTTATTTTCATCTCCACGGCGCTCCAGATTCCGAACGCAATCTTTACCGAGAGCTACCTCTCATTCCTGGGCCTTGGCGTCAACGCGCCAATGCCTTCCCTCGGTTCACTCGCCAATGACGCACTGAACGGTATACACAGCTACTTCTACAGGCTTCTTATCCCTGCAGTTGTGGTTTCTCTCATCGTTTTGTCTCTCAACCTGTTTGGCGACGGACT
>CACZNV010000149.1 GCA_902782645.1 uncultured Ruminococcus sp. | reverse complement strand
TGTTCATTGAGAACCTTCTCCGCCTTCACTACTTAACTGCCTTGGCGGCAGAGGCGGGCGCCGCGAGGTTTGCGGGCTGTCAGGCTTTAAACCTCAACAAGAAAATAATATACTTGAAATACCACGGGAAAAGCTTTGAATAAGATTTACAAACGGTTTGGAAAAGTCTGAAGGCGTAGCGCAGCGGAAAATGCGGCGCGGAAAAGGTCGATAAAACGAAAAAGTGAGCGAAAAACAACGAGAGAGGGGGATGGGCATGGTTCTTGGCGAGGATGAGATGCGGGATGAGGTCTGCTTTTGGGCGGCGGTGGAAATTGCCGATAAGATGCGGGACGAGGGCATCCTGGAGGAAGAGGATTTCAGGCGCGCCGTGAGGATGCTGCTGGAGGAGTTTCCGGCGGTGATCGGCGGGCTGTTTTACGGTGAGTAGATTGGCGTGTTGGGAATAAAAGGAGGCGTTTTTAGATGGCTGAGGTCAGAGTGATAAATGCAAAAAAGATTGTGAAAGAGAAGGCGGAGGAGGCGGCGGCTGCGGCGAAGAGGAAGGTGGCGGGGTATGCCCGGGTGTCCACGGACAGGGACGAGCAGCAGACGTCCTACGAAGCCCAGGTGGAGTATTACACGGGGTACATCAAGGCCAGGAGCGACTGGGAGTTTGTGGGCGTGTACACCGACGAGGGGATCACGGGGACCAGTACGAAGCACCGGACGGGGTTCAACAGGATGATCAGGGATGCCCTTGACGGCAAGATCGACCTTATCGTGACAAAGTCGGTGAGCAGGTTTGCAAGGAATACCATTGACAGCTTGACCACCATCAGGAGGCTGAAGGAGAAGGGCACGGAGGTGTACTTTGAGAAGGAGAACATCTGGACACTGGACGGGAAGGGCGAGCTTTTGATTACGATTATGTCGTCCCTGGCTCAGGAGGAGTCCCGCAGCATTTCGGAGAATGTGACCTGGGGGATGCGGGAGAGCATGCGGAAAGGGCGCTCCTGGGTGCCATACAAGGTGTTCCTGGGCTACGACAAGGGGCCCGGCGGCGAGATGGTGGTGAACCGGGAGCAGGCGAGGCTTGTCCGGCGGATCTACGGGATGTATCTGCAGGGGTTCTCGCCATATCAGATTGGCGTCACCCTGGAGGCGGAGGGTATCGAGTTCTCGGAGGGCAAGAAGCGGTGGTATCCCACGACCATCTACAGCATTCTGCAGAACGAAAAGTACAAGGGGGACGCACTGTGCCAAAAGACCTATTCCAAGGACTTTTTGACCAAGGAACGGGCCAAGAACGAGGGCGAGCTCCAGCAGTTCTACATCAGCGGCCACCACGAGCCCATTGTAAGTCCTGATGTTTTTGAACGGGTCCAGACTGAAATCGCCAAGCGGGAGGGCGCCGAGCTCAAGCGAGGCGGCAACAAGGTTTTCTCCAAGAGAATCAGGTGCAATGACTGCGGCGGCTGGTACGGGCCGGTGGTCTGGGCGCCAAGGACCGGGCACGAAAAGCTGGTTTGGCGGTGCAATCGCAAATACGCCAAGGACAAGCCCAACTGTGCTCCTCCTGCCGTCACCGAGAGCGAAATCAAGACTGCTTTTGTCAGGGCTTTTGACAAGCTTGCCGCAAGGTACAGAAATCGAATAATTAACGCATTTTTAGAGATAAACGAGGCGTTGTTCGGAACCGGTGTCCTTGAGGGCGAAAAGAATGTATTGGAGGATGAGGCCGGAAGGATTGAGAGGGCTTCTATTGGCGATTCCTTGCCTGATCAAGAGAGGCTTACTGCGCTAAAATCAAGGCTTTTTGCCATATCAAAAGAGATTGGCGAGAAGAGGGCAAGGCGGGAAACCACAGCAAGTTTTTTGAGGGAATATTTCGGTCGCGATGCGCTTGTGAGCGAGTTTTATGAGGACGCCTGGTACAGCTTGGCGGAGTGTCTGACTGTGACGGACCATGACGATATAACGGTCAGGTTCAGAAGCGGGGAAGAGGTGAAAGTATAGGGCTTTTTGCGGGTCAAAATCTGCAATAAATTGGGAGAATCCTTAATATTGCTTTAAAATATACAAAAGTAAATAAAAGTTGATTATTATATAACACCTGTGATATAATGAATCGGTGTGTGATGGGTGGTTTTTATGCCTTCAAGTCACAGCTGCGAGAAGGTTTCAAATGCGTTTTGATTTGGAACAGATTAAACAATTTTCTACCGCAGTGTATAAAAAACATTTTTCCGTACGATGCTTACGGTACGGCTCATTGGCGATAGTCCGAGGAACGGGTCACATCGCCCAAAAATGATCTTTTACTGAAGCTAAAAAGCGTGCCGAAAGGCGGCTTGGAAACTGAAAAGAAAAAGGCGGAAAAATGAAAAATTTTCTGGTCAACCTTTCAAAGAAACATAAGGAACTTCTTTCGTCGCTGTTGCTTGCCGTCGTGACAGGCATAGTTCTTTTCGCCGCGCTTTTCGGGATCAATAAGACGGTGGCGTGGTTCGCCGCGAACAAGGATGTCAGTGCGAGCGGTATGGAGGTTCAGCCTTTTGATTATGAGTTTGACCTTGCCGTGAGCGGAGACCAGGTTTCGCACTATGCTGCGGATGCTTCTATTGTCGAGTACCTGGATACGAATTACGGCACCAAAAAACTTGCCAAGACCACAAGCACCTACAGATCCATCGTTTGCGAGATGCAGGATGAAACACCAGTGCCTCCGGACCCCGGAAAGATATCTCCCGGATCCTACGGAAAGATTAGCTTTGACATTGTTGTCGACTCGGGAATCGATGAGTTCAGAATTGACTTTGACTATCTCTACCTTGGCGTTGATAACAACGGGGATCCTGCTCCGATAGATCCCGCAGATTCGGATGAAGTTGAACTGCTGCTCAGCGGACACATTCTGTTCTTCCTTAACCGCACTTACAGCGACAACGGTTACTACTATTCCAACCAGCTTTCGGATAACACCATTGAATACAACCTCGCCGCTCATGCGTCTGACAAACACGTGGAATCCGACGGCGATCATTATACGGTTGAGGTCTACTGGGTGTGGCCTGTGAACTTTGCTCAGATGGCTTACATGAAAGGACACCCCTATCTCCGCTCCCATGCGCTTTTCTCTACCGAGACGGCTTCGGCTGCAAACAGAGCCGCTGTCATAGCCGACATGAAGGCAAATCCCGGAAAGTATTTTTACGAGTACGACACAGAATCTGTAACAGTGAATTTTAACGCTGATGACTTTACGACCCTATACTATGTAAACCTGACGGACGGATACAACAACGGCGACCAGTACATCGGAGACCGTGTTTACTACATGCTTGTGAAAGCAGAAGTTTCCGTCATCAACTGACAGAAACGCAAACGACACGAAACGGATTTGAACTTAAACGGATATGGACAATGAAACTTCGAACAAACCGAATATCAAACACGCATTCCTGAGGTACGGCATTCTCGCATTGGCGCTTTTGCTCGTCATTGGCGCCGCTATCACCGTAAGAGCATGGTTTTACAGCGGCAGGAAGATCGTGGCCATATCGGAGATTTCAAACCCGACGATTATCAGTATCAATGCCGGCAGTGCAGAAGATGTGAGATACATAGATCTCGGAAGAATTGACATAACCGCTCCGGATGCAGAGGGCCAACGGTATAAAGACTTTGTGTTTTGCGTCAAGGGAATCAACATACAGTTCTACAAGCTTCAGCTTGCCTACACGACAAACAATCAGTTCAGCTATGAAATCTACAAGGCTGACCTGTGGGACGGCACCGGTGAAAGGCCCGCTGCAAGCGTTCTCTACACCGTGAATGTAATTGGTGTGGATGCGAGTGGCAACGCTGTGCCTGCCGGAACGGCTCAGTACTACTACAAGACTGAAGCATCGCCAATTGCAGGCACTCTTAAGAATCTTGACACATCTGTTTCAGACGAGATTCTCGCTCTCACAAGCGACGATTATTACGATCACACTTACGAGGATTACGACATAAGGCACAAGAATGCGGTTCCGCTTTACTGGCAGTCAAACTCTTCGCTTGACGGCAGTTTCGGCGAGTTTTGCAACTACTACATCCTTAGAGTA
This sequence comes from uncultured Ruminococcus sp., assembly GCA_902782645.1. Lineage (GTDB taxonomy): Bacteria > Bacillota > Clostridia > UBA1212 > UBA1212 > UBA1212. The sequence goes on along the minus strand of CACZNV010000149.1, from coordinate 16,048 downwards.
ATATGGCCTGAGGACGCGAAAAACGACAAGGAAACTGACATCATATACATTTCGGCAAAGAACACTGCCGAAGTATCCGAATAGTAAAAAGACGCGGGTGAGGGCTTTTGCAGAGGCACGATATGAAGAAAAACGGCAAGAAACTCAATAAGAATTTGAAGACGGCAGTGATAATTATTGCCGTTTTGCTGGTTGTATCCATCGCTTTCGCGGTTTCTTTTGCCGAATTCACCAAGAGCTCCAGAGCCAAGCGTGTTGTCGCAACATACCTGACCGGCGGCGCGACATTTTCATCAAACTACCTTGTCCCCAACAATAACACTGCCGCCAATGTCTACAAGAGATTCTTCTACACAAGCCAGCTTGAACTCGGCGCAACCGGAACCGTTTCGGTATGCAACTACCCACAGGGCGATCCGGGAAAGTATTACGAGAAAAACATCATATATAGACTTACCGCTAAAATCGTCAAGGTCACCGAAAATAACGGCGTTGTATCTAAAGCAGATGCGACAGCTTCTCAGGTCGGCGACATGACAGTGACACTGACTTTCAAGGGCGGCACTCCTGTTACGTTGTCCTCTTCAAATCTGTCAAACGATTTCGGCACGTCAACTTTGTCGTGTCTAAGTGCGGCGACTGATCTTCTGGATGTGTCCTTCAGCGCAGATTTCAATGACAATGCCGAGGGACTTTGCCTTTATGTCTGCGCAACTCCGGAGCCACCGCTCCCGAATATTAACACCATCGATGCAGTTATCATTCCCACGCTTTCCGTACAGGAAGCCAAGAACAACTGGGAAGGCTCGTTCAATGAGAATACATCAAACCCGATAAGCGGATATGACGGTTTTAACTATGTTATATCGGGAACCGGAACCGGAACATGTACCTTGAAATGGAGAAGCGACAAACTGAAAATTAGTCAAGTGTTTTTGAACGAGATTTCCGGAACCGAGGGAACGGAAACCATTGGCGGCAACACTTGGAATACGTTAGAGTTTGACGTTGACTCGGACCTGGTAAACCGTTATGACTTGCAGTTTTATTTCTGCGACGGCGTCAGCGGAACAATCCTTTCGTGGGACGAACTTACCGGGACAACAGGAGACAATCCGACGACCGGGTACGTGACGCTCACTTACGAGGAATAACATAACACGATAATCGACTAGAGACCGGATGACCTCAGGTTCATGATAAAGACTATGAAAGCAAGGTTTTGCCATGAATAAGCAAAAAATCAACGAAAAGAGAATAACCAGGATAACGGTGAGCTTCCTTTTTCTTGCCATCGCTGCTGTATTGGTATTGACACTGTCAAGGATGCAACCTTCGGCAGAGCCGGTGTATGATGACCTGCCGACGACGATAACAATCAACTCGGACAGCGACTTGCTTACTTATGCAACGGAATATGCGGCCGGAAGACACAATCCGGAAGATACTCTAAACTTGAGTAAAGATACAGGCTCCTTCTATGATCTTACTTCGTCAGGTTTTCCCGGCATTGGAACGTCGACTCGTCCTTTCAAGGGCACAATAGAGATACCTGGCACTGCAGTCAACGAGTTTCATGCGGACAGAGCATTGTTTAACTGTATTACGACTGACGTTAGAGTTATCGATCCCAGTGACGGGACGTCAAGAGAAATCAGCTTTGTAAGAGCGGCTTCAGACACTGATTCACCTCTTTTTGCCGCCGAGGTCAGAGCGAGCGAAGAAAACCCTGCTCCGACGGCATCATGGATAATATCCGTTGAATCAGATGATACTGGTACAGATGAAACTGCATACAGTTTTGCAGGAGTCATCGGGACTATTGACAATAACTGCAAAGTAAGGGTTGAATTTACTCACAATTCCACATTTGAAGTTCAATCAGACAGAGTTACAGCAAATGTTTCAAGCGAAGGTAACGTTGGCGTTATTTGCGGAAATCTCGGTGAAAACTGCGAGCTGACTTTTAAGATTAACGCACCACAGTCATTTGATGTTGTCTCGAAGAAAGGCCACGCAGGCGGAGTCGTTGGCGTTGTGGGAGACGGTTCAAAAATCATAGTTGCAGACGACTCCAACGACGCTTCAGATGATTTCACTTTAACCTGCAATGTTAAGGCTTCAAATAACGAAAAGTATGCAGGCGGTATCTGCGGCGAGGCAACGAACGCAGAACTTCTTTTCGAAGGCAATTCTGCTCCGACTGTTTCTCTTTCGAAAACCATAGAAGGCCATACTGGCGCAGGAGGCGTTTACGGCCACTATATCTGCACAGAAGGCAACGGAACCGGTGCTGATGCGGACATCAGAACATTTGAACTTAAAGAAATCAAATCTGATGGTTTGACAGTAAAAGGACCTTCCGGTTCATGCAGTGCCGGCGGTTTCATAGGTTATCTTGAGTCCGATAAAAGCATAACCGTGACTGAAACCGGAGCAAATCTCACTGATAGCACATTTGCCAGGTCTGTTTCATTAGGTAGCGGAAATAACTGCGGAGGCATAATCGGATTTTATTCGAATTCTGTACCCAGCAATACCTTGCATATAACGAATGCGGAGGTTCGTATTACTTCATGCAGCGGAACGGCTACCGGTGGAATTCTCGGAAGAATCCATGATCAGGCCGCATACGTAAAAATCGATGACATTTATGTCAATAATACCGGATCCCAAAATGTAGGCGGTGGCGTTGTAGGTTCTATGGGAAATGTCGGCAGCTTTGTTGATTTGACAGGCACAGCCAAAATAAAAGGCAAATTTGAGGGTGGATTAGTCAAATGGCAGAATGACGGTATTGTAAGACTGTCAGGTACTTCGGATCTTTCTGAAAGTACTTGCAGCGTTGCTCAGCTTATTTCTGAACGTAAGAACGGTCTTGTTTATGCTCTCGGGAGCGGCTCGGATTCTGGCTGGAAATTTAAACGCGGTAGTAGCAGAGTTGATGATATTGGCGATTGGGGAGAAGTACTCAGACTTAGCAGTGAAAACGGACTTTCCGAAAGCACTTTCTTTACTGTTAACGAGTCAGCCCACACTGTGAGTGTGGCGGGTCATGTAGCAAATATGGGGAGTCTTGCGGATTTTGTCAAGACAGCTTTGAATATACAACTCAATACAGAGACAAGCACGTCTCGCGGTTATTTGAGCTTTTCAGCAAGTTCGAAGAGCGCTGTTATTCTTAACTCTAATCTTTCGCTTACGAACGACATTGACCTTAGAAAAACGGGCATAATATCTCTAACAAGAGATAACGGTGAAAACAACGCTTTTACAAAGACATTAAACGGCAACAATCATTCTTTAACTCTTGCTACAGGTGAGGCCTACGGAATGGTGAACGAGACGTCCCTCACATATTTGAACAGCTGGGATAATATGCCATCATCTGACAACAGCGTAAAAGGTAATAACTACGGTACTATAATGGGTCATAAGTATCTTGGATTATTTGCAAAAGCAGAGAATGCAACAATTGAAAACCTGACTCTTTCAAGTGACGGTTTTATTTCTGTGCGGCCGAATGTAAATGGAACAACTAACACCCGCTCAAAGTATTACATCGGAGGGCTGGTTGCGGAAGCGTACACCACTTCAGGCAATACTTTTACCATTGACAATATCTCAACGAATCAAAAAATGAACATATGTTATAATGCAACGAATTCCGATTTGCATTGCGGCGGTGGTGTAGGAGCATTTAAAGACGGTTCAGCGGGAACTTTTGAGATTAAGAATTCCATTTTTAAAAATCAAATATCTGAAAAACGAATATCTGGTAGTTACAATTCATTCATTGGCGGCGTAGTAGGTTATGATGCATCAAAGGCTGCTCATACAACTAAGTTTACTGCAATAGAACTTGAAGGCACTTATGACAATACGGTAGAGTCGAGTCAGTTCGGAGGTGTCCACTACGGAGGGCTACTTTCATATGTTGCCGCAAGTAACGGTGATATTTCAAGAAAAATTGAACTCAAAAATATCACGGTGGGTAACGAGGTAGACATTAAAACCAAGGTTTCAGGCGGTGAACGTGCAACAGGTGCCGGAGCTTTCCTCGGATCCGAATGGCTGGATGTTGACGTAACCATGGGTACAAGCAGTTTTAATGACGGTGTAACAATAGGTACAAGTGCTGCCGGTACTCCATCCATTACTGTGCCTTCCGGAAGCACAAACGTTGGAATCGGAGCTCTGGTTTACAAGGCTACTGGCCATATGCTTGTCAATCACGTTGAAGTTGTTAAAGCAAACGTGAATTCCGCTGTTAACTCTTCATTCGGATTCATCGTCAATGATGCTCTGAACGGCAACTCATCTGCATTGTATCTCGATGTGGTTGGGAAAAATTACAATATAGCCAATCTTTCCTTCACAAATTCCGGGACAAGTGTTTTCGATGAGATAGCAGCATATTCGGTTGTTAACGGGAAAAGCATTGAGGAGAACGGGCAGGCAATCGTATCAATAAGGACTGGAAACGATAATCCAGTTATTATGAATGGTGCTTCCTGCAACACATATCAAAATCAAACATCATACGGGAAGAACACGGTAAAGACAAACTCGAACACGAGATACTATTATAATCTTGATTTGATACGTGGAAAATCAAATGCTTCAGCTGCTGAAAAACTTCTTTTGTGGAGTCTTAACAAATATGCTCATTCCACGGTCAGAGGAAACTATTTCAATCAAAGCTACGGAAACACAATATCCGGAAACTGTGATATGGAAGGGCTCTCTTATTATCCCGTTGATTTCAGCGGTACGGTAAACATTTCTCTTGGCACCAAAATTAAGTTCTATAACGATGAAATTGAAAACGGCGAGAGCGGAACCGGTGATACGGACGGAGTTGCCCGTTCTACCCGTGCCACAAGTCCCAAAACTCAGCATTATATGATGCATGAAGGTATTTTCCGCAATTTTAGTGGCTCTTTGACTGTAAACGGTTTGACCCTTGAAGGCAATGTAAGCAATCAGCACGGCGGAAATAACAGCGGCTTCCTCATTTGCGGCATGCTCGGAGATCAAAATGAAAGAACAACCGCAAATATCAATAATGTTGTTTTGTCCGGCGCAGAAATCGACCGTGTTGGAAACGAATACGGACCTTTGCTGATCAACAGAATCGGCAAGAACGTTCAGTTTACTCTTACCGGTGTTGAGCAGGAAAACTACCCTGCAACAGGAACTGTGGCGGTGGCATCGAGTCTCATTGGCGATGTGGGATATGATACCGCAGAAAATATCAACTTGACATTCTCAAATATTACTCTTGATTCGAGAACAAGCAACAGCCCTGCGCTTTCTTCTCATCCCTATGGAACTGACAGAGCGATTTTTAACCGTGCAACGTTGCTTAATTCGTTTAAGTATTTAAGAGGAAGCCTTGCAGTATATAACTATACATACGACGAGGACTGGCCCAGCGCGCACAGAGTTACCTACGGAAAAGAAGTCAAGGACTCGGTTGAGTACGCAGGCAAAGAAAACAAGTATTACAGCGACATTCATTACACCGATCCGACAGACGCCAATGCAGCATCCGAATACAACTTCTCGTCCGGTTTCCTTCCTTATGTTTACAACGGCGGGAACACCTATGATCCTTCAACAAACAAATATCACGAAATAAAGGTCAACGTAAAAGACGAGGGTCTTGTGAGCGGTTGCGGTCAGTATAACGACCCATACAACATTGAAAGCGGCGATGCGCTTGTTACTGCAGCCAAGATTATACGCGGTGACCTTGTAGAAGGCATGACAGTCAGACTTCCCTCAGATTTGGGCAAAAATAATAATTTGATGTGGCACGATGCAGATCTTGGTGAAGATGATTTAAATTATGTGTATAAAACCGTTAACAATGTAACCAAGTTTTACTGCGTTAACGACAATACTATTTCTAAAGACACAGTCGCAGTGCGTGAATATCTTGCAGGTGCCTACTATAACATCTTAAGCAACATCGAAATAGAAGCATCTTCGAACTATCCCGGCCTTGGCAGTGTTGCAAATTGGACCGCTAATTCTTATGACTGCAAATTTGCTTTCAGGGGAGTGATTGTCGGAAACGGGAATACAATCACAAATAAAACATCAGAGCCGTTGATTAAGTCCTCTAACGGTTGTGTTGTCAAAGATTTGACTGTTGCTGTTGAAGCCAATGTAAGCATTATACAAGACAGTGTCAAGCAGTTTAACTACGCGGATGAGAGTTGCAACACATACGGAGCTGTAATTGGAAAAGTGATGGGTGGAGATACCATTATCGACAATGTTTCAGTAGATTTGGCCGATTTGACTATAACAGTAAATGCATCCGCTAATGTAAACCATCGATTGATGCCGGTAGGCGGATACATTGGCGTGATAGTGAGCGGCGGCGTGATATTCAGAAACATGGATATTGTAGCTCAAAAGACGGGAATTACCGCTTCAGTTTGTTCTGTAGTCACAGATGCGGGTTACCTCTATGTCAATCCGATAATCGGAAGAGTAATTTCCGGATATGCATTCAACGAATCAAGTACGTATGCTGCCTCATCAAATATTGTTGTCAATCGCATCGTTATCAACGACGTTAGTACTGTAAAGAACTACGACATATGCGACCTCAATCCTGATAATACAAACAAACTTACCGTTTCAGGATCGTCCGGAGACAGCATGTCGATAGCTGTTCCGGATTCACAGGCTCTTTATGTGCTTTCGTGTATAGTAAATTCCGGCGCAGGAAGTGCGCCATATAAGTCGACAGATCTTGATAACTTCGCAATTGTGTCTGGCCCATGGAATGCATATCGTACAAATACTTCCGTTAAAAACGCTCACTACAGTGAAGTTGGTACTTCTGCTGTGCTTGGAGGAGACTATTCAAGTACCGCTGAGGACATTAAATATGATGCAACCAATAAGGCCCCATACATTGTAGCTACCTATACAAATAAATCTGGAAATGTCTACCATGCACGCAGCATCTGTGGAAATGGTGACAATGCGGCTGTGAATACTATTACTTTTTCCAACACAACATACAACCTCGGTGCAGGATATAGAGGAATTGGCCATTTGTTCTCTGACGACAATGCTTTTAAGCTTAGGTTCAATAAAATTACGGGTTCAAACGCAATAATAAGCCTCAATATGGTTTATCAAGAATACAACCATAAGTCAGGAAGCCAAGACCATCCAAACGACAATTATATTGAGAACTATATACCGCTCAATAATTCAGGATTTGGACTTTTTAATGTTATATATCAGATGGACGCATCTTCAAATACTATTAAGAATTTAACTTTATCCGGAAGTGTGTTTTATGATATCAGAAAGATCTCAGACGGATCTAAAATAAAATATGCTTACGAGTGGCATAATTATAACAGCACAACAGGGTTCTATCCTGATGTAGCAGACAGAGTTGAGTTTAGTACTATTCTTCACGTCGGTGGCCTTGCCGGAAGTTGTGGCACAGATGTCTATGCAGAGAATATTACAATTAGTTCTCTTAACGTCGAGGGTGCGAAATATGCAGGTGGCATGATTGGATGTGTCTCGGGTAAGAATGTAACCTTGGACTATCCGTCGGCTACTTCTATTCGAGTTATCGGAGGAATGTTTGCCGGTGGTCTTGTTGGAGGAGTCGAAAAAGAAGTAATCAAGATTAATGGTAAAGATGTAACAACAGAAGCAAGCTTAAATATTAGAGGATCGGAAAAAAATGTTTCCGTCATAAACTTGGATACAATCACCGTAAAAGGTGCACCTAGTTGTGCTAAGCTACATGACTCAAGTTTTCAGGGTATGTTTCACAGCGCAGGAGGTTTATGCGGCAGTGTCCAGACAAAAAAACAACTTCTAATTGAAAATATTAAGGTTACCGGAGGCTTGATAACAGCTGAAAACAGAAATTATCTTGGAACTAAATTATCAAATGGTTCTACAATATATAACGCTAACGATTTACGTTACAAAACCATGACAGGGGGCTTGGTAGGAAGATTGAAAGATACAAAAGCAACCGTCAATAATACAACTATTGACGGAGTTGATATTCTAGGTGATGTCAGCGGTGGGTTCTTCGGCTATTCCACAGACAGCTTAGACCTTGAAATGAAAAATAATTCGTTGGCTGGTGCATCCGGTAAAAGTAGTATTGACGGTATTAATGAGGCCGGAGGAGTTTTTGGCGGTATTTGGGGCAATGCGAACAACTTAAAGATTATAATTCAAGGCCTTAGTATTGATAATTGGAATATCATCTCAACGGCCAGCGATGCAACCAGACCTGCGGCAGGAGGGTTCTTTGGCTTGTGCTATATCACAAATACCGTAAGTGGTTTCAGTATTTCTAACGCTGCTATAAGCAATTGTGATCTTAGAATATCATCAGATGTGGACAAGGATGGTAAATATGGTGGCGTTGGCGGTGTTTTCGGTTATCTGGGCCAGAATTCTAACGCATTGCTTAGGGGAAAGAACCTCATGATAAACAACATTACTACTACAAGACCTGCCAAGGCTAAAAACTATTTTGAAGGTATGATTGGCGGAAAGAATAATAGCGCAATAATTAAACTTGTAGGTGTTTCAATCCAAAACGGAGATGCTATTTCCAAAGAGCCTATTGGTTCCCCTACCAGTGGTAACATATATGGCGGTTCGGGTTACGTTGTCATGGCTGACTATTTCGGAGTTTCAATAGATAACTCCCAAAATACCACAGACTCCACTCTTTTCAATAGTTCAACTAACCCGACTGACTACTCTGCTACGTCTCCTTATGTTACAGTTAATCCCGGAACTAACGTTGGAACGAGTGGTCTCTTCCTTACGAGTGACGGTGTATCATCTACCGTGGCTGGCTTGCCGATTCAGAGAATTGTTGACGGAGACATTCGTTACGGTGTGGGAAGGGCTAATTTTGCCACTCTTTACAACAATGGTAATAACTCCTATATTTCGAAGTTGTCCACGTTTAACGCTGAACAGAACACGAATCTTGCAAACGACTTTGCGGTTCTTATTGTTGACAACGTTTCCAGAGTAAAAACCACGGAAATGATTAATGCCTACATAAATCTTCTCGCAAATACTAACATGATTTTAAATGCCGGCAAGGGCGGCTATGGACAAGATTCTGACAATGTCTACAAGGTTAAAATCTATAAGATGGTATATGACTCGTCTCAAGGCAAGTTTGTAAAATCAACCGATCCTGCAAATTTGAAACGAGACACATCTGTGGGTCAGTTCTACATGGAAATGGACAGCGTTGATACAGCCGGTACCATGTTCTCGCTTATAGACGTACAATATCTTGATCCATATAACAAGAATAAAGTAGCTTATCATCTCTACATTCCTGTTCTTGTGAAAAAAATGCTCACTTTTGACTTTGATATTGCCGCTGAATCCGCCACAAACTATTGTCGCAGCGATTACGTAAGCCGCTGGGGACTTCCGGTGATGGAGAACATCGGTACGCCAACTACCGCTTTCTTCAGATACACTTATCTTCGTACCATTGAAGAATGGCAGGCGGCTATAAATAACGGAGAAAGTTTGTTGAGAAACTACGACAAGAAACTAATGCTGGATAAAGTTGGTACATTCGGAAATGAAAAACTTCCGGATGATACGATTGTCGTCCTTGTCGATCCTAACAGAGGAGGCAAGCCGTACTATGCCAGACTATCGGATGTTTACAACTCGTCAACCGAGATTCTCTCTTTGTCAGGATTTCGCGAGGAACTTGATAATAGCAGCAGTGCTGCATTTACTCCGGTTACGCTCAACAGCTTGCTTAATTTGACCCCGACATTAGATGCTTCAGGTTTATTTGTAAACTGCAGTGAAGAGACCGATGCCACTGTTACTATAGGGGAGTACCATTATCGTCTGGCTGAAGACAATGCAGAGGATAATGCTAAAGATCATTATTCGATTACAGTGAACGGCACCAATGAACTGCACACAGTGAAAAAAAGTTCAGGCGAAACGTATACAGTTTCTACATTAAAACTTGAGGAGCAGTATTATATCTCCTTCTTAACGGAGGCGGATTCTTCAAATGTCCTTTACCACTACACACTGTCGACGCCCAACTCATTTGGCGATAACGCAAACCCGTCGCGTATTGTTGATTTGAGTAAAATTCAGCAGGGTGATGGTATCGTTCACTTGATTCTCGGCAACATATTCGTACAAACAAATTCAAGCGTTACCACTCCTAATAACAATCAGGAGATGTCAGCCTTGGATAACAATAACACGCTGGCGGTTACAATGACATCCCAGGTAAAAGTGCTTGAGGATATTTACAACGAAGTGGCCGGATACATAAGTGGAAACAATATAAGCATTTACCACAGCTTTATTATGAATATGACTCGCACAGATGCTTCGGGTACGTCAAAGAATATCGTTGTCGATGTTTCTGACGCAAATAAGTCAGCCACATATACCATTACATCAAGTGGCTCTGTATCTGCTTATAACAATCAAAACGCTCCTCTTGCGATGAACGGAAGCTATGCCGAGGTAAGTCCGGGCTATGCAATCGACAACTACATCGTTGCAGGAGAAGGAAGCACGGCGACAATCACATCTGTCATTACGCTTGTTTATGAGAACGATGTTATCATTGGCGAGCAGTTCCCGAACAGAGAAGATGAGTCGCAGATGTCAATAGGAACAATCGTTTCGGGCAAGTCAAATATAGCTTACGATCCGCAGAGAACTTCATACAGTAAGTCCTCGGCATTACTAAGTGATACTGCCGGCCACTCTTATTACAGCCATGTGGATGACAGAAGGGCGAAGCTGACCTACAATGTCACCAGAGATGTTTACGGCGGCGATTACGGCCATCTTGGCATCAACCCGCTTGATTCCAATGACCTCACCGAGATTACCGTTCCAACCCTTGCGGTTTACGATATATCGAGCATTGTGGAAAAGGCCGCCGCATACGACAGTGTGAGAATCCATATCACACTTTCACGCAAGACAGACAATTATTCGGCGAAACTTGATTTCCCGACCTACATGTACAACATCTGGCATGAAGGCTACGATGCGGATCCTCTTGCCGCCAATCACTTACTTGACAGCACTGACACGACCAACTTCAGGCTGACGGAATCTGGGGGAGAATATAAAGAATATGTCTATACCTTCTCGAAAGCTGCCCTTGAGGATAACAGCGCGCTTTCAACAAGCCTTGAGATTCCGATTGAGTATATGGTTTACACGGGAGCTGTGTTTGAGGAGAGAAATCTTATGTATTCAAACTACAAGCTGACTCTCTCCGTTGAACTTGTAAAGAGTTCCACCGGCGACGTCCTTGCGGTTTCAATGGCGGATGATTACATAATCTACACGAATGCAAGGGTATATCCTGACTACCTGAATCCGCAATAAAATGAAGGAAAGGACGAAAAGGCAATCAAAAAACTGGCGTTTTCAGACTATTTTGACGCCAATATCACATAAACCGCTTCGATATGGCGGCTGATAGTATGAAAACGCTTTACACTTTAATAAGATAATAATATAATAAATCAAACTTTTTATAGAATACGGCTTACTGTGCCGTTATACAAAAGCTATTCTACATATACGAAAGGTGCTTTGAAAAAGAAAGGATAAACTTATGGATGCCGATAAAGCTAAAACGAGCAAGACCAGAAAGACCATTGGGACGATCGTTAATGTGATCATCTGGATCTTCATCGCATTCTCCGTGGTTGTTACGATTCTCGCCATCACTGCGAACACAAGCAAGGATGGCGTGCCTTCCATTGGCGGTAAGGTGATGAGCCCGGTTCTCAGTAACTCGATGGCGCCGACCTTCTACAAGGGCGACATGATCTTCAGCAACAAGATCACCGACGAGTCGAAGAAGAACCTTGACGTCATGGACATTGTGACTTTCAAGGCTGATCTTGACGGCAATGGAACGAAGGAAATCAACACCCACAGAATCATTGAGGTCATCGGAAGCGGCGATGCGGTTAGCTACCGCACGAAAGGCGACAACGGGGCAACAGCCGACAGCTACACCATCAGCTATGCGGACGTGATCAGCGTTGCAAACCTTGGCGCCAAGACCGTTGATGTCAAAGAGGCAAATCAGGGCAAGCTCTCAAAGGGAACCATCTTCACTGCTGACGTTGACAAGGACGGAAATAATGAGTACTACCTCATCAAAGAAGTCAAGAAAGAGAACGGAAGTGTTGTGGCCTACGTCACAAGGTCCATCCTCACAAATGACGACGACGTTGAGGTGAGCGTTACGGAAGTCAAAGGAAAGCTCTCCGAAAAGATTTCCCGCGCAGCAGGTCTCGGATCGGTGGTCACGTTCCTCACATCTTCCACAGGCTTCCTCCTCTGCATCGTTATCCCTCTGGTGATTTTCTTCCTGTTTGAGATCGTGATGTTCATCAAGAGAATTCTTGAGATCAAGAACGCAAACAAGAAACAGATCACTGTTGAAGAGGAAGAACTCATCAAGAAGAGAGCCATCGAGGAATACATCCGCTCCCAGCAGGGCACGGCTGAGCCGAATGAGGGCGAGGCAGGAGCAGCTGAGGAAAAAGCTGAAGAGGCCGAAGCCGAGGCAGAAGAAGCTAAGCCCGAGGCTGAGGCTGAGGCCGCAGCTGAAGAGCCTGCAGAGGCTGAAACAGCAGAGAAGACAGAGGCCTGAACGTAAAGGCCGGAAAGCTGAGAAGGCCGCTTGAGAAGGGCTGCCGGTGAACTGAAGATAAAGAAGACACCGATTGGCGAAAATTTGCAAAATTGCCTAAAAATGCATATTTTTCAAACACACGCCAATGTCTTCCCGACAAAGTCATCCTATAAGACCCCGACTATGGGGTCTTTCAGCAAATAAAAAAGCACCAAAGGTTTGAAACGGTTGCTGACGTTGGCGATAACCTTTGGGACGAGAAGAGTCAGGTAAAATATGGACAATTTCATGGATTGGTTATTTGCCTATATGTCGAAGATCCTCAATGGATTGTGGCAGGGCATTGTAGGCATATTCAATGCGATTTTTCAGTTCTTCAATTTCCCGGCTTTGATCAGCCAGCTCAATACGTATAAGGGCGGTTTCAACGTGCTCGCATGGATACTTTGCGTTGTGGTTGTGCTCCTCACTTATGCGATTGTTGCCGGACTGATCATTCTTATCGTTGCTGGTATCAGAAAGTACATTCGCTTCCGCAAGACCATTGTCGGAAACGAGGATCTCCTTGAGGAGATTGCAGACCTTCACCGCGACGTCATCAAGCTGACAGAAGAGAAAGAGCGCATACTGGCTTACAAGTTCGATCCTTCAGGCGTAACTTATCAGCAGGTTCTGGAATACTTCAACGGCAAGGAACCCGCGGCAATCGAGGGCGGCGCAGCAGGGCAGCTTCAGCCTGCCGCAGCGCAGGATACAAAGAAGCCCGCTGCAGCGGTGGATCCGGGAGCAAAGCGTTTCTACAGGCTTTCAGCCGTGGACGAAAAGTACAAGTACTACGTACCGCCGGTGTACGAGCAGACCCTTTCGCTCCAGGAGCTCTGCGACGACATCCGCAACTTTGCATGCTCTAACAGCAAGCTGTACTACGAGATTAAGACAATCCGTCTCCTGATTGCAGGTCTGGCTTCCACGAAGCTCATCGTCCTACAGGGTATCTCCGGTACAGGTAAAACATCGCTGCCTTACATGCTCGGCAAGTACTTCCAGGTAGACTCCACAATCGCCTCCGTTCAGCCTTCTTGGCGTGACCGTACTGAGCTCTTTGGATTCTTCAACGAATTCACCAAGAAGTTCAACGAGACCGAGGTGCTGAGGCGTATCTACGAGGCTTCGTTCAACGACGACATCAACATCATCATCCTGGACGAGATGAACATTGCCCGTGTTGAGTACTACTTCGCGGAAATGCTTTCAATCCTCGAAATGCCTAACCCCAAAGAGTGGAAGATCGAGCTGGTTCCGTCGTCTTGGCCCAGTGATCCGGAGCACCTTGGCGATGGCAAGCTGACCATTCCTCAGAACGTCTGGTACATCGGTACCGCCAATAACGATGACTCCACATTCGCCATCTCCGACAAGGTGTACGACCGTGCCCTCGTGGTGAACCTGGACTCCAAGGGTATTCCCTTTGACGCTCCCGACACACCGCCAAAGCTCATCAGCTACTCCTACGTTGAGAGTCTCTACAACAAGGCTATCGTGGATTACCCCGTCAGCCAGGAGACACTCCAGAAGATCGGTATGCTGGACCTCTACGTTATCGAGAAGTTCAGAGTTGCCTTCGGTAACCGTATCGTCAAGCAGCTCAAGATATTCGTTCCTGTCTACATCGCCTGCGGCGGAACCGAGACAGAAGGCGTCGACTACATCCTTGCCACCAAGGTGTTCAGAAAGTTTGAAGGTCTCAACCTCTCCCTCATCCGTGACGAGATCCGCGGCCTGATTCTTTACATGGACAAGCTCTTCGGCAAGGGCGAGATGAAGGAATCAATCGAGTACCTCCAGCGTCTCCAGAAAATGACTTATTAAGCTGCGATTTTGGGCTCTTTACGCATTTTGCCTAGAACCGGATTGCACTTAACAATAACTAACTTCTGATACCATAAGGTGTCTGACGACGATTAGAGGCAAAATGCTTTGCGCGAGCTCCCCGCTCGAAGTACCTTCGTACATCTTCGGGGTCGCGCACGCAAAAATAGCTCCAAAATCGCCAGCTTAATAAAGTTTAAATTGCGATTTTGGGCTCTTTCAAAAGTTGCTTAATAACGTATAACAAACAACTAACTTCTTAAAGCACACAATGTGCCTCACAGGGGGAAGATAAACATGGCTGACGAAGCGGCTCAGGACATCAAAAAAGAGAATACCTTCCGTTCCGTTTACGAAGACACGACATATTTTATCGACAATATCATCAGCGAGTACAGCGTATTCCCTACGATACTCGACAAGATGATCAGCGGCGACGCCACGATAGAGCTCCGCAAGAGCTTCTACCTGAGGGCCATCGATGAGACTTGGGTCAGGATGATCGAGGACACACTTCCGTCCCTTGACGTCATCATCCGCAACCCCTCAAGGTATATCGAGGACAAGGAAGAAATCTTGCCGGTGGAGCTCACCCGCAAGGTCACCGTGAGAACCCTCCAGCACCTGGCGCAGCACACCGACTACATCTCAAGAATCGACGGCGACGAGATCATCCCCAAAAAGCTCCTCAACGTCTTCAAGGAAGAGACGCTGATGACCTACGAGAATAAGTTCATCAACACGCTGATCAGCCGCCTCTACGCCTTCGTCAACAGGCGTTACGAAATCGCCAAGAAATCCGGCCAGGACGAAAAAACCACAAAGCTTGAGTTCAAAGAAAATTTCGACCACGACAACGTGAAGGTCAGGATGTCCTTCAAGCTTGAGATTGGCGAGTCCGCAGACGGCGACGACTCCGACAAGGTTGAGGAAAACTATTCACTCACCACGGACCTGTGGCGCAGGGTGGAAAGGCTCAACAAGATCATCACCACCTACGCCGAATCTGAGTTTGCTCACGCCATGGGCAGGAACTTCATCCGCCCGCCGGTAATGCGCACCAACGCGCTCATGAAAAACCGTGACCTCCACCAGTGCTACCTGCTTTGGCAGTTTATCGAGGGCTACGAGGGCGCCGGCTACAGCATGATCGTGCAGGAGAACCTGGAAGACATTGACGAGGGATACATCAAGGAGCTTTACTCCACCTTGGCGATTCAGTACATGATCTTCCGCCACAACATCAAGAACGAGTTTGAAATCGACCACACATTAAAGGGCGGCGACATAAGCGACGAGCTGAGGCCGAGGATCATTGACGACTTCACGCCGGTTACGGCTCAGGAGTTTGACGTGAAATTCACCAATGCCGCCAAGCCCCTCGTGGAGAAGACCAGAAAGTCTCAATCCGAGCGCCGCTACCAGACCTTGACGCCGGGTGACCTTCTTGCTATCGAGTCCATTGACATTGCGCTC
>CACZNV010000148.1 GCA_902782645.1 uncultured Ruminococcus sp. | reverse complement strand
TCCCAGTTGTTGGTAAAGTAAGCCGCGTCGCCGCACCACTCCTTGCCCCTTGTATAACCGCCGCCGTGGGGATGGGCCCAGTCAAGGTCCTGGGAGTAGTAGAGACCCAGCCGAAGGCCGTATTTTCTGCACGCAGCAGCAAGTTCTTCCACCACGTCCCGGCCGAAAGGCGTGGCATCGCAAACGTTGTAGTTTGTGACATCGGATTTGAACATGGCAAAACCGTCGTGGTGCTTAGATGTAAAAACAATATATTTCATTCCCGCAGATTTGGCGGTTTTCACCCATTCCTCTGCGTCGAAGCACACCGGATTAAAGGCATCCGCAAGTTTTTTATATTCGTCAAGGGGAATCCGGAAATACTCCTGGGCCCACTCGGCAATATACCCGTCCATCCGTTTTCCTTTCCATTCTCCTCCCAGTAAAGAATAAAGACCCCAGTGGATCATCATTCCGAACTTTGCCTCTCTGAACCATTTTTTAGAATCCATCGCTATCCGCTCCTGTCGCCAATGAAAAGAGCCTGCATTCCTCTTAAAAAGAATCCGGGCTCCTTAGCTTTTATAGTTACTTATCTGTTTTTTTCTTGCGGGGCTTGCGTTTGATTTTAAGCAAGCGCGGCTCCACCGCAGAACCGTTTTTAAGTTTGCAGTTTTTTCCGGCAAGCAGCATGGCAAGATCCTTGTCAAACCTTTTGTCGATTTCATTCTTGGCAAGAAGTCTCCTGAATCGCTGTATGGTGGTGGCATCCGGAACACTCTCGCTGAAGAAATCGATATTCAAAAAGTTTCTCATGGCAAAGCTGTCATAAACGCAGTCCTCTATCGCCTCGCTTGAAAGGCCGAATATCTGCTGAAGGACATAGACCCTTATCATGATTTCAAGGGCCACAGGCTTTCTGCCCCGCCTTCCGGTGTAGTAGAAAGGTTTGACGACGATTATCCACTCATCCCAGGGTATAAGCTTGTCAAAAAAAGCAAGCATCTCATCGCGTTTGGTGGATGTTTTTCTGTTTTCATATTCAAGACTTGAAAAACTCTGCTGAGCCATGACCGTCACTCCTTTACTTTACATAAAACGGCAAAACAATATACCGCAAAAGTTTCCTTTTCATAGCTTAATTATATCATCTGCGCATCCCGTTATCAACAAAAAAGCTTCTCTCAAATGATTAAGAGAAGCATTTTCTGGTGACTCTTACGAGAATCGAACTCGTGTTTCCGCCGTGAGAGGGCGGCGTCTTAGCCGCTTGACCAAAGAGCCGTCGCTTGAGCGCTCATAGATGATACCATCAATTTATAAACCTGTCAAGCCCTATTTTTAAAAAAATAAGTTAACCAATATAAGTTAAAGCGGAGGCTTTTTGACTCTTTGCGCAAGTCGCAAAAGTGAACTTGCAATAACAAACTGTATTATGAAAAGCACACAAGGTGTCTTGCGACTATTGCTTGCGACTTGCTTTGCGCGAGCTCCCCGCTCGCAGTACCCTTGTACAGCGTCGGGGTCGCGCACGCAAAAATAGTTCAAAAAGCGGAGGCTTTTTGGTGCCTCCGCCCTCTTTTTAAAATTACTTTTAAAGGCTTCATGCCTTTAACCTGTCATCAGTATGCCTTAACGACAACGTTGTCGATGATAGCGCCTGTGCAGTGAGTCCAGAGGAGGAAGTTGGCGCCCTGCTGGTTCTCGGGATCGTTCTTCTTTGAGTTAAGAAGTTTTCCTTCTGCATTGTATGAAGAAACCTTCTCGTCTGTAACTTCAATGCTGCAAATGAGTTCTCCGTCAATATAGAGGTAAGCCTTCATATCGCCGGTCTCAACAAGAGTGACGCGATGCTCCTCATCGAAAACATTCTTAAGACCTGTCTTGACTTTTAAAGCGCCCTCAGGCCAGCCGCCGACAGTACCCATATCGCCAACACCGTAAACAGGGAAAATACCCTTGCTGTTAAGACCGATGAACAGTCCGTCGCCGGTTGATGTTGCTATGCGGTTTGTGGGTTCCGTAATGAAGAAACCGATCATCATAGCCATCCACTCAGCTTCCCTAAGAGAAGGATCCGTATAGGCGATCTTATAGTCGAATGAAATCTCGAACTGCTCATAATCGTCAAAGGAGTTGTCGAGAATGGGGTAGAAGGACTGATGCTCGTTAACCGGAACACCTTCTTTAAAGCAAAGGCAGAGTTTGCCGTCGATAATCTCAACGTTTGAAGGATCGGTGAGGAAACCGGCGTCTTCCATAACGTCGTCAATTTCCCTGTCGTCGAAATTCTCGGAATAGAGAACCTCAACGCCCTCCTGTCCTTCAGCAAAGATTTTGCCCTTGTTCTCGCCAAGTTCAGGCTTCGGAGTTGCTTTCGGCTTCGGTGTTGGTGTGGGCTCAGGCTCTGCAGTCACTTCAGGAGTTTCGTCCGGGGCATCTGTAGGCGCAGCAGTGTTTGCAGGCTCCGCTGTCGGTTTGTCTTTTTTGGTTTCGGTCTTACCGCAAGCCGCCAGCATTCCGGCTGAAAGAGCTGCGACAAGCACAAAGATTAACAGCCTTTTAATGTTTTTCATTGTCAATACCTCAAATGAATTGTTTTTTTACCCCGCGCGGCAAAGTCGCACGAGATGTTTTCTAAATGGTAATAAATTACAGCCACATAGTCAAACACTTTGATGCTTTATAGGCGTTAAAGCTCAACGAGCCGGATGCAATTTATCATTAATATCAGCAGTAAACTTCCGTTCCGGGGTTTTCGCCGCTGCAGCACTTGATGATGTTTTCAGGCTCGCTTACGCCAAAGACCTTTATTGGCAGCTTGTTTTCGATGGCAAAGGCTGTTGCAGTAAGGTCCATGACCTTGAGCTGCTTTTCAAGCACTTCGGAGAGAGAAACACGGTCGTATCTTTTTGCGTCGGGAACCTTGGCGGGGTCGGCATCGTAGACAGCGTCGATGTTTTTGGCGAGTAAAATGACGTCGCACTTAAGCTCGGCGGCTCTAAGAACCGCTCCGGTGTCGGTGGTAAAATAAGGTCTGCCGGTGCCGCATCCCAGGAGAACAACCTTGCCCTCTTTCAGCATGGCGTCGGCCTTTGCCTTGACGTAGAACTCGCAGACCTGGTCCATCTGAAGAGCTGACATGGCGCAGGCCGGAACGCCGTTTTGGCGCAGTTTATCGGCAAAAGCCATACAGTTCATAACTGTTGCGAGCATTCCGATGTGGTCCGCATCGGTCCTGTCAAAGCCCGGATTCTTGGCCCCGCGCCAGAAGTTTCCGCCTCCGATGACCATTGCCACCTCAACACCCATGTCAACTGAAAGTGTCTTGATTACTGAAGCCAGTTTGTCGAGAAAAGCTTCGTCGATACCTGTCTTTCCGCTTCCGGCAAGAGCCTCGCCGCTAAGTTTGATCATTACTCTGT
>CACZNV010000147.1 GCA_902782645.1 uncultured Ruminococcus sp. | reverse complement strand
ACCCTCTCGGGCAGGTTCGGCGTTTCGGACTACGGCATCTCGAAAAAAGATTGCGAAGAGGCTTTCTTCAAGTACGGCTCGGAGATCGGCGCAAGCGTATATGTTTACAGGTTCCCGAACGTTGTCGGCAAGTGGGCAAAACCCAACTACAACAGCGCCGTTGTGACTTTCTGCTTCAACATCGCAAGAGGTCTTCCGGTAACCGTCAATGACCGCAGCACAGTCCTTGACATACTGTTTGTAGAGGACCTTGTGGACGAACTCATCGACTTTGCCTTGGCGGGCAAGCCCCACCGCTGCCGTTTTGAGGGCACGGAGCCTTTTGAAGACGCCAATGGCACCTACTGTTTCTGCCCCGTAACCTACAAGGCATCCCTTGGCGATATCTGCGACATCCTGGAGCGCTTCAGGGAGTTTCCAAAGACTTTGACATTGCCGGATATGCCTGCGGGAAGCTTTGTTAAAAAGCTCATTTCCACCTATATCTCCTATCTTCCGGAGGAGGGCGTCTCCGTAAAGCCGGAGCTTAAAGAGGACTCCAGGGGCTCCTTTGCGGAGCTTATAAAGAACCCGGGAGCAGGTCAAGTCAGTATAAACGTCACCAATCCCGGAGAGGTGAAGGGACTTCACTGGCACAACGCCAAGTGGGAGATTTTCTCCGTGGTCTCAGGCCGCGGCCTCATAAGGATGAGACAGATTGGCGGGGACAAAGTGATTGAGAAAAGAGTCTCCGGGGATGATCCCGAGATGGTTTTTATGCTCCCCGGCTACACCCACAGCATTGAAAACGTCTGCGAAAGCGAAAAGCTTGTGACGGTCATGTACGCAAACGAGATATTTGACGAGACTAAGCCGGACACGTTCCGTGAGATCGTATAACCTTAACCCCATTCAGGCTTTAAGAAGCGCTGAACACTGAAAACAGGAGAAAAAGTTATGACCGCAAAACGAAAGAAACCTGACGGAAGCAGATACGTACCTTACGGGGAGCGCACGGGAGAGGAGTCTGTCGTATATTTCACGAGGGACCTTTCCGAAAACGGCCTTATCAAAATGTTTGACGCAGTGAGCGGCTGCCTTAAGGGCAGGGTGGCAGTGAAGCTTCACACTGGGGAAAAGAACGGCCCCAACATAATACCGAGACCCTGGGTCAAAAAGCTTTTCGATGAGAGACTCGATAAGGACGCGGCAATCATAGAGACCAACACGTTCTACAAGGGCGACAGGTACACCACGGAGCAGCACAGGGAGACCATTGCCGTCAACGGCTGGACCTTCTGCCCGGTGGACATTACAGATGAAGAGGGCACAAAGATGCTCCCGGTAAAGGACGGTAAATGGTTCACGGAGATGTCCGTGGGCAGCCATCTTACAAACTACGACTCAATGCTCACGCTGACCCACTTCAAGGGCCACATGATGGGCGGCTTCGGAGGCTCCAATAAGAACATTGGCATCGGATGCGCCGACGGCAGGATCGGTAAAAAGATGATCCACCAAAAGCTCATCAATCCCTGGGGAGTGATGCATGAGGAGCTCATGGAGAAGATTACAGAGTCCACAAAGGCGACGATAGATTACTTTGGCGACAATGTAACATACATCAACGTCATGAGAAACATGTCCGTTTCCTGCGACTGCGAGGGCTGCAATGCACAGCCCGTTGTGACTCCGGACGTGGGAATACTTGCCTCCATGGATATCGCCGCAATAGACACAGCCTGCGTTGACCTTATCTATGCAATGAAGCCTGAGGACAGGAAGGCCCTCAAGGAGCGCATTGAGTCAAGGCACGGCCACAGACAGCTGACCTACATGGCAGAGCTTGGCATGGGAAGCATGAGATACAGGCTCATAGACCTTGACAACGGCGGCGCCGTAATCAGTCCCGAGGATGCGGTGAGAGACGTTAAGCCTTTCGGAACCTGAGAGACAAAATGAAAGAATTCAGGGAAAACAGCGGAAATATTGATGATTCGACATTCGGGCTGTTTTCAGAGACACAAAAGAAAAATATTATTTGAGAAGGAACCGGCAATGACACAAAAAGAATTTGAAATGAACGACAAACTCGCTTCGATAGGAAAAAAGTTCCTCATCCCCGGCGACATTTACGCTTTCTCCGTTATTAAGAGGGGAAACATCAACGCCACCTACAGAGTGAGCTATACATCCGATGAGGGCGCAATAGACACATACATCTTCCAGCGCATCAACACCTACGTTTTCAAGAACCCGGTGGTGATTATGGAAAACATCGAACAGGTGACTTCATTCATCGAAAAAAAGAACGCCGCAAAGGTGAGCCTCAAATTCCGCCACACCAAGGACGGAAAGAACTATTGCTACGACGATGACAGCTCATTCTGGCGGGTTATGAACTACATCGACTCAGTGACGTTTGACATCAGCGACGACCCTAACGTCATAGTCTCCACAGGCGAGGCTTTCGGACAGTTCGTCATGCTGCTGTCGGATTTCGACGGTTCAAAGCTCCACGAGACCATCCCGGATTTCCACAACACGGGAAAGCGCCTTGACACGCTCTTCTCCCATGAGGCCCTGGCTCCCTACGAGGTCCTGGACGTCTGCGGCAAAGAGCTTCGCTACATCCACGAGGTGGCGAACAAAGCGAGAAAGCTCAGCGACAAATTCCTTGCCGGCAAGTTCCCGGTTAGGGTCACCCACAACGACACAAAGTGCAACAACGTGCTTTTCGACAAGGACACCAAGCGTCCGCTGGTGGTCATTGACCTTGACACCGTTATGCCCGGCATGGCAATGTACGACTTCGGCGATGCGGTACGGTTTATCGCCAATACCTGCCACGAGGACGAGCCCGACGTGAGAAAAGTGTCCTTCGACATATCAAAATTCAGGGCCTTCTGCAAGGGCTACCTTGGCCAGGTCAAGAACATTCTCACAAAGGATGAAATCGACAGCCTTGTGCTTGCCACTTTCTCCATCACCATTGAGCTGGCGGCAAGGTTCCTTGACGACTATATACTTGGCGATGTCTACTTCAAGGTGGACTACCCGGGCCACAACCTTGTGAGGACAAGGTGCCAGCTGGCTCTCGCCAAGGACATCATGAGAAAGTACGACGAGCTCCAGAGAATAATAGAGGAAACGGTGAGCTGACAGGAAGGCCGGAAAAATCAGGAAAGAGGGATAATAATGACAAAACAGGGTATTGGGGTTAGAATTGCGGTCATTGCAGTTCTTTCCGTTATGGCTGCCGCACTGCTTTTCAGCGGATGCACAGGCAAAAACGGCGGAGAAAAAACTTCAGAACCTACAGGACAGACGTCTACGGCAGAGCCCGGCGTAAACACTTCGGAGCCGCTTCCGACGCCCGTCGAGACAGTGCCTTTTCAGGACACTTACAAAGGGGACACCTGCGAAATGAACAAAAAAGCTCTTGAACTTTACATTGGCGAGAAGGACAGCCTTGCCCTCAAGGATGTGACTGCCACGGTCAAGTGGGAGACCACGGACCCGGGGGTTGCAGTTGTTGACGAGACCACAGGGAAGATAACCGCTGTGGGCTGCGGAAACTGCGTCATAAGAGCTAAAGGAAATGATATCAAGGCTTCCGCAAGGGTCTACGTTGTGGAAAAAGAGTTCTCATTTGACGACAATATCCTGATCTCCATCTTCTGGCCGCCCACGAAGGAATATGTCAACGACGAGCAGTACAAGCTCCTTGGCGATGCCCAGATCGACTGGGTTATGAGCGCCGGCGACAACCTCAGCGAGGAAGAGACCCAGCTAAAGATGCTGGAGCTTTGCTACAAATACGGGATGCACATGACCGTGGCGGCGGAGGGCTTCGGAAGCTCCCTTCAGAACAAATCCGCTGCTGAAATCAAGCGCCTTGTGGAAAAATACCGCAACATGCCTGCCGCCAACGGCTACTACATACTTGACGAGCCCATCAACCCCAACGTTTTTCTGAAGGCCTACGTGGCTTTAAAAGAGCAGGATCCTTCCGCTTATATGCACCTGAATTTCCTGCCCTACGGAGCCTACAGCTCAGTGAAAGCTTATATCAGCCAGATGAACGACTGGGCAAAGCTTTGCGCCGATGCAGGCTACCCGGTGGAGTACCTGATGTACGACCTGTATCCTTTCGGGCTTGAAGCCGGAAGCCTTAACAGGACCGCGTTTCTTCTCAACCTTAACGCCGCAAGGATCGCCGGTCTTCGCAACAACGTAAAGACCGGAAACTATATCCAGTCTGTGGAGCAGTCCGTGGCATTCCGAAGCCTGAACCGGGAGGAGACTCTTTATGAGATGAATATGTCTCTGGCCTTCGGAATCAAGCAGCTTTCCTACTTCACATGGTTTACGCCCCACGACAGAAGCGAGCCTTTTGATAAGGGAATCATCTCCAGCAAGGGTGTGCCGTCGGATAAATATCCTTTTATCTGCGAGCTCAACAACTACGTTCACACCATAGGAAAGACACTGGTCCGCTGCGACGCTCTTGAAGTCTACCAGGGTAAAAACACCCAGAACGTCATTGACCTTGTGCCGAATGATTTCTTCGTGCAGTTTAAGAGCAAGGCCGACTTCACTCTCTCTTATTTGAGAGACAAACAAAACGGAAGAAACTACCTGATGCTCGTTAACAACAGCTTCCAGAAGGAAAAAAGCTGCAGCCTCGTTTTTGACAGCTCCGTCAAGGGCGACATTTCGGTCATAGATGAGAAGACGGGGGCATTGGCGGTAAAGGCTAAAGAAGCCGACGGCTCTTACGCTTTCACACTGGGCGCAGGCGCTGCCGCGGTTATTGCTCTTCCGGAAGGCTTTGACTACATGTCCGGAAAGTCATGGAATCCTTCAGAGGGCGAAAATCTAGCTATTCACGCCGAAGTTTCCTGCAACAGCTCAGCGGGAACAGGCGGCTGGTACATAGACAATCTTAACGACGGCGACCGCTACGGCAAGACCGCCAATGGCTGGCAGTCGGACACCAAAAAGGCTTCGGTCATCACTTTCGCCTTCGAAAAACCGGTGGAAATGAACCGTGTTGACGTCTATCCTTTCGGCAATCTGGTTTCCTACGGTGACAGCGCCCCGGAGACATTTAAGGTTTATGTTTCGGATGACGGAAAAGATTTCAGAGAGATCGAAGCGGCTGTCAACGGTGTTGAAGGCTTTGAGGCTCTGAAAAAGATCACTTTTGAGAAGGTTACCGCAAAATACCTGAAACTTGAGTGCGACAGCAAGAACCACAAGATTAAGATATCCGAAATTGAGGTCTACAACGACAACGGCAATGTGGCCGAGCCAAATCCCCACGACACGGCTTCGGGCGAGGCCAGAGGAAAAACCGTCGTCAGGTATAAGGCTAACTCAAATATTGCCCTGAACAGGCCTGTGACCGTTTCCTCCTATCCCGCAGGGGCGGAATACAAGAGCTGGGGCTGGTGGCCGGAATTCCTCGTTGACGGTACCGACAAGGGCTGGACATCCAACGTCAAAGCCAATTCAAGCCAGAACTCCACGGAGTATGCGGTGATCGACCTTGGCGATTATTTCGAGATCGACTCCGTTAAGGTGAAGCCTAACGGCTGCTGGCCGAAGGATTTCCAAATCAAGGTATCAAAGGATATGATAAACTGGATGGTCATTGCCGATGAGAAGGATTCAAAGGCGCCAGACGGATATTATATCGCAGAGAACGGAAAGACTTGCGGCCGCTACCTGATGTTTATCGCTACAAAGCTCAGAAACACTTCTTCGGACGGCTACATGCTGCAGCTTGGCGAGATCGAGGTGTACGGAAAGCCTCACGTTAACTACGAAGAGGCTGAGATGCTTGCAAAGAGGTTCATTGACCTTGGCGGCAGTGCGGACAACAGCTCGTACAAGTCGGTCATGAACGAAATAGCCAATGCGGCGGGCTCGGAGAGGGCCAAGGGCACGCTCACGCAGTCAAAGCTTGACTCGTATCTTAAGGCGATGCTCGAAAAAGTCGGGACTTCAATTGAGGAAGAACTCATAAAATAAATTTCATTCCGGAAAGGATATAACTATGGATTTTAAGCAGATTTTTTCAAGAGATCCTGAGGAAAAACCTCTCGATATAATCAAGGACGACGGCGGCTTTACAAGCATTTTCAGGCAGATTGTCGTTGTCGGAGATTCATTGGCGTCAGGTGAGCTGGAGTCAATGGACGCGGGCTGCCCCAGAGGGTACCACGACATTTTCGACATCTCATGGGGCCAATACCTGGCGAGAATGAGCGGTACAAACGTTCTCAATTTCTCAAGGGGAGGCATGACCGCCAGCGAGTATATGAACGGTTGGGCTGCCGCCAACGGCTGCTGGGACAAATCCAAAGCAGCTCAGGCATATATCATAGCCCTCGGATGCAACGACCTTGACGGTCTCGGACAGGCTGTGGGTTCCCTTGACGACATTAAAGAGGACTACCACAGAAACGCTGACACCTTCTGCGGCCACTTCGCCAAGATTATCCAGGAGTACAAGCGCATCCAGCCCGATGCGGTGTTCTTCCTCGTAACCATGCCCAGAGAGGACGAGGGATGCCCTGAGGACATCAAGGCAAGGCACGACGCCCACGAGCAGCTCATGATTGACCTTGCGGGCTACTTTACTAACACATATGTTGTGGACCTCAGAAAATACGGCCCGGCTTTCGACAATGAAAACCGCAAGCTTTTCTGGACCGGCGGCCACCTCAACTCGGCGGGATACTACATTGTCGCCAAGATGATCGGCTCTTACATCGACTACATAGTCCGCCACAACATGGAAAAATTCAACCAGTCGGGCTTCATAGGAACGCCCTGGAAATATTGCGAATAAGAGGTGCATTATGAATTACGGTCTTCAGCTTTACAGCGTAAGAGATTTTACGGGCAAGGATCTTCCGGGAACTCTTAAAAAGGTTGCCGAGATGGGTTATGAATTTGTGGAATTTGCCGGATTTTTCGGCTATTCCGACGTTCAGATAAAGGCGATGCTGGACGACTACGGTCTCAAAGCATACGCCACACACTCCGGCACCGCGTGCCTGCTTCCGGAAAACATTGACGAGACTATCCGCTTTCACAAGGGAATCGGCTGCGGGAACTTCATCATCCCCGGCGACGATTTTTCGACAAACGCCAAGATCGACCGCTTCATCGACATCATGAACTTTGCCCAGCCGAAGCTTCTCGAAAACGGCATCAAGCTCCACTACCACAACCATTCGTCCGAGTTCTTCCCGAATCAGGAGGGCGGGTTTGTTCACACCGAGCTTGAGAAGCGCACCAACATACTTTTTGAAATCGACACTTACTGGGTTTACAATGCTGACATGGATCCGGTGGCGACTCTTGAGCGCCTCAAGGACAGAATCGAGGTCATTCACTTAAGAGACGGTCTCAAGGGCGGCATACCCACAGCTCTCGGAGAGGGCAAGGCGCCTGTACTTGACGTTCTCAAGAAATGCAAAGAGTTGGGCATCAAGATGATAGTGGAAGCCGAAAACGAGGATCCCGACGGCCTTGCCGTGGTAAAGAGATGCGCCGACTGGCTCAAGAAAGTCGACGGCTGATCCGGTTAAATTAATAAGGTAATGAAAGACCGGCGCCCCAAACTGTTTGAGGCGCCGGTCTATTTAGTACGACGGGCATGCCGTCGGTCTGTGGTGAAAGTCCACAAGGGGCGTAGTTGCCGACGAACCCCAGAGCGACTCCCAAGGTT
>CACZNV010000146.1 GCA_902782645.1 uncultured Ruminococcus sp. | reverse complement strand
GTGGATTACGCTGTAGTAGCTCCGGACAATCCTCTTGTGGACGGCTGCGTCGACAGGCTCGAGGCTGTGGGCATCCCGTGCTTCGGCCCAAGGGCAAACGCCGCGATCATAGAAGGCAGCAAGGTCTTTTCCAAGAATCTCATGAAAAAGTACGGCATACCCACGGCTGCCTACGCGGTCTTCGATGACGCTAAAAAGGCGCTCGAGTACGTTAAGACCTGCCCCATCCCGACCGTAGTAAAGGCTGACGGCCTGGCTCTTGGCAAGGGCGTCGTTATTGCTGAGACCCGCCAGATGGCAGAGGACGCCATAGTCTCCATCATGGAGGACAAGAAGTTCGGCGCCAGCGGCAACCAGATAGTCATCGAGGAGTTCCTCGAAGGCCCCGAAGTATCAGTGCTCAGCTTCACCGACGGCAAGGTGGTAGTCCCAATGGTATCCTCCATGGACCACAAGCGCTCCGGCGACAACGACACCGGTCTCACCACCGGGGGCATGGGAACCGTGGCTCCCAACCCTTACTACACAGAAGATGTTGCAAAGGTGTGCATGGAAACCATATTTTTGCCTACAATAAGGGCAATGAAAGCAGAAGGAAGAGAGTTCCGCGGCTGCCTTTATTTCGGTCTTATGATAACCCCGAAGGGTCCGAAGGTCATTGAGTACAACTGCCGTTTCGGCGACCCCGAGACCCAGGTGGTGCTCCCGCTTCTCGAAACGGATCTTCTCACGGCAATGCTTGCCTCCACAAACGGCACTCTGAAAGATACCGAAATCAGATTCAGCAAAAAGAACGCCTGCTGCGTCATAGTGGCTTCAAAGGGCTATCCGGTGAAGTATGAATCCGGGTTTGAAATAGAACTTCCGGAGCTCCCCGAGAACGGCACAATATTCGTTGCCGGCGCGAAACTTTCGGGGGAGGGAAAGCTTGTGAGCGCCGGGGGCCGTGTCCTTGGCGTCACCGCCGTGGCGGACACGCTGAAGAAGGCAATTGACGGGGCATACGCGATCGCTTCCGGGGTCAGACTCGAGAACGGATATTTCCGCAAGGACATCGGACAGAGAGCTTTAAAAGCAAAGGAGATTACCGGCTGATGGTTTACAGAATTTTTGTTGAGAAAAAAGAGGCATACGCCAATGAGGCGAGGAACCTTCTTGACGAGGTCAGAGATTTTCTTCAGATTAAAACACTTGAAAAGGTGCGTGTCATAAACCGCTACGACGCGGAAAACATTGACAAAGACCTTTTCGACTATTCCGTGAGGAACGTTTTCTCGGAGCCGCAGGTTGATACGGCTTTTGAGTCGCTTGACGATGACGGAGCTTACTGCTTCGGCGTCGAGTACCTCCCCGGCCAGTTTGACCAGAGAGCGGACTCTGCGGCGCAGTGCATCCAGATTATCTCCAGGGGCGAGAAACCGGTGGTGAAAACCGCCAAGATATACAAACTCTACGGAAACCTCTCCGAAGAAGACGTTCAGAAAATCAAAAAGCACGTTATAAACCCCGTGGAAGCGAGAGAGGCCTCCTTTGAGGAGTTTGAAACACTCAAAATGAACCCCGAGATACCCACTGCCGTCGAGACTCTCACAGGCTTCACAAAGCTTGACGAGAGCGGCCTTGCGGCTTTCATAAAGAAGTACGGCCTTGCGATGGACCTTGACGATATAAGGTTCTGCAGGGATTATTTCATTGGCGAGAAGAGGGACCCGACCATCACCGAGAGCAGGATAATAGACACCTACTGGTCCGACCACTGCCGCCACACCACATTCCTCACCACCATCGACAACGTGAAATTCGAGGATGAGCTCCTTGAAAAGACATACAAGGACTATATTGCCTCAAGAAAAGAGCTGGGCAGGACCAAACCGGTGAACCTTATGGACATCGGCACCCTTGCCGCCAAGTACCTCAAACACGCCGGAAAGCTGGACAAGCTGGACGAGTCCGAGGAGATAAACGCCTGCACGGTTAAGATTGAAATCGAGGCCGACGGCAAGAAAGAGCCCTGGCTGCTGCTTTTCAAAAACGAGACCCACAACCACCCCACGGAGATAGAGCCTTTCGGCGGCGCTGCCACATGCATTGGCGGTGCCATCAGAGATCCCCTCTCAGGACGCTCCTATGTTTACGGTGCAATGAGACTCACGGGCGCCGCAGACCCGCTGAAGCCTGTTGACAAGACTCTCCCCGGAAAGCTTCCCCAGCGAAAGATCGTCACCACAGCGGCGGCGGGATATTCCTCCTACGGAAACCAGATAGGTCTTGCCACGGGCATCGTGGACGAAATATACCATGAAGGTTATGTGGCAAAAAGAATGGAAGTGGGCGCGGTCATTGCGGCTGCTCCCGCCGAAAACGTAAGAAGAGAGTGCCCGGCACCCGGGGATGTTGTGATACTCCTTGGCGGACGCACGGGCAGGGACGGCTGCGGAGGCGCGACAGGTTCCTCAAAATCTCACACCGTTGAGTCCCTTGAAAGCTGCGGCGCAGAGGTCCAGAAGGGCAACGCCCCTGAGGAGAGAAAACTCCAGCGCCTTTTCAGAAACAAGGAAGCCTGCCTCATGATTAAGAGATGCAACGATTTCGGCGCCGGCGGCGTCTCGGTTGCCATCGGCGAGCTTGCAGACGGACTGGACATAGACCTGAATTCGGTTCCGAAGAAATATGACGGACTTGACGGCACAGAACTTGCAATAAGCGAGTCCCAGGAGAGAATGGCCGTGGTGGTGGAGCCTGAAAATGTGAAGCGCTTCATCGAAATCGCCAATTCCGAAAACCTCGAAGCGACTGCAGTCGCATTCGTAAAGGCCGACCCCAGACTCACCATGACCTGGAACGGCAAAAAGATAGTTGATATCAGCAGGGAGTTCTTAAACTCCAACGGAGCGGAAAAACATATTGACGTCGAGGCGGCGCCGATTGGCGATTTTTCCGTCAAAAAAGGTGAAAACTTTGAAGAGGAATTTGTCAGGCTCGCCGGCGACCTCAACATATGCTCCAAGCGAGGCCTCTCCGAGCGCTTTGACTCCACAATCGGAGCCGGCACCGTGCTCATGCCTTTCGGCGGAAAGAACCAGCTCACGCCTATCCAGGCGATGGTGCAGAAAATATCCGCGGAGAAAAAGCACACCGACGACTGCTCCCTCATGGCCTGGGGCTACAACCCCTTCATATCCGAGAAGAGCCCCTACCACGGCGCTTATCTTGCAGTTGTCGAATCTGTGTCAAAGCTCATCGCCACAGGCGCCTCCTTCGAGGACGTTTACCTCTCCTTCCAAGAGTACTTTGAGAGACCAGGAAAGGACCCGAAGAGATGGGGCAAGCCTTTCTCCGCACTTCTGGGCGCCTTCAGAGCTCAGAAGGAGCTTGGCGTGGCTGCCATTGGCGGCAAGGACTCCATGAGCGGCTCTTTTGAGGACATCGACGTTCCGCCAACCCTCATTTCGTTTGCGGTGACCACAGGCAAGACTCAGAACATAGTTTCAAACGAGTTCAAAAAAGCCGGCAACAAGGTCTTTTTCCTCCCCGCAAAATACGGACCGGACGGTCTCCCGGAGGCAGAGGAGCTGATTAAGCTCTACGCCAAGGTGACAGACCTCATGAGATCCGGCAAGGCGGTCTCCGCCTACACACCCGCAATCGGCGGCATCGCTGAGGCAGTCCTTAAAATGTGCCTCGGCAACGGTTTCGGCTTTGAGTTTGAACAGTCTCTTTCAAACGGTTTCCTGTTCGGCTACAACTACGGCGGGTTTGTTCTCGAGGCTGCGGAGGACATTGACGGAGCCGTATTAGTCGGCTATATTACCGATAAAAACGAGATTTCAAAGGGCTCGGACAAGGTGGCCCTTTCGGACATCGCCAATATCTACGAAAGCAAGCTGGAGAGCGTATTCCCCTGCAACATAGAGCAGAAGGGCACGGACATCCGCAAGGTTTCCTTCATCTCCAACGAAAGAAAAACCGCTGCAGTTAAGACCGCAAAGCCCAGGGTCCTCATTCCTGTGTTCCCGGGAACAAACTGCGAATATGACTCCGCCAAGGCGGTAAGGGACGCAGGCGCGGAAGCAGATATATTCGTTATCAACAACCTTTCCGCAGAGGGCATATCCGCAAGCGTTGAGCTTTTTGCAAAGAAGATTGAAACTGCCCAGATGATATTCATACCCGGCGGCTTCTCCGGCGGCGACGAGCCCGACGGCTCCGGCAAGTTCATTACCGCTTTCTTCAGAAACGCTGCAATCAAGGATCTCGTGGGCGACCTTCTCGACAACCGCGAGGGCCTCATCTGCGGCATCTGCAACGGATTCCAGGCACTTGTCAAACTCGGCCTTGTCCCTTACGGCAAGATCATCGACGCCGACGAAAACAGCCCGACACTTACGTTTAACACAATCGGCAGGCACCAGTCAAAAATCGTCAGGACCAGGGTCACTTCGAACCTCTCACCCTGGCTTTCGTCGGTGAACGTTGGCGATATAGTGAACGTTCCGATTTCACACGGAGAAGGGCGGTTCATCATCGACGACGCTCTGCTCGCTCAGCTCGAAAAGAACGGCCAGATAGCAACGCAGTATGTTGACCTTGACGGCAATGTCACATCCGACGTCAGATTCAACCCCAACAATTCATTCTGCGCCATTGAAGGCATCACGTCACCGGACGGCAGGGTATTCGGCAAGATGGGTCACAGCGAACGCATAGGCGCAGGCCTCTACAAGAACGTTCCCGGCAACTACGACATAAGGATGTTCGAGTCCGCCGTTAAGTACTTCAGATAAAGTTCGGATACGGTTTATCCGGCGCCCCGGGAATCGCTAAACGGTTTCACGGGGCTTTTTTGCGCATCTTGTTCTTTAGTTTTTTCCGCCAAATCTCTGTCACCAAGGTAGATGGTTACATAATACGACAATAAGTCACACAACTATTGCGGGTAATTCATACTAAAAATAGGGAAAAACAGCTTAAATATTGAATTCTCAAAATGTTTAAAACAACTTAAAAATATCGATGACATTTTTTCCCATTACAAAAATATTATTGTGTGCTACAATATACACGGAGGTTTTATGAACATCAAGGTAGGAAAGCTGATTAAAGTGTTAAGAAACACAAAGGGCTTGACTCAAAACGAATTTGCTGAGCAACTTAATGTTTCGCGGGATCTTGTTTCAAAATGGGAACAAGGCAAATCCTCTCCGGATTATGATACTCTTAAAAGAATCGGAGAGACATTTAATATAGACCCAAAACGTTTGGCTGAGACGGATGAGTTTATCTTCGAACAATTCTCTGCGTGCATTCCATACGGCATAACTCCGCATGATGCCGCAAAACTTGTACGCGTTTTCACAAATTTGCTGACAGATTCTGAACTCGAACTGTATGCAATGCGCTTCGTTGAATGCCTAAGCACAAAACAAATTGCAGAACGGCTTCATTATACTGACGGAACGATACGAAACAAGCTCGTCCGTATCAGAAAATATCTGAAGGCGTTTTTGGCAGCTGCAAAGGAAGAGTAAGAGAACGAAGAAGTATTAATCATCACCGGCATACATGGAGTAAGGCAGGCCTTGTCTTTCTTAACAGCGAAGATATTTCGCACTTTGCATAGCATTGAATTGATCTGCAGTTACGGCAGTAATTACTGCACCGAATTGATAAGGACGTTTTCTTTTGTATCTATGCAATACAGGATTTCGTTCTTCACCAATAATCTTTATATAGTTGGAGGAACTATGAATTTAAAAACTACTTGCATTCGTTTTCTGAACATGATTATGGTAATCTGTTTGGTTACGGCGATGTTTCCTGTCTTTGCGTCTTCAGCTTCTTATTCACACGTTGATGATGAAGATGCAGTTTTAAAAGACAACATAGAGATTAAGGATATAGAGCCAGACAGTAGCATAACCGGGTTGAAGTATATCGATGAAAAGACCCTTGTAAAACAAGGAGCAAGCAAACGATTAATTGAAAAAGAAACTATGAACAGTTACGTTTTCAAGAACAAAGACGGAACTGAATCCGTTGTGATTTTTCCTGAAAACATAAAATATATCAATGATAAGGGTGAGA
Organism: uncultured Ruminococcus sp.; assembly: GCA_902782645.1. Taxonomy (GTDB): domain Bacteria; phylum Bacillota; class Clostridia; order UBA1212; family UBA1212; genus UBA1212. The sequence continues at coordinate 143 of CACZNV010000146.1, read as the reverse complement.
CAGTTGAGAAAGATATAACTCTTGTAAAAGAAAGGTCCGGGGGCTACACAGTTAAAGCTAACGACTATCGCGTGGTTTTTCCGGAAGATATTGAAAAGGGAATCCTTTTCGGATACGGGGACGGAAACGTAAGTATCATTCCG
>CACZNV010000145.1 GCA_902782645.1 uncultured Ruminococcus sp. | reverse complement strand
TGAGACATCTTACAAGATAATCCCAAAAACAGGAGAGAGTCCTGACCTCATCAGGGCAGATTATGTACTTGCGACCAGCACTTCAAGCTCAGGCAACAACAATAACCTTAAGCAGGGAGAGTATATTGATGACAACAGTTATAAAGACGAGTGGTGCCTTACAGATATTAAATACTTTGTCAATATACGTTCTTTTTTCGATGATGGTTACAGCGTACGCTTTGGAGAAACACAAAGTCAGTCTATTGAAAATATAGGCAACTATATTGATTCAATTTCTTTACGATATTTGCAATTGCTTGGGATAGAGGTATTTGACACTACAGCACAGTATTATCGCTCACCCATTGATAACTGTAAGGGAATCGTAACTTTAAGCAACATAGATGCGCTTTGTTCACACGATTCCGGGATTAATCATACAGATAGAAGCGCGGTAATAAATGATTTTGCACTTCATCATATTGGAAGCCCTACAGATGTAAATATTTTTTGGACGGCACACAGAATAAAATCTGTTGCCTCTTCCGGAGATATCAATTATAACAGAAGCTGCACTTTAGGGTATAATATCTATATGCTTAACACTGATATTTCGCAAAGATATAATAAATCTACATCGGTTGTTATGCACGAAATCAACCATCAAATTGGGGCTCGGGATCATTACCACGAGACCAATGCATTTGGAGAATGTAAATTCCCTGACATATGTTCAAAATGCGGTACAAATCCTAGGCCGAAAACCTGTATTATGTATACAACCGGAATCGATATCAATAATAGCGATGTAATCTGTGAGGAGTGTCTATCTGAAATCATTTCTCATTTAGATGCTCATCACATTCATTAAAGGAGGAAAAAACTATGAAAATGGTAAGAAAAATCGTTTTGGTTGGACTGATGCTCTGTGTTTTGAGCTCTTGCAGCCCTATAAATGAACGGGAATTGCGGACTGATGACAAGAACAGTACATCAATTCCAATTTCTGCCGAGGAACCGAATTCTTCAGAAGTATTCGATTTTTCCTCATATGATGAGTTCTTCACTGCCTTATATAGTAAAGACTCGTCTGAGCATAAGGCTTTTTTGGAAAAACTTGGCAGAAATAGAGACAGAATTGTTTTTTATTCCTTTATGGAAAACATTTTGTCAGAAAAGAAATACATCCCGTTGCCGTATTTGGTTGATAAACCGATGGAGCTCGGTTCTGATGCCTATTGGCAGCGCATTTCTCTGTTTACCGAAGAGTTGTTTGGATTACCTTGGATATGGTTCTACTGTCAGCCTGAAAAAGAAACGGTTGTAGTTTCTTTTGGCAGTTTTAGCGAACAAATCAAAAACGATGGAATCAATGACTACATCGAATTGATTGATTTGATATCTCCTGGGTTCCCTCAACCAGGCAATAAGGATTCTTTTACCGAATACTATGATAATATCGAATTCCAATCATTGACCTTGAACGGAGCATTAAACGTTTCTTCCACTGTTTATTATCACAAAAACGGAAGAGTATATTACAGATTTTTGATTGGTGATTATATAGTATCTGTCTGGAAATATGACGGTGGGGAAATATCCGAAGATTATTGGAGCAACTTTTCGATAAAGAATATGGATAGCATTGATTTTAAATGAGGTTGTTTGGAACGATACTAAATATGAGTTGTGTCATGAAGATATTTTGGAGGTTTTTTCCCGTTAATGAAGAACTCAGTAACGATGTCTTCTCCAATGAGAAAGGGGCTGTAAAAAAAGTCCCTTAAAGAAAACAGTTACGAGTTGTTCGTATTTGAACAGCCGTAACTGCTTTCTTTTTCTTTTCAAAAGAGTGTAGAAACATAGTTTGGTGGTTTTTGTTCCAACAATAGAAAAGCTTAAAATCTCCTAAATATAGGTGACTTTAAGCTTTTTGCGATATAGTATAACTACTATGAAACACATAACACAGACCTATGATACACCATATCAACTTAAATTACCAATAGAACTTTCAACAGTAATTGAAATTACCAATCCCATGTATTCTTTCTGTGAAGTGATCAGTCATGTTGACCTAAACAAACATATTGTAAATGAAAGAAACAATACAGGCCGTCCCAAATATGACTCCGTCACTTTACTTAAAGGTTTGCCTCTTAAGTGATAAAAACGATTGAATCAATTCATGAATGAACAAAAAATGAAAAAGCCAGCAGTTTTTGCAGTATAGCAATTACTTGCCGGCTTTTTTCACGGGGCTTTTTTTACAGCCCCTTTTCGCAGTCGTAACAGGATTAAAGCTGATGGAATGAGGCAGTGGGCTTGGCGGAGTTGCTTGACAAAAGGGGGTGGGGAAAGGTAAAATGTCTCCTGTTTGATAAACTGCCGGAGAAGGCGGCAAAAATGATTTTAGCTTTGATTTGAATAAAGGAGAAGTCTGACATGAAGAAGTACTTTAAGATTGTATTGGCGGCCGTTCTTGCGCTTGCGCTTGCATTGGCGGCTTTCGGATGCGGCTCGGACACCGGTAAATCCAATCCGGAAAAAACAGCCGGCAGCGCCACCCCGACAAATGCGCCTGACGCCACACCTACCGAGGCACCCACTGCGACTCCGGAGCCGGACCCCGATGTAATGAGGAAGGACCCGATTGACGCACCCTATGCTGCGGCTTTCACAGTTTCCAAAACTTTCTCAAAAGACATGGTGGTTCAGCGGGGCGAAAGAATCCGCGTCTGGGGCTGGGCCGATGAGTCTGAAAACGGAAAGAAAGTTTCCGGCGAGTTCATGGGAATGTTTGCCGAGGGCCTTGTGGAGGACGGCGAGTGGGTCATCACTTTCGGTGCGAAGCTTGAAGCCAATGCAGAGCTCGGAAACGACATGAGAATTTACACGGATACTCAGGAAGTTGTTTTCACGGACGTGCTCGTTGGCGATGTGTACATGGTTATCGGACAGTCGAACTGTGCATATCCTATGACTTCTCACTGGGCATATATCGATAAAAACGACGAGGAGCGGGTGGCTCAGAAGTTTGTGAACGCCGACCTCCCCATCAGAATCAACTACAACTCATTCCAGACTTCCTACGGAAACAAGAGAGGAACGACAGATCTTACAAAGGACATAAAGACCAAGACAAGCTGGAGAAAAGCCACAAAGGGAACCATTTCCACATTCTCCGCAATCGGTTATCTTTTTGCCTATAATATCGTTAAACTGACAAACGGCACGATCCCGGTCGGAATGATCGAGATCGACGGAAACGGCATGCCGCTGTCCCACTTCCTCCCCAATGAGGTTGCCGATGCAAACGGCACCGACACATGGAACGAGGCCAAGGGTTACTACGTGGGCACAGGCGTGAATGCAGGCCAGGCGCGCTACATGTACAACGAGTACATGCATCCGTTTGACAAAATGGCCATGGCGGGCATCCTTTGGTACCAGGGCGAGAGCGACCTTCAGGACGCTGAAGCTTCAAGATACGCCAAGGCATACTGCGAGCTCATGGATTACCTCAGAGAGAGGCACAACCTTGTCAACAAGAACTTCCCGGTGTACTTCATTGAGTTCCCCACGGAATACACAAAACCTGCAGACTACAAGGGAACCAACGCCTGGGCTTATATGGATTTCGGTAAGATCCGCGCCATCATGGGCGGCATGGTCACTATGCGCGAAAACTTCTACCAGATCATGTCCAACGACCTCTGGGCAGACAACACCTTCTGGAACACGCTCCACCCGAACTGCAAATACGAGCAGGGCCTGAGAGCGGCTCAGATTGCTTGCGCTGTAAACGGCGACGGCGGCATTAAACTCGAGGATGCATCGGGCCCGATCATTGAGTCCATCACATACTCAAGCGACGGCAAGAAAGCTACCCTCAAGTACAAGAACGTGGGCGAGGGTCTCAAGACCATTGACGGAGACGCCAATGTAAACGGCTTCAACATCCTCACCGGAAAGAATAAGCTCGGCTCGAAGATCACCGGAAAGATTGTCGGGAAAGACACCGTTGAGATCACCTCCGATAAAGCTATGGAAGGACTCGCATACAACGCGATCACCACCTACTTCTTCGGCAAGGAAATCAACCTCTGCAACTCGGCCGGAATCCCTGCGGGCGCATTCCTGCTCAATAAGTGATGACAGAGTGACAAGTTTGTTTTGAAACAATGCTCCGGCAGGCGCGCAGCGCCTGCCGGATTGCCGCAAATATAGGGCAAACATTTTGGTTTTACGGAGGTTTCCTTGGCGAGAAACACAGGCTCTGAAAACGAATACGGCAACGAGTCGATCGACGCTATACTTGACGATTTCGAGAAGAGTCTGGCGCAGGGAGGCAGCGATATTTACGGGAGCGGCATTGGCGATGAGGGCGCTGAAGAGCAGCGGGACGATCAGGTTCAGCCCCAAAAGAACGAGGGGGCGTCTGACGGCATCGGTGAGGCGGAGCTCATGGGAGACACCGGCGAGCCCCTCACGCTGTTCCTGTCGGATATACGGAAGTATAAAGTTCCGGACAAGGACGAGGAAATCGAACTGTTCAAGCGGGCCCGGAGCGGCGACGTTGACGCCAGGGATACCCTCATCAAGTCGAATCAGCGGCTGGTGCTTGCCATAGCCTGGAAAGATTTCAGGGGCAGGGGTGTCAGCATTGAAGATCTTGTGGCTGAGGGCAACGTGGGGCTTATTGCCGCCATCGACAGGTTTGATCCGGGGCGGGGGACAAGGCTTTCCACGTATGCGAGCTTTTTCATAAAGAGGGAGATGCGCAGGGCCATCTACCAGATGGGCGATGTCATTAAGATTCCCGAAAACATGCACATGCTGATGTCGAGGATAAAGACCGCCGAAAGCACATACAAGGCTGAGAAGGGCACGTATCCCGGGGTGGAGGATATTGTGGAATCTACGGGAATCGATTTTGAGACCGTAAGAGAGCTGCTGTTTTATAAGACTCTCCAGTTTGTGGCGCTGGACGCGCCGGCGGGAGACGACACAGACGCGACAAACGGGGAAAAGGTGTCCGATGAGGACGGAGCCGTGATTGCCGCAGATGCGGAGGAAATCGTTGAGAGGCATTTGAGGGCCCTTGACGGCAGATCGGCAAGGATTATTAAAGCGTATTACGGGCTTGCCGGCGAAGAAAAGAAAAACTTGAAGGATCTGTCAGGTGAGTTCGGAATCTCGGAGCAGAGAATATCCCAGATGAAGAACCGGGCGGAGGAAAAACTTGAGAAGAACGGTATGATAGACGAGCTTAGAGAGCTCTACAGGTGATTTGCACCGCGGGGACCGGTTATGGCTGACGATAAAATAGTTAAAAATATTGATGAAACGCTGCCGGCGGACGATCAGCCCGCCAGAGATTATGTCAGATACGGCTGCGACGGAAACGAATACAACGTGCTGCTGTCAGCTGCCGCAGGTTCCGGAAAAACCAGGACCCTTGTGGACCGCATAGTTGAAAAAGTCAAAAACCTGCCTGCAGGAAAACATATTGATTCATTGGTGGTTGTTACATTTACGCGCGCCGCAGCCGCAGAGCTTGTCGGCAGGATCGAAGCGGCGCTCCTGAAAGAAATAAATGCGCTGAGAGAACAGGGCCGCACAGGCGATGCGGACAGACTCGTCAACGAGCTGTACCTGCTGCCCAAAACGTCCATAGGAACCCTTGATGCGTTTTGTCTTGAACTCGTCAGAAAGAACTTTACAGAGATTGGAAGCTGCACCGTCGATTCGTCTTTTGTGCTTGACAATGATTTGGCGGCAGTAATACGCAAAGAGACTGTGGAAAAGGTCCTTGAGAAGTACTACGCGGAAGGACCTGAGACAGAAGACGGCAAGATCATCAAAAACATTCTCACATCCTACAACAGTATAAAAGACGACAAGGAATTTTCGGAGGATCTCATCAAAATCTGCGAGTTCTGCGACTCGCTGCCGGACCCTTACGCCTGGCTTGATATGACTGAGGCGAAGTATGACATTGGCGGTGACCTGCGGAAAAACGACTGGTATCAAAACATAAAAAAGGGGTATCTGAATGCCCTTGACGAGTCCCGGAACCATGCGGAGAAGACTGTACAGGCCATCCTGAACGACTCAGGGAGGTACGATGCGGTACCCGCCAATGAAAAAGAGGTCTATTCAAACTGCCTGGCAAACCTGATAGGCGTGATCGATGCCGAAAGGGAACGGGTTATGCGGGATGACGGAGATGCTCCGGCGCTGTTTGCAACGGAAAACATATCCAAGAGCAAAGAAATAGGCAGCCCGCCAAGAATTCAAAGAAAGGACCTCAAGACGCCTGAGGATTGGAAAAAATACAGGGAAAAGACTCTCCTCAAAGAGGAGCTTGATATTGCAAAGGGAAATATAAGCTCTTTTTACACCGACTGGATAGAGAAGCTGATCATTGGCGGCAGCGCCGAAAAAAGCGAGAAAGTGTTTGTGAAATGCATTGAAGAGCTTGGCGGGTATGTTTCGCTGGTGTGCCGGATCGTGCGCGACATTTACAGGCAAACCGTTGACGAGTGCGCCGTGAGGAAGAGTTTTTCTTTTGCACAGATTGCCCATTTCGCCCTTGAGGTACTCTGCGCCCCGAAGACGCCAATAGGCAACGAGACTCCCGAAACCCTCGTCCCCTCGGAGGTGGCAAAGGCCTACAGGCGGAGGGTGGATGAGATATATGTTGACGAGTACCAGGACACCAGCATGCTCCAGGAGTTTATTCTCCACATGGTATCCGGCATTTCCGACAAAAATAATCCGAAAAACAATATGATAATGGTGGGCGATCTGAAGCAGAGCATATACAGCTTCAGAAACGCAAAGCCCAGGCTGATGATCAACAAATCAACTCTTTTTGAGGGCAAAAAGGGCGGCGTGCTGCTGCACCTTTCCAGAAATTTCCGAAGCAGGAAGGGCATTATTGACGGCGTCAACGAGATATTCTCGAACGTTATGACAGCCGAAACCGCCGATATAGACTACAGGGGCGGCTCCCACAGACTTGAATACGGAGCAGTCGAAAAATACAAAGATATTCCCGTTGCGGGGGACCCTGCCGGCGGCCGCTGCGAGCTTATTTACTCTACGCAGAGCACGAAAAACGATTTGGAAGCGGAAACCGCTGTGCTGGCGGACAGAATCAGGGAGCTCAAGGCACACTTTAAAGTCGCCGACGTGAAGACCGGTGAAGACGGCAGGGAGGTTTCGTACCAAAGAGACCTGAGCTACGGCGACATATGCATACTTGCAAACGACAACAACGCAATAGGTAAGGTTTCTGCGGCGCTGTCCGAGGCGGGCTTTCCCGTGGACGCAAAAAGCGAGGAGTTTTTCTTCGAGAGGGACGAGATACAGGACATCCTTAATTTCGTGCGGATAATCGACAATCCGAGGAACGACATACCTCTTGTGATTGTGCTCCGTTCACCCTATTTCGGCTTCACCGATCAGGAACTTGCCGAGGTCAGAGCCTCCGCTCTTGAAGAAGGGTGCGGCGTATATGCGGACATGTGGGAGCTATTGGCGATTTCCGCCAAGGCAACAAATCCAATCTACAAAGAGACCTCTTTGAAGGCTGCTGATGCCGTAAAAGCGGTGAACGAACTACGGGAGCTTGCGGAAAACATCAATGTGTCCAGCTTTGTGTGGAAACTCATCAATTTCAGAGACTACTACAGGAATGCGGACGACATCGCCAAGGGCAATCTCCGCAGGTTCCTCAGCTTCTCCTACCCCTTCGACAAGGGTGTCTTCGGCGGTCTCTACGGCTTTGTCAGAAACATGGACAGAACCGTTTCTGCAGATTCCGACCCGTCAAAAAAGACCTATAACAGGGAAAAAAGCTACACCGTCGCCTCCGATGCACCCGACAAGATCAAAATCATGACCATCCACAAGAGCAAAGGTCTCGAATTCCCCGTGGTCATCTGCATAGATGCAAATCATCCCCGGAAAAAGCTTCCGGCCCCGCACTGCTGCTGCAGCGAAGACCTGGGAATCGGGCTTAACTTCCAGTATGAGGACGGCGGAACCTACAAAAAGCTGGGAAAAGCGGCGCCGAATTTGGCGATGACCCTTGAGCAAACCGCGGAGCAGATCAAGGAAAGACAGCGGGTGGCCTATGTGGCGCTGACAAGAGCCAAGGAGAAACTCATCGTAATCGGAAGCAAAAAAAGCGAGAACGAAGCCAACCTCACCGCAGCGCTGATGGAGGAGGAGCCCGGAGCCCAGGTCATCACCACGGCATCGATTAATTCACAAAAATCGCTCTTCCGGCTCATCCTGATGGGAATTGAGCGGAACGGGAATTCCGCATGGGTGAAGCGGCTTGTTTCCGACGAAGAAACCGAAGAACTGAAGCTGAAAATGATCCCCTCAGAAGACGCCAATGAAACGGACAGTTCCGGCACAGAACCCGCCGAAACCGTTCCCTCCCCGAAAACCGGAGAAAAACTCCCTGCGGGAGATATTGCAGAGTATGAGGACGGCGACCTCAGGGCCGTCACGGAGGCCCTGGAAACCGCCAATGCAGGCGCAATGCCCGTCAAAATATCCGTCTCTGCCCTGAAGCGCTATGCCGAAGAAAGCGACGGCGAGGAGGGCGAAGAGGGCAGCGTCTTTAAAATCGAAGCGAAAGAATTTCCCTCAAATTTCGGAAATTCTTTCGCCGCGGCCGTTCCGGCCGCGGCGCCCGGCGCCGCACCTGACGGTATGCAGCGCGGCGCCCGCTTCGGCACCGTTATGCACAGGCTGATGAAATACCTGGTCGAAAACAGGGGCAGCTGGCCCGAAAGAAGCGACAGGGCCAAGGTGTATGAGTTTATTGCCGGCGCCATAGAAACGCTCCGGGGCGCCGGCGCTTTCAGCGCCGAAGAGGCGGCCCTTGCCAGCGTGAAAATGGCAGCCAATTTCCTGCTCTCCGACCGGGGCGAGCAGGTCAGACTGGCCGACAACGCAAGATGCGAGGTTCCCTTTACCTACAGGGTCGATGTGAAAAAGTACCTGCCTTTTGCAAAACAGGCGGAGGAAGACCCAGGTGACATTGGCGGCGACGGCGAGGCCTCTAATATTAAAAGTTCTTTAAAAGAAAGAAATGTAATTGCATTGCAGGGCGTCATTGACTTATACTATAAAATCGGTACACATGTTGCAGTTTTAGATTTTAAGACGGACAGTTTAGAGAGACAGGAAGACGGGAATACACTTGAAGCCTATAAGCTTCAAATCAGGTGCTACCGGGACGCATTGGCGGAGATATCAGGAAGAGAACCTGACGAAAGCCTGCTGTTTTTCCTGAGAAACGGGAAAGAAGTAAAGCTCACAGACGAGCCTTGAGTTTCGCAAAGCAAAACCGCCAAGGCTTTTGACAAAACGGAGTTTATTATGAAGAATCGCACTATTTCAAAATGTTTGGCCGCCGGCTGCCTTGCGCTTGCCGTGTGCGTGACGGTGTGCGGCTGCAGCTTTTTCGGCTCAAAGAAGAAAAAGGCTGCGGAGAGCGACGTCAAAGGTTCGGCGGGCGCTGCCTACAATCTGGTTTACGTCAAGAGGAATGACATAAAGCCGATGCTCTCCGGCGTTTGCACGGTTACGTCCTTCGGAACCGTCAAGTACTCGTTTGACGTTGGCGGCTACCCGCTAGAGCGCTATCCCGTCAAGGAGGGCGAAGAGGTCACCGCAGGGACTGTATTGGCGTCAATGAAGGTGGAAGGCGCGGAAGAGCGCATCAAAGAGATTGACGAAATACTCGAAAAGGGAGGCATCAACAGCCGCAAGAGGGAACAGTACGAGGAGGAAAAGGCCTCGCTGCAGACCCTTATCGAAAACAAGGACCTGGTAGCCACTGTTGACGGCGTGGTCAAATATACAAACAGGACATATATAACCTCGGTCAACGGGAAAGACGTTGTGCCGGGGGATATCCTTGTCATCGTTGAGCCCAAGTCCATGGCCCTTGTCCAGGGAGTTATGTCCAAGGAGACCACCGAGGTGGGCATGTATACCATTGGCGTGAACTCCAAGGTGACCCTCAAACCGGAATCCGGCAAGACCAAAGAGGAATTTCCCGGCACAATCGTGGGAATGGCGAACGGCAGCGATTCAATGACGACTTTCTTCATCGACCTCAGCGGCGCTCCGGAGGGAACCAAGGTGGGCGACAGATTCTCGGTCTATTTTGAGGAGGACGCGGCGAAGCAGGCTTTGAACGCCCTCAAAGTGCCGAAGGATGTTGTCGAGGTCTACGGGGGAAGAACCTTCGTGTATGTTCTCGACTCCCAAGGATTGAGGCGGGAGCGCTATGTGGAGCTCGGCATCTCGGATGAAAACTATTACGAGGTGAAATCGGGACTTGAAGAGGGAGAGGCAATAATCCAGTTCAAAAACAAGTGACGCGGCCTTGGCCCGGTCCTGTGAAAGAGGATTTTTACTTCAGATCAGACGGAGTTATTTATGAAGAAACGTGGTAAAATTTCAAAACTGCTCGCTTGCGGATGCCTCTTGACGGCATTATGCCTGCTTGTTTGCGGTTGTGTGCTTTTTGATTACGGAGACGAGAGCAAGGACGTTCCGCTGAGCACGCCGCTGCCTGTCGAATATAAAATGTACGAAGTCGTAAATGATACGATCAGCCCCGTTCTTGAGGATATCTGCAAGGTCAACTCCAACGGCGGCGTAGAGCACTACTACGAATACGCCAATCTTCCCCTCGAGCGCTACGAGGTACTGCCCGGCCAGCATGTGAAGAAGGGTGATGTATTGGCGGTGCTCAGAACAGACGCCGCGGACAGCAGAATCGAAGAACTGGACTCCCAGGACAACGGCTGGGGCGCATTCTGGGGCGGTTCCAGCGCCGGCGACGAGGTCAGAAAGGCCGTTGAGAAGAAAGAACTGAAAGCCAGGGTCAGCGGCACCGTCAGATATGTCAACACGAGCTACGTTGGCGATTACAGAAAGCCCAACGAGAACTACGTGAAGGCGGGCGACGTCATGGTTATTATCGATCCCGAAGACATTCATGACGCCCAGGGAGTTATGGTGCTTTACGAGCACGTGGCGAGAAAGTTCTCCATCGATGCAGGCACCGAGCTTAAGATATACACCGCCGAAACAGGCACCGAATTCACCGGAGAGGTTCTCTACAAGGTAAACACAAACAACTGGAAATCGGAAACAGTTACCTACTACATCAGTCTGAGCAATGCTCCCGACGAGGTCAAGGTGGGGGACACGCTGAAGGTCTCCTTTGCCGAGGGCGAGGAGAAGCAGGCGGTGAATGTTCCCGTGGTTCCTCTTTCAGCAGTGTACTCCTACGAGGGAAGGTCTTTTGTCTATATCCTTGACGAGAGCGGCCGGAAGCGGGAGTGCTACATTGAAACCGGTCTTTCGGACGACACGAAGGTTGAAGTAAAAGACGGTCTCAAAGCGGGAGACAAAATTATATACTACTGAAGCAATCAAAAAACCGGACCGGATGGCGCTTTCTGCGCAAAAATCCGGAAAAAATGAAAGTAAAGCAAAACAATGATAAAGTCGGTTATAAGTAAAATCAGAAACAATATCTGGATGTTTATCTGCCTCATCGTCGGTTCGCTCTTAATTACCGGCGTATTGGCGTGTATCCCGATGTATACGATGGGCACACTGAGACAGATGCTCTCCACGGACATGAAATCCCTTGAACGGGAGACGGGAAGACCTGCCGGGCAGCTTTATTTCACAGGCAAAATCTCCAACAACGACATCGGACTGTCCAGGGTAAAGGGCCTTGAAAAGATGGAGAACGTGGTGGTGAAGAACGTGGACGGCACATCAGTTGAAATCATCAACTACTACGTGCAGAAATACGTTGAAAACCTCAACTCGAACCGTTTGGACGGGGGCTTCAGCACCTACGACGACTGGTCCATCAGCACCCTGAGCAACCTTGAGAGCAACATCTACATCACCCAGGGCCGCATGTACTCAAACAACCTGAACGGCGACGTCATAGAGATTATCGTTGAAGAGAGCACCTGGGAGAACAGCGACAACAATCTGGAGCTGGGAAAGACTTATTCCCTTGTCTGCTCGTCAGGCAAAAAACCGACGGTAAAGGTCATGCCGGTGGGTGTTTTCAAAGTCACCGACGAGAGCTCTCCTTTCTGGTATGACAACACCGAACTGTTTTATTTCAACACCTTCTGCTCCGCCAATGTGTTTGATCAGTATTTCTGCAAGACCTCCGATATGGCAAATGTCCTTACGGGTTCTAAAATCTACCTGAATCTCGATTTTACGAACGCCGGTCTTGAGAACCTTTCATCCTTTATTTCCTACTACAACAAAGTCTACACATTCGCCAAGGAACTGGGTACTGGCCGATACAGCCTCACCATGACATCCCTCAACAAGATCAGGGACTACATCAACCAGATAGGCGCCATGCAGATGTCCCTCTGGGTCCTCAACGTGCCTGTCATAGCGATGCTGGCCTTCTACATGATTATGGTCACGAGGATGATCATAGAGGAGGACCGGAACGAAATATCCACGTTCAAGAGCAGGGGCGCGAAAACGTCTCAGATATTCCTGCGGTATGTGATAGAGAGCGGCTTCATAAGCGTTTTTGCCCTTGTTTTAGGGCCCTTCATCGGGTTCCTGCTGGCGAAGACGGTTGGAAACGCCAGCGGCTTCCTGGAGTTTGACGCACGCCAGGCCATGCCTGTAAAGCTTGATTTCCTTGCTTTCGGTTATGCGGTCGTCGCCTGCATTTTCTTCTCTGCTTTGATACTCATTCCGGCCATCATGGCAACAAGAGGCACCATCGTAAATCTCAAGCAGCGCAGGGCCCGCAAGAGCAGACTTGCATGGTGGGAGAAGTCCTGCATCGACATCCTCTGCCTTGCCGTGTCAATCGGCCTGCTCATCCTCTACGAGAAAACCAACGGATTCAACCACGACGGCACAGTGGCGCCAATCGTCTACGTGCTTTCGTCCCTGTTTATACTCGGCTGCGGACTGCTGTTCCTGAGGATCTACCCCTTCATCATTGCACTCTTCTTTAAAATCACAAAGAAGGTTCTTCCGCCTTCCGGCTACGCCGCATTTGTACAGGTATCAAGGGGAGGAAACGACTACCGCTTCCTGATGCTCTTCATCATAATGACGATAAGCGTGGGCATCTACAGCGCCGCGTCTGCGAGAATGATCAACAACAACGTTGAAAACACCGTAAAATTTGAAAACGGTGCGGATGTAATACTCCATCCCGACTTCACCGACTACGCGCCATATGTCAAGGACAGCGACGGCAATGTCACCTTCGTGCCCGAATCCTACAGGACTTTCCCCATTGAAGACTATGCCGCCAACGATTACGTCAAGGCTGTCTCAAGAGTGGAAAAGTGCTCGGATCTTTACCTCTTCAAATCCGGCAGACTAATGTACCCCGACGACGGCAGGACCATCTCGCTGATGGCCGTCGACCCCTACGAATTCGGTCAGATCGGATGGTGCGGCAGCACCCTCAACGACGAGTCCTTCCACGAGGTGCTGAACAAGCTGGAACTTGAGCCTATGACCATATTCATCTCCGACGCCCTGGCTGAAGAATTCAAGATCAAGGTCGGCGACGTGATCGAGGTGGATGTCAACGACAGCAACCAGTACTATTACACAAGAGTGGGCCGTATTCCCTGCGTGGTGGCGGGAGTCATCGACTACTGGCCAACAATGCAGAACGGCACCTACAGAATAGAAAAATACACCAACGAGGATGGCGACGAGATCGAGAGATCCGTTGGCGGATTCTTTATGGTGATGAACTTTGAGTACCTCTATTCCGTCAGAAGCTTCAACGAGTTTGACCTCTATCTTGCGGTGGAGGACCAGGCAAAGCAGGGTTACGACACATTTGTGGACCAGGCTTTCGACTCCGGCCTCATCAACCATGAATCCGAAATCAAGCTCTATGTGCCCGACATTATGGAAAACGCCAAGAGCGACTCCGCTCTCAAGGGCCTCAACGGCTCCTATTCCATCGGATTTGTGTCCACCCTCACGGTTTCGTTCGTCGGCTTCCTCATCTACTGGCTTATGAATGTGAGGAACAGGAAGCTCCAGTTCGGTATCCTGAGGGCAATGGGTCTCACAAAGAACAAGCTCACAATTATGCTTGTCATAGAGCACCTGCTTACAACCGGCGTCTCAGTGATTCTCGGAATCGTAATCGGAGCTGTGACCGTAAGAGCCTACGCGCCGCTGCTCAAGATCGCATACACCGGCAGCGTGCTGCCCCTTGACGTGCTGTTCAACAGGGGCGACAACATCAAGATATATGCGGTCGTATTGGCGATGCTCATTTCCGGTATTGCCGTGCTCTCGGTGTTCATCAGGAAGCTGAAGATCAACGAAGCAGTTAAGATTGGAGAGGAGTGATTGGCGGTATGAAGAAGAAAGAAAAACTGATTGCCGGTGAGGCTGCAGCGGCCGAGACCGCAAAGACAGATGTGGACTATTCTCAGGTTATCGCCAATGACACAGGCGAGGCAGAAAAAAAACCTGTGGAAGCCGTCAAGGTCAACAGGGAAGAGGTCCTTGTTGACGTGGAGGGCGTGACGAGGGAGTTCTACCGCAAGGAGCAGGCGATTGTTGCCGTGGACAATGTGTCCATGAAGATTCACAGAGGTACATTCGTCATCCTGTGCGGCAAATCCGGCTCCGGAAAGACCACGCTCCTGAATCTTATTGCGGCGATCGATATGCCTACAAAGGGCACCATCTCCTTTGAAAACAAGAGCTACGCAAGCCTTAACGAAAACAAACGGGACAACCTCCGCCGCTCAAACATGGGAATCGTTTTCCAGAACACCGCTCTTATGTCCAACATGAGCGCCGTTGAAAACGTTGAATTTGCGCTCTCGATAGCGGGCTACCGCTCCCAGAAGAGGCGCAGAAGCTCCATCCACTGGCTTGAGCGGATGGGAATCAGGGACCGCAGAAACCACATGCCTGCGGAGATGTCCGGCGGCGAACAGGCGAGAGTTGCAATCGGAAGGGCGCTGGCCCACTCGCCAAAGCTTCTCCTTGCCGATGAGCCTACCGCGGAGCTTGACTCGAAAACCTCAATGGAAGTGGTCAAGATGTTCAGGGATCTGGTTGACATTGACGGATTGACAATAGTAATGACGACCCACGATGTGAATATCATGGGCAGTGCCGATATAATTTACACTTTGGAAGACGGGAGGGTTGTAGATGTGCGCGAAAATACGAAGCTTGGCTGAGCTTACATACGGCAAGGACGACTACCAGCAAGGATTCAGGCCCCCCGAGGACGCGATAGTCTATTGCGAAAACCTGATAAAGCTGTATAAAATCGGCGACATAGAGGTAATGGCGCTCCAGGGTCTCGACCTTGTCATCAACAAGGGCGAATTTATCGCAATTATAGGTAACTCCGGCTCAGGAAAGTCGACGCTTTTGAATTCCATTGGCGGTCTCGACAGGCCCACAGCCGGAAGAATATACGTGAACGGGATCAACCTCCTGAAGCTTGACCCGAAGCAGATGAGCCGCTACATGCGCGAGACCGTTGGCTTTGTGTGGCAGAACACCGCCCGCAACATGGTTCCCTACCTCACTGCGATTGAAAACGTCAAGCTCATCATGCAGCTTGCCGGCAAGGTCGACGAGGAACGCGCCAAGATGCTTCTCGACGAGGTGGGCCTCTCCCACAGGATGAACAGCAAGATGTTTGAGCTGTCCGGCGGTGAGCAGCAGA
>CACZNV010000144.1 GCA_902782645.1 uncultured Ruminococcus sp. | reverse complement strand
GTACTCAGTCTTGCCGTCCTTGTCTCCCTCAATTGCCTCGTGCTTTGCAGGCTCCGCAAGCAAAATGGCGGTCCTGAGTGTGTAATCAAATTTAAAACGGTAATCCTCCGGAATCGACCAGTCGTCATCGGAACTGTAGCAGAAATTGCGGAATTCACCGTCAATAATGCGCTGCTCGGTGTAGCCGTTGGCGCCGCGGTAGATGAATACCTCATTGCCTTCTTTGTATTCTTCGGAGAGCCCAACCCCCTGTGCAAACAGGGAAAGAGCCAAACATGAGTTTCCTCCGGTGTTGAAAAGATAATCGTTGGATTTGTCCGGAGGATAGAATCCCTCGCCGTTTTGAGGATTTTCTTCATCGTCAAGGGGCAGGTTCATAAAGTACGTAAACTGTTTCTCCGACAGATCGAGTTTTTTGTACGCCTCGGGGTCGTTCAGATAAATAGACCCCAGGATGCTTATCTCAGATGCCGCTATGGCTGAAAAACCCCAGCAGGTTCCGTAGGGGTTCTGGAGCTTGACGCTTGTCACAAAGCATCTGTCGCCTTTCCCGTCGCCGTCGGTGTCAACGCTGCGAAGGTCAAACGATGTCGGAATACCGTATTCACGCCAGCCTTCCTCGTCAAGTGTGAAAATATAGGGTATTTCAACCACCGGATCCGGGGTGGCAGTGGGGGTGGGTTCCGGCGTCGCCGTTGGCGCGGGCGTTGGCGTGGACTCCGGTGTCGCAGTGGAAGTCACCAATGCATCACTCGGCAAGGGCGTTTCCACAGCCGCTTTTTTCGTGCCTCCCGCGCAGGATGTGAGCAGTATCGAAAGCGCCAGCATCAACGCGGCAATGATAGAGAAGACAGATTCTTTTTTCATAACATTTTCTCCTGATTATTCCGGCAGCCGCCGAAAGTTATACATGAGTTTTTTTTTGCTTAAATCATCCAAATCGGGATGATATATACTTTGCTGTTGATTGCCGACAATTCCTCTTTCAGACAGAGAACAGCACCGGTTCCCCTCGGAATCGATCCTTTGTCGAGAAGACTGAACGCACCGGCAAGTTCAGAACCGGGGTTTGAAGACTTCTTTATTTCGAGCGGATGGGTCTCGCCGTCACTCTCGATGACAAGGTCAATCTCGTTCGATTCTTTGTCGCGGTAGTAATGAAAGTTACACAGTTTAACGTCGTTATGGTAAGTCTTGATGATTTCAGCCACAGTGTAGTTCTCAAGGATCGCACCGTTGATTGCACCGTTCATCAGAATTACAGGGCTCGAATACCTGGTCAGATACGCAACAAGCCCCGTGTCAAAGAAGTACATCTTTGGCGTCTTGACTGTGCGCTTGAGCAGGTTGTTGGAGTAGGGGCGCAGAAAGAAAATGACGCCGGACTTTTCCATAACTGTCAGCCAGCGTTTTGCGGTGTCGTCCGACACGCCAACGTCACGGGCGATGTCATGGATGTTTAGCATATCTCCAACCCGGCAAGCAGCAGAACGAATAAAATCCGCATACAGCAGCTTATCAACCCCGGGAATCATATCTGTAACGTCGCGGTCAATATATGTTTGAATGTACGAGCTGTAAAACACATCCCGGTCGGTGAATTTTCCGCTGCGGTGTCCGGGCATAGCTCCATGCCAGATGCGTTCATACATCTCCGTGGGAGAGCAGGGCGCGAGGTGGTTTTTTCTGGAATTGACAGCATCGAGTCCAACGGTAAAAGGTGTTGTCTCACCGTCTCCGTACAGCTCGCTCTGCGACAGGGCTGACATGTTGACGATGGCTGTGCGTCCCGCCAAGGATTCCTTGGCCAAATCCATAAGTCTGAATGCCTGTGAACCGGTGAGCCAGTATGAACCGGGGACGGCACCTTCGTCAATCTTGATTTTGAGATAGGAAAAGAGCTCCGGCGCGTATTGAACTTCGTCAATCAATACCGGAGCAGGATGGATCTGGAGGAATAATTCCGGGTCGGCTTTTGCCAGCTTGCGCTCATCGGTATTATCAAGCGTAACTCTTTTGCGGTTGCTTCCTTCCATCAGATGCTGCAGCATCGTGGTTTTTCCAACTTGGCGGGGACCGGTTACCAGAATACAAGCATATTCTTTGCTGATTTCCAATATTCTTTTTTCAAGAGTTCTTTTTATATATGTCAATAGAATCACCTCTGACTAAAATCGCTTTCAATCGTATTTTAGCCAGAAACAGATATAAAGTCAACACACTTTTGAGCCACGTTGCGTTCATGCCGCCGCCCGTAGGAGGCGACCGTTTATCATGACAGACTGAGTGTCTTGGCGTATTTAAAGTGAATTATTTCGTTAAGAGGCGTTTTAACGTATGCATCTTCTCTGTGCATTGTTTCAACAATCTCGTTCTTCGTTGTTTTGCCAAACCTGCGGATAACCGTGTCAAGAATCGTCCTGTCATCTGAGGTCAGGTGAGGGTAATCTTTGCTTTCTGTAGGCAGAAACTGATATCCGGTCCCGTCATCCAGATCAATTTCCTCACAGTTAACAGTGCTCAGTTCTAAAATGGACTCGTATGCTACGGAAACAGCACCCATGCGAAGGGCACGGTAAACGAGCCCGGAAATTGAGTGACCTCTGCGTTTAAATGAGAGGGCATCAGCGTACGTCCCCGATATTGAAAACCCGTCCTCGCATGAGATGAAATACATTCTTCCTAATTCTGTGGACTTTTCCGCTGTTCCAGATGGAAACCGAATACAGGTTCAGTATATCGTAGTTTTCGTGATTCCTGTCGATGAGCAGAAATGTGTACGTCATTTCTTCAATCCTATTCAGCCTGTACCGCTCGGACGGCGAGTAATTTCAAATACCGCCGAAGTCGTCGCATATTATTATTGTGCTGCCGTCCGAAAATGGAAATGCCTTGTCCTGAACCGGCGGAAACCCTCGTGTGAATCACCGGTAATCTAAATCTTGTCACTGTTCACCAATCAATCTTACCTCTGGGATATTCTCCCAGCTTATCCTTTCGATCAGTTCTTCACAAGGGTCATCCGGAAGATTTATAAATTCACAGACGTCCCTGTCGTCAAAGCCACCGTAGAAATACTTCCATGGTTCATCAAAGCATGGAATGATTCCGGTTTTACCTTCTCCCGAAAGGTACTTTTCAATCTTTATCCCGTTGTAGATACACACCGGAACACTGCTCTTGCTGAGTGCAATAAAAAAACGGACCGCTTCTTCCGGGCAGCAGAATTCGTTTTGAGACAGAGTCAGGAAGTAGCCGCCTTCGTCCTTGTCCACATAGAGATGAAGCCGGGTTCTGGAACTGCCGGCGATGGCCTCCCACAGATGACTCGGGTTTTCAATCACCCATTTGTCAGGAATATTATACCACTCTTCAAAAGCTTTCGGGGAATCAGAATCAAGTTTGAGCAGACCGCCGTCACGGCCGTCCGCATAGCGCTTGTACATTTCGAGCGGAGTCTTTGTTTCGTATCCTTCAAGCCTGTTCGCATCGTATCCGATCTTGCTTATTTCCAAGTACTTGTTGAGGGTCATTTCCTTGATTCTGCCGAGCGGCTTGCCATCGTTTCCAGCCATGCTTTTCGCCAACAGATTAGTGAATTCGGTGCATTCTTCCCGGCTCAGTTTTTCAAAATGTCTTGCTTCGGCATTTGGATACAGCCTCCAGTATTCTTTTGTTGCAATGACACCGGTTCTGTACTTGTAAGGCAGATTTTCGAGAATATAGTGGGTATACTCTCCTTTTTTCATCATGTCAAGTACGTTTTCGACTTCGGATATCATCCATTCGAGATAATCGGAAATATCCCGCTCCCAACCGTTTTTTTTAGGATCAATCTGTATTACAGGTTCGCCGTTCAAAGCGACCGTGCGCCAATCCCGGTACTGAAGTGTTGTTAACTTATAACAATAGTATTCATCGGGATAATCCAGACGCCAGTTTTCTTCAAACTGCTCCCGGCTTTCCACGTCGCCATCGGCGAGCAGCATTTCGAAGTCGCCGTAATCGTCCGGATTGCCGCGTGCTGCTCTAATCCACACGGTGCGACGCTCGTCGTCCCCGCATGGCTCTATTTCTGAAATGAGAGAGTACAGCCTGTCAAGCAGTTCCTTGCTTTTTTTATCAAGACCATATTCTTTGCTGCCGTAGTTAAACTTAAAATTGTCAATCTGAGGTGCGTACATTTGTATTATCTCCTTCCAAAATGAGAATATAATGGACCTGCTGAAAAAAGAATAAAGAATAATCTGCGAAGCCTCTGATCAGCGGGTGTTTGAATTATTTAATTATCTTCCAGTATCCTTTCCTGTCGGAACCGACTCGTTCAATAATGCCTTTTTCTTTCATTGATTTAAGATATGAGGCAATTGATTTACGGCTTTTATTCGTTTTTATCGAAAGCTGTGTCACCGTATACCCGGGGTCTTCTGAAAGCAGAAACATTATCTGTTTTTCGCGTTCATTCACCTTATCATTCACCCTATCATTCACCCTATCTGTAACCTTGATTATTCTGTCTTCCGGACCGGTAAATTTAATCATAATATCGCCGGAATTGACAGTGTACTCGGGCATCGGGAGATTGTCCGCTTTGAGTGAGTTGCAGATTTTTTCAATGCCGCGTCCCCAACTTTCTATAAACCCAGCATAATAGAATACTGACGCGATTCCGGGATTGTACGGTTTTGATGCATGTTTTTGCATCAGCTTTTCGTAGGTCCAGTCTTCAGGAAGACTGCCAATGTTTGCAACATAAAGTCTGTCTTCGTATACGCTGACCTGAACCGGAACTCCATACTGATACTGTTTATGACAGACGGCATTCAAAAGCGCTTCTCTAAGAGCTTCTTCAGGAACAAAATATCTTTCGATTCTTTGTATACCTTCGTAGCGAATCTTTGCTCTCATATATTTGAGGTAAATGACATCGATGGCTTTATCCACCTGCTCAAGCAACGATCCGTGTATTTCATCCTGATAGAGCAGATTGGCGTCATTTTCAAAATAGCCAACCTTTATAAATGCTCCAAGTTGATACCTCTCCGGGTCTTTGCTAAACAGGAGCATTGCAGCGTTTGTAAGATATCCATCTTTTGTCAAATGCAACTTCTCGAGAAGAACCTCTTTTGGCTCATTTAGAAGACTGGGGTCTACTCTTCCAATTCGAGTGGCAAGTTCTTTAAATCTGCTTATGGAGTTGTCGTCGACGTCGCTCATTTTGAATATCGGAAGCGGCATTTTGTCCCATGTGGCGCCGTGTTTACGCATAAGAAAGGCCTCCAGAGATGGCCCGTTCAGGATTTGTTTCGTACTTCCGCTTCTGTAGTGGTATACCCCCTTATACGAAATCCCCACAGGATATGCAGGAACAACGATTTCAATATACTGCAGCCCGTCTATTTCAAGAAGATTGACGTCGGTAATTATTCCCATGGAGGATTGAATCTTGTTCGGTATTTCTTCCATCAGAACCTTGGCGTCTTTAATACCGACAACATCTCCGCTGTCATTTACACCAATATACATAGTGCCGCCTTGCGCATTGGCAAAGCCGCATATCCACTTCAAGTATTCATCCCGCCAGACTTCTTTATACTCTGTATTCTGATTTTCAGCCATATCCAGTTCCCCTTGAATGTACTATTCGACGTGTTTAAAACTCACCATAATTATACTCCAAATCACTCTGAAAATCAATCATAACGGAGAATTATCGTTGCGGGAAATAATCAATTAACTATTGACTAATAAACAATTAATTGATTATTGACTCGCTTAAAACAAGCCTTTATAATTCAATCACACCGGTGAAATTCATTTCAAAGGAGACAACAAAATGACGATCAAACTTGGAGAAAAAATCAAAATGCTGAGAAAACGCGACGGTCGCCGTCAGGATGACCTCGCGAATGCTCTCGGAGTTACGAACCAGGCGGTTTCCCGCTGGGAGGCAAACAAAGGCTATCCCG
>CACZNV010000143.1 GCA_902782645.1 uncultured Ruminococcus sp. | reverse complement strand
GAGTCGGAGGCTTCCGGTGTTTCGGGAGCTTCTGTTTCATTTTCTGAATCTGGGATTGTTTCCGGGGGCTCGGCATCTGCAGGTTCGGAAAATTCAGCGGTTTCTTCCTTTGCGGATCTGATTTTTCTGAACTTGTCAATTGCTTCCTGCTCAAAAGAAGTGTCGGCGGAGGATAAAACGGCTGCTGTTTTCTCTTCGGGAGCACCGTCGTTTAAATCAAGTGCCGAAGGGGCATCCGCAAGCGGCTCCTCCGTATCTTCAGTCTGCGGGGCTTCGGAACCGGCTGTGTCGGAAACAGCGTCCCCGGAAGACGAAGCGGTTTCCGGAGTCTCAGGATTATAAGGATTTGAATCCGAGATGATCTCGCCGTCCCTAAGCCTTACAATCCTTGTGGAATATTCCTCCGCAAGTTCAGGGTTGTGAGTTACCATTATTATGAGCCGGTCCCTTGATATTTCCTTCAGAATCTCCATAATCTGAACGCTTGTCTTGCTGTCAAGCGCTCCCGTGGGCTCATCGGCAAGAAGTATCTCAGGGTCGTTTACTATAGCTCTCGCAATGGCCACCCGCTGCATCTGTCCGCCGGACATCTGGTTGGGCTTCTTGTGAATCTGATCGGAAAGTCCCACCTTTTCAAGGGCCTCAAGAACTCTCTTTTTCCTATCGGCTTTCGAAACGCCGGCAAGAGTCAGCGCCAGCTCCACGTTTGAAAAAACGTTCTGATGAGGAATAAGGTTATATGTCTGGAAGACGAAACCGATTGAATGATTTCTGTAAGTGTCCCAGTTTCTGTCCCTGTATTTTTTCGTTGAGATGTTGCGGACAATAAGGTCTCCGGAGTCGTATCTGTCTAAACCGCCAATGATATTCAGGAGCGTGGTCTTTCCGCAGCCCGAGGGTCCGAGTATGGACACAAATTCGCTCTCCCGGAATGAAATCGAAACGCCTTTCAGAGCCTCGGTTACATTCCCGCCGACCTTATAAGATTTACATATTTTTTTAAGTTCAAGCATGAACTTCTACCTCCGTCAAAAATCGCGTAATTTTACAACGATTTTATTGAAATACAATGGAAATCGGATATTCGGTAATTATAATAAAAGTAAGCAATCATTTCAATATTCTAACAACAGTGTTGAGCTTTGACTTTATAAACATTATAATATGATGATGTATAGTGAAAACAGCATTTTTAAGCCCTTGTCCCGGCGCAGCAGCCGGACTTTCTGCAAAGCTTTGGAGGATGGAATGAAAAGAGTCGTTATAACATTGATATTTGCAGCCGCCGCCTTTGTACTGGTGCTGCCTTTTTTGCTTTCGCCCTCTTCGGCGGCAGGCGCAATAAATGTCAGCAGCGCTGCGGATCTGAAAGAAGCCCTCATGATGAAGGGAGATCTGACAATCAACATAATCGGGCAGATTAATTACACCATTCCGGAGACATTTCAATGGGCGGATTACGACAAGGACTATTCCTCATATATTTTTGCCGATGTGGCCCCGGGAAAGAAAACCGTCAACATGAACGGCCACAGCATCCTCATCACCGACAATCTTATCGATACCGCGGTATACACTGTTGGCGAGCACTACAACGTTCTTACCGGCGAAACCGAAAAGCTGCTTTCCTTCAGTGCCGAAAAGTTTGTCGACAGAGCAACTCTTTTCAGGATTCAAACCGGAGCGACTCTCGTTATCAACGGAGAGAACGGATCCGTCAAAATGACCTCCAAGGTTCCCGCCGCGGACAAAATGCTTGACTCCCACGTTATGACCGAAAGGAACATCTTCCTTGTCAAAGGAGGAGACCTGGACCTTATTTACGGAGAGTACACCGCAGGAGAATCGGCGCTGAAATATGTTATGCGGTCAAGGACCGTTGAGAAAAAAGCTGATTCAGCTGACTACAAGCTTTCCGAAAACTATAGTACAGGCCTTGGCGAATACTGCATAAACGGCACCGACCTCATCGTAAAAGGCGGCAATGTCAACATTTTCGGCAGCAGTTTTAATGCATACGGATTCAGAAGAACAGGACAGGATTATTCGAATATAGGAACCGATTTCAAGCTCGAGCCATGTCTTTGTCTGAAAGCAGATTCCGGAAATGTCACAATCTATGACATCAATGCCGAAAGTTACGCGGGTGCGGATTTTGCAAGCGTAAAGAAGGGTTCCGCCACGGTGGTGCTGAAATCCGCAGTGTTTAACAGAACAGCCGTTAAAGGTCATTACCTTCTTCCGGATTATTACGCAAACAACAATTCCACTGTCTCAAAGATGATGTCGCTTAAGTACTATCCCGGCACGCCGATGCACGCCAATTGCGTTGTCCATGAAAACGCTTCTATGGAAGTTGACGGCAGCGGTTTTAAGGTGACGCCAAAACCGTCAAAGATCGGCGGCAGAATCACCTGGGAGGACGGAACGGAAGGCGACAGGCTTGTAAGCGCGGGCGACAGTCTCAACGCCGCCTGCAGTTTTGACGGGAGTTATTTCGGCATTGGCGGTTTGGCGAATGTGAAAATGTATGCGGCGCTTTATGTCAAAAACAGCGACGGCACCTATTCCGTTTCGAAACCGTACACTCTGCTTGCCGAAGAAACCTTTGACCTTCTCAGCGTTTTTGATACATGTGAAACGGGTAAGAACTACATGGTCAGGGTAAAAGCCGAGGAAACACGCCAAGGTAAATCCATGCCCGATATAACCGTATACTCGGAGAACTGTCTTTGCTTTACCGTAAGCTCAGACAATTTTATAAGCACCGTGTCATTTGCGGGAAAACACGCCCCGGGAGACACGGTGGGACCCCAGTCCTACGGCAGCAGCCTTGCCGGCAGCATTGACATTGAAACCGTGTGGTACGAAAACGGTGTATGCAGAAGGAATTCAACATTCACCGTCGCATCAGGAAAATACGAGGCGGTACTTTATGTTACCGCAAAAGAAGGATATGTATTTTCAGAGGACGTCAAAACCTACGTTGACGGCAAAGAGAAGCAATACGACCTTCTCTCCGGCGACAGGACATTTATGATTATCTCCGCAGAGCCCGTCACCGGCAAATGCGACCACAGCTGCGGCAGCTCCGGATGGTCGTTCGACACAGACTGTCATTACACTTCCTGCGCCGTGTGCGGCACCGCTTTAGGCAAAGAGCCTCACACTTTTGATGAAGGAACCGGCGGCGAAGGATACACCGTTTACACATGCACAGTTTGCGGTTATGAGAAGAAAGACATCGGCGGCAGCGAGCTCATCACAGATGTTACTGTTGTGCAGCCTGTGCTCAACCCGGCTATGTCCATCGGCACTGTAAGACTTGCCGAAGACATTCAAAGCAAAGTTAACATTGAGTCCGTAAGGTGGCTTGAGGGTTACGATTTAGGGGAAGCCGTCGAAGTACCGTCAAACACCAAGGCCGAAAGCGGCTGGTACATTCTGGAACTCAAGGTCTCGCCAAAGCAAGGATATTGTTTTGACGGCACAACGGGCATTTCTTACAAAAGCGGTGAGAGTATCGAAAACACCCTCGAAAACGGTGTGCTCACCGGCATTGTCCGCATTTACAGCGCTGAATCAGTAAGCGCATCCGTAAAAATTCCGAGGCTTACTCCCGGTAAGACCATTGGCGATATCATATCGGAAATTGAGGTGCTGCGGGGAACCGCTTCGAATATCAACGTTAACTACTACTTTAAAGTTGACGGCGATAAATATCTTATCAAGAAAAATTTCAACAACACCCTTTCGGCAGGCTACGACGACGATTTGGAGCAGGTTCTGGCCGTAAAAATCAAACCTTCCGCGCGCTACGGGATAGAGATTGAGCTGTCAAAGGGCAATTTCAACATAGAGCCTTCAGGCATCACTCTTGAGTCGGATTCGCCTCTTCTCGGCTGCACATATTACTGCAGCGACGCCTGGGCAAACGCCAAGGCGGTCATCGTTTCCGAATCGGACGCCGTAACAGTGGTAAACATCGACAAGTTCACCGCCCCCGAGGCAGGAGCCTCCCCGGATAATTCCTGCTATGTGCCCGAGGGCAGCGGCGCTTATATACAGTCAGCCCATTGGGACACAATGAGTGATTTTCAATGCGGACACACGTACAGCTTCACTGCGGTAATCAAGCCTGAATCGGGACTTTGCTTCAAGCCCGAAACACTTGTCCTTTTAAACGGCAAACCCGTGGATGCCCAGATTACGGATGGCGAAATAGTTCTTGTCTATTTTTCCGAAAATATTAAGCACTCGTATTCCGGCTGGGAAGTTAAAGATGCGCCCTCCTGCACCGCCAAGGGAACCCTTGCCCGCAAGTGCGCTGTCTGCGGAGCTTCCGAACAGACAGACACGCCAAGCTTCGGACACAGCCTTTATACGGTGGAAATGAAGAGGCCCACATGTGTGGATGAAGGATGCAAGACCCACAAAGTCTGCGCGGTTTGCGGAAAGTTCTTTGACATAGGCGGAAACGAAATTCAGGAATCCTCAGTTCTTTTAGAAACAGACTCATCAAACCATGCGGGCGGCACACTGGCCTGCGACGGTGAAGGTCATTATATACTCTGCAAATGCGGAAAGCACCTTAACACAAAAACTCACACCTTTGGCGAGTTTACAAGCATAAAGGCCGCCACGCTTACGGAGACAGGTCTTAAGCAAAAAGCCTGCACGGAATGCGGGTATATTGTGGAGGAGGAGATACCTCTTCTTGAGCCCTCCCACGAGCACGTATTTGAAATGCGTTATGACGAAGACGGCCACTACACCGAATGCAGCTGCGGCGAGAAAACCGCCAAGGAATACCACACCTTCGGCGAAGAAGGCTGCTGCACGGTTTGTGGCTATAAAAAAGCTGTTTCCGAGGTAACCCCCACGCCCTCGGGCGAAACGCCAATGCCGACGGCAACTCCCACTCAAAGGCCAGAGATTGAACCCACAGAAAAGCCTTCCGGTGAGAACGAAAAGAAAGCAAGTGCAGGTCTGACATTTACAGTGATACTGGCCATATTTGCGGTTATAGCCGCAGTCATTATAGTTATCGTCATAATCATGCGGAAGAAAGGCTGAGGCAACCCGCAAAGCAAACGATAATATCACACTAAAAATCCGCAGGGGTCACTTCAATGCCGCCCGCGGATTTTTTTCTAAATATTCAGATTGTCAATAAGTCAGATTTTCGGAATCTTGATCTCGATTTCTTTACCGAGGTCTGATGATTTAACGATACCGTCGATGATGGCCTGGTTGTATATGATCTGGGACGAGGGAACAGGCGAAGGCAGATTGTTTCTTACCGCATCGACGAAGGATTTGATCTTCTGGTAGAAAAGACCGTTGGGAACGTCGGGAAGAAGCGGAAGCTTGATCTCGGTCTGAAGTCCTGCCACATCTTTGTAAAGAGTCATCTGACCGCCCACAGAACCGTTCCAACAGTCTGTGGAAGGAATCCTGAGAGCGCCCTCTGTGCCTAGGATGATGGTGTCGCCGGGGGTGTTGATGTGGGTAGCCCAGGAAGTGATGAAGTCAACAATAATGCCGCCTTCAAGTCTCACAAAGCCAGCAGCGAAATCGTCCACGTCAAACCTTGCTGCATCCGCAGGGTTGTTGTATTTGGGGTTGGGTCCGAAGAAAGCGGATTTGTATCCGGAAACGGTGAGAGGCTTCGGATAACCGATGGCGTTGAGCACCATATCAAGAGCATAGCATCCAATGTCGCCGAGAGCGCCGATGCCGGCAGTCTTCTTCTCGATAAACGTGGAATTCGGAACGCCTCTTCTTCTGCCGCCGCCGATTCTGATGTAGTAAACTTTTCCAAGCTCGCCGGAATCGACAATACGTTTGATTTCCTTCATGTTGTTGTCCATACGGGGCTGAATGCCTATCGTAAGGAGCTTCTTTGATTTCTTTTCAGCCTTGCATACTGCCACAGCCTCGTCAAGAGTGACGGTGAAAGGCTTTTCGAGAAGTACGTTTACACCGTGCTCAAGAGAATAGATGGCGCATTCAGCATGAGTTGCATTGTATGTGCAGATGGAAACGCCGTCCAGCTTTTCATTGTCGATCATCTCCTTGTGGGAGGGATAGTAATGGATCTTGGCGGCGTCAAGGCCCATCTTTTTAGCAAAAGCTTCCGCTTTTCCGGGCACCAGGTCAGCCATTGCCACGATTTCCACATCGTCCATCATTTTGATGCTCTCGACATGTGCCTCTGCAATCCAGCCGGTACCGATGATACCGTATCTGAATTTCTTTGCGGCTTTAACTTTCTTTTCCGCCTTTTCAGGTGTAAACTGGCTCAATACTTTATCGCTCATAATTCCTCCAAATTTATATGTATTACGGTTTTGCCAACCTTTTATCTCTGAATAAGCTTTTTGAGATATTTAATGCTCATCTCGGCGCACTCAAAAGCAGTCCTTCCAAGGCCCGGCGAGTCCTGCTCGACCACAAGCCATTTGGTTCCGGCAAAGCGGGAAGCTTCGATAATCCTCTCCACATCCTGCACTCCGTAGCCCACGGGCCTGAACTCAAAACCCTTGACCTTATCGAATTCGACCCCGTCAACACCTGTATTCTGTCCGGCCTTCTCCGATTTCTTTCCGGGCATAACGTAATCCTTAAGATGTATGACCGGCGCCCTTCCGGCATATTTTCTGATATATTCCGAGGGATCCACCCCGACATAATCGATCCAGCAGGTGTCAAGCTCAGTCTTAAGGAAAGACTCGGGAACCTCCCTGTAAAGTATATCGAGACCGTACTCTCCGTCCACCTTCTCAAAATCAAAATCATGGTTGTGGTAAAGAAGGTTCATCCCGTATCTTGCGCAGATGCCGCCAATGCCTTTCGCCCCTTCAATCACTTCGCCGAACCTCCTGTGGCCGGCCCTGAAGTCTTCGGGAAGATAAGTTATAACAACATTGTCCGCACCGCTTTCCGCAATGCTTTTGACGACACCTTCGGGGTCTGCGGAAAGTTCCTCAAGGGACGAATGGATGGAGGCAATTTTAAGTCCGTATCTGTCGCAGACAGCTTTAGCCTCAGCGGGGGAGCGGCCGTACAGGCCTGCAAACTCAACACCGTCATAACCCATTCCGGCAACAGCCTTCACGGTACCCTCAAAATCGGCAGAGAGTTCATCCCTCACGGAAAACATCTGCAAACCGGTTAAAAAATCAGTCATATAATCCTCCGTAATTCATTCAAAAGGCACTGTAAATCTCATGCCCGAATTGATATAATCATTATATCGGAAGCATAAAATGTTTTCAACAGTTTTAGACAGGCTGGAACAAGATATTGCCGATTTATGACAATGACCGGACCGGAGGACACAAAATGATGATAAAACGTATATCTTTAATTGTACTGTGCGCAGCGCTCTGCTTCTCTTTTGCCGCATGCAAAAACGGAACTTCGCAAACAGAGCCCTCAAGCACTGATTCGGATACAATGCCCAAGGCTTACAAAGCAACACAGGAAGAGATGGAGGAAGCTGAAGCTGCGGTAACCGCAACTGAGCTTTTGCGGGGAATCTGGGTCACACCCAGGCTGGATTACAGGCAGCCCCAGGAGGATTATGACGCAGAATACAAGAAGGTTAAAGAGGCTGGCGTCAACATGATCACAACCCACGGAGAAACCGCCTCCAAAAAAATGATGGAAAAGACCTTGAACGCCTGCGAAAAAAACGGTATCAAGGTCATGATTTCACTTAACAGAATATCCTCCGAAATCGACATAAAAGCAAACCTCAGGATTGTTGAGAACTACGACAGCAGCCCCTGCGTCATCGGGTACAACATGTATGACGAGCCAAACACAGCTTCTTTTGAGCTCATAGAAAAACAGTATCAGAAGATAAGGGAAATCTGCTCACCTGATAAGACTGTCATGGTGAACTTCCTGCCCAATTACGCAAGCGACGCCCAGCTTGGCGTGTCCGGCGAAGAAAATCCCTACAGGGCATACCTTGAAAACTATTATAACGTCTCCCATTCTGACGTTGTTTCCTTTGACTTTTACCCCTACAGAGCGGATCACTCGGACGAAAAACTTATAGGCAGATGCATCGCCAATATGTGTGAAATCGCAAAAGTCGCACAGGATAACAACCTTCCAGCCTGGGGCTTTGTTCAAAGCGGAGAATGGAGCGGGACCAGGACTCCGGACCTTGGCGAGCTTCGGTTTATAAGCCACCTCCATCTTCTGTTCGGTCTCAAAAGCTTCTCGTATTTTCTTTACGTGACTCCAATTGACGGCGAAACCGAAGAAGGATACTTTCTGGGCATGGTGGAATATGACGGTACGATAAGAGACACCTACTACCTTGTTCAGCAGACAGCCAAAGAACTTGACGGCATGAAAGGAGTGTATCTTAACTATAACTTCAAGGGTTTGATGCAGAATAAGGTCAATGCCGATTGGGAAGAGAGTATTATTGACGAGTATAAACTTAATAAGTTCGGAGGTGCGGAAATTTCAACTTCTTCAGAGAAGGGATTTATTTGCGGATGCTTTGAAAAGGAAACCGGCGAAAAAGGACTGTATCTGCTTAACTGCGATTCTTACAACAGCAGCAAGGCATCATTGAAATTGGACAAAATTACAAATTACAAACTATGGGGTGCAAACGGTATAGAACAGATGGGCGCCGCAAAAGAAATCAGCATGGATTTCATTGCCGGCGAAGGGAAATTCATTGAGCTTGGCTGATTTCCTTTCCGATGGAAAGATACATTGCCTTAAGCTCCTCACGGGAAAACTGAACCGGATTATTGGCAAGTCTTTGAGCGTTTACGGAACCGGCGAGTTCTTCAGCCTCTTCCTCCGAAACCTCATATTCTTTGACGCCAATGGTACAAAGATAACTCTTGAACGAGTCTGCATAACGGTCCGGGGACACAGAAAAACTTATATCCGATATTTTCTCTAAAATACCGTAAATATCGCCCTCCCTGCAGTCTTTGAAGGCCTTTTCTATCATTTCAAAATTCGGTCTGAAGCAAAGCGCCACCGCATGGCCGTGAGGGATCTTCTTAAGGGCGCTGAGTTTGTAGCTCATGGCGTGAGGCGCCGCAGTTCTTGTGTAGTTTATTGCCCTGCCGGAGCAGTAGGAGCACAGGAGCGCGTAAAGATTAAGTGAAGGAATATACCTTTCCGGGATCTCAGGCAGAGAGAAATATGTATCAAAGTAAACCTCTTTTATGAAAGAGAGAGCTTTGATTCCTCTAAAAGCAATATTTAGGCTCTCATCCGAACGTCTGTTTCCGAAAGCGCTCTCGCAGCACTGGCAGTAGGCGTCAAGAAACGTGCATTTTCTCTGGTAAGCAGGAAGTGTGTCAAGAAGCTCCCCGCAGAGAAACACATAGTCAGGGATTACATTTTCTGCCTCCAGAGACTGCTTTACGCCCTCTTTGTAATAAACTGCAAACTTGGTGGTCTCGCTTCCGGTCCCCGCTGTAGTCGGGATTGCGATAAAAGGGACTTTTTTTTCGGTGAAATGCCTGATGCACTTGGCGGTGTCGATGGCGCTGCCTCCGCCGATGCCGACAATGACATCCGCAGCAAAGGAAAGAAATGCCTTGGCGCCTTCGTCGATCTCCTCTATTTTGGGATTTGGAGAAAAGCCTGTGAAATATTGAATCTGAGAGCATGCGGACTCAAGGGCCTGTCCCGCGGGAAGCTTTTCGCAGGGGATTCCGGAGACCGCAAATATCTTTTTCGCATTCAGTTTTCCTATAAGATTTGAAAAGTCCGCTTTAAAGTTTCCGGAGACCTTTTCAGAGATAAAAACATTAGTTGAGAGGACTTCCTTCAAAGCCTCAAAGTTTTCAAGATATGAGTTTACAAAATCCTCCGCCATTGCTGCCGATTCCTCCCATATGCGCTTGTGTGCATTGGTTATTTTAGTTTATTCAGCCTCAATATTCAAGGCTCGCAAGCTTTGCTTTTTTCATAAAAAAAGTATATAATCACGGCGGAGGTGAATCAGAGATGCTGTCTGACACACATACGCATACATATTTTTCACCCGATTCCAAGTCAAACCCCGTCGACAATATCCTGAGAGCTATTGAAAACGGTCAGAAATACATTGCCTTTACAGACCACTTCGATCACGGAATCAAATGCGGAAAAACAGATTACAATTTTGACACCGAAAAGCGCAGCGCGGAGATTGAAAATCTGAGGGATATCTACGGTAAGAGGATTACAATTCTGAACGGAATCGAGACGGGCCAGCAGCCCTTCGAAAACATTAGGGACTTTAACGCGAAAAAGCTTGCCGAGTACGATTTTGACTGCGTTATCGGCTCCACGCACGTGATACAGGGGCTGGACCCTTACGAAAGAGTGTTTTTTGAAGGAAAGACAATGGAGGCTGCCTACACCATCCTTCTTGAGACCCTTATCGCCAATGCAAAATTCTGGGACAACTACGACACCGTTGGCCATTTCGACTACTCCACAAGGTATGCGCCCTATGAAAACAGGACGCTGCGCTACAGGGATTTTCCGGACCTTATTGACGAGTTTCTGAAGACTGTCATCGCAAAGAACCTGGCCCTCGAGTTTAACACCAAAACCGCCGGAAGAGTTGAACCCGACCCCGATATTTGGGTACGCTACAGGGAGCTTGGCGGCGAGCTTATAACCATAGGCAGCGACGCCCACAGACCTGAGCTTGTGGGAGATCAGTTTGACCGCTTTGGCGGGTTCCTGAAATCCTGCGGTTTTAAATATACATTCGTCTTTTCGGGAAGAAAACCTGTTGCGGAAAAAATTGACTGACACGTCCGCAAAAGACATACATAAATTAAGAGGTATTTATGAATTGGGAAATAGCTTACACAAACTCATTTGAAGGCGATCCGGATGCGGGACTTGATTACAAAACTCCGGAGGAAATCAAAAAAGCCGGTCTGACCGTAATCTCGGGACGGGTACCGGGAAGTTTTGAGTGCGAGCTTATGCGTCTCGGAATCGAGCAGGATTACGCCCTCTCGACAAATATCAAAAACATTGACAAGTACAAGGACACCAACGTGTGGTATTTTTCCACATTCAACGCGTTCGATTATTCCTGTCTTCATTTCGACAGCTTAAACGCCAATGCCATCGTATACATAAACGGCAGCCTTGCTCTCAAGACCAACAGTATTATAAAAGAGTACGAGATCTCCGAGGGAATCAATGAAGGCGTCAACACCGTTGTGGTACACATTCTTCCCTCAGGAAGCAAAAGATTTGTCGCAGCCGGCGGCATCACCGCAAACACAAAGGGAATTGACGGCGCCGTAATAGTGCGCAGACAGAGAAAATGCGAAGTCAAAAACGGCTACATCAGAACCGCCGAAATCGACAAGGAAAAGGACTGCGCTAAAATCCATTTCACCGCCGAAGTATATGTGCGCACCGACTGCAGGCACGAACTCAGCCATCTCAAATACAGGGCCGTTGTAAAAGATGACAACAGAACATACCAGACTGAAGGAGATGTTTTCGGCGACAGGATTGACTGCTTCGTGGAAGTACCCCACCCCAAGCTCTGGTGGCCAAAAAACTACGGAAGGCCCTGCCTATACGACGCTTCGATAACAATCCTTGACGGCGGCAAGCAGCTTGACATATTCGATTCAAAAATAGGCGTGAGAACGGTTTTAATTTCTTCAACCGGAGAAAACGCCAATGACATATCCTTCACAGTAAACGGAAACAGAGTGTTCTTAAGCGGCGCCACAGCAGGTCCCTCAGAGCTTCTCAAATGCGAAGAAGATGCCAGGATTGAAGATACGGTATCCGCCGCTGCGGACATGAATCTGAACATTCTGAGATATGAAGGCGCCTATGCACCTGAAAGCTTCTACGACGCCTGCGACAAAAACGGTATACTTGTGATCCAGGTGATGCCCGATGCGGAGAGCGGCTTTACCGACGACATCGGAAACATTAAAGCCCTTTCCGAGGAAGCAAAATATCAAGTATCCAGAATCAGAAACCACTCTTCCGCTGCTGCCTTCTCCTTCTGTGAAAGCAGAAACAAAGTCCTTAGCGGAATCTTTGAATCCGCCGTAAAGGACAACGCCAAGGACATTGCTTTCATCGAAGACACATATTGCGGCACAGCATCCTTTGGAAACACCGCCCTTTCCTTTGAAAGCATTTCAAAGCTCGGCATGTTCTTCACAGGATCCGTTTCAGATGTATCTCTTCCCGAAGCGGGCTCCCTGGAAAAGATTGTGGAAAAAACAGGCGTCGGTTCCTTTGCAGACGAAAACGGAAACCTTGCCGGCAATGTAAGCTGCCACATCGGAGGCAGCTCAAAGGAAACAGATCCTTCATTTATCGCCAAATCAATATCCTTCATGTTCAGCTGCGAGGATAAAACAAACACCGAG
Source organism: uncultured Ruminococcus sp. (assembly GCA_902782645.1). Classification (GTDB taxonomy): domain Bacteria; phylum Bacillota; class Clostridia; order UBA1212; family UBA1212; genus UBA1212. The sequence continues at coordinate 3,545 of CACZNV010000143.1, read as the reverse complement.
ATAATGAAGATGAGCCAGATTGTCCAGGCAGAAAAAATAAAAAGATTTATTGAGCTTTACAGGGCAAACAGCGACAGGACCGGAGGCATCATCGCATTTGATCTCAACGACGGCCACCCTCTCATTTCCCCGTCCGTCATTGACTATTACCTCTCGAAGAAGATCGCATGCAGTTTTGTCAAAAAAACCCTCTCGCCTCTGTGTCTTATGATTGTAAAGGCTGACAACGGGGAATACAACCTTTATGCGGTGAACGACCTTCCCTACGGCGACCAGATCACCTATATCGTTAAAGACCTTACAGGCGGTTCCTCTCTAATAAAGACGGGAATCTCCGATATAGTCGCCTTCAGCACAAATTCCCTGTGCGGGTTAAGCCTGACTCCGGGACATTTTTACCAAATCACATGGACTACCAGGGCCGGAAGGAACTACTCGAACCACTACTATTTCAGTTCGGAGGACAATTCATTCGAGGCCTACTCCGAAGCTCTGGCGAAGGCGGGTTACGGCGAAAACGAGAAACCAAAAGCCCAGACTAAATAATGATTTTTGTGAGCTCCCGATTACAAAAATCATTTGACACGAAAGCCGATTGATGATATCATGGCTTCCGTGCCTTCGAGATGTGGCTCAGTTTGGTAGAGCGCTGCGTTCGGGACGCAGAAGTCGCAGGTTCAAATCCTGTCATCTCGACCACATGTTAAAACCTCTTTTGTCAGCTGCGGCAAAAGAGGTTTTTTGTTGTCACTGCACTTAGATTATGGTATCATTGGCGGTAGCTTCCGGTGCATAAACAAATCTTTAAATTCCGGAAAACAACGATGAAATATTAAGAGGTAAAACATGGAAAAAGCTGACATAATCATTCTATCAGGACAGTCAAACGCAGTTGGCGTGGGCCGCGTGGAGTGCCTACCCGGGCATTTCGACGGAGAGCGAATCAAAAAGTGGAACGAGGGTTACGAAAACATACTCATAAACTATTACTCCCACGACAAAAAATCCAACGGCTTTGTTAAAACAACCGTCGGATGCACCGAAGTTACAAAGCACACAATCGGTCCGGAGCTTGGCATTGCGGAGGCCCTTGACGAAAAATTCCCGGGCCGTAAATTCTATATCGTAAAATGCGCCTATGGAGGCATGTCCCTCCACACGGACTTTATATCCCCCTCCGGCGGCAGCAAATACGACCCCGAAGCTTACGCCGACCAAAAGGAAAACATACTTCTTGAGTACGGGACCGGCGAACCTATAAGGGCCGGCTGGGCATACAACGAGCTTGTCAAAATACTGAAAGAAAGTATCGATATTATAACACGCCAAGGCTTCGAGCCCCGGGTAAGAGCCTTCTGCTGGATGCAGGGAGAAAACGACGCCTGCCAACCTGAAACCACCGCGCAGTATACAAGGCTTTATGATGCAATGATAAATGACCTTGCCGGCACGTTTAAAGGGCTTTTCGACGACTGTGTTTATGTGGATGCCGGAATCAGCGAAATCTGGCCTCTTTACAAGGAACTTAACGAAGAAAAAAGGAAATATGCGGAAAGCCGCAAAGACTGCCGCTTCATCGACACCATAGCGGAGGGTCTCACCACCAAGAACGAGCCTCCGGAGGAAGTGGACATATATCACTACGACTCAGACTGTGTTATAAAGCTGGGACACCTTTACGCAGATAATTTCGAGCTTTGACAAAGAGCGCCGAAAGCGCGATAAAACAGCGCTCCCTGACGGAAAACCTTTTCATGAAAAGACTTTCGTCAGGGAGCTTCTTTATTGCAATTTAACTGTCAGAGACCTAAATACTTATGTATAAGCTTATATGTTTCCTCCGCATAGAACCTGTGACCGCCCTCGCCTGTAACCAGAGCGCATTTGTCCGAAACGCCAAGGCATTCGTAAGCTTTCCCGCCGTCTGTGAAAACCTTTTCAGCCGCAAAATAAGGGAAAATATCATCGTTCCTACCGGATACCTGAATGAAGTATTTCGGGCAGGCCATGGCCATAAGGTCTGACATATCAAATACATTGGCGATACCGGGTACGTAGTTGCAGGCGCAGTGTTCGATTGCCCCTATCGAGTCCTTAAACGAAGCCATTGCGCAAGAGCAGACGACAAGCTTAATGCGGTCCTCAAGAGCCGCCGTATATGCCGCCGCAGTGCCTCCGCCCGAGTGACCCATGATTGAAATCAGTCCGGTGTCAACGCAGTCAGAAAAGCTTTTCTCCATAACGTCAATCGCCCTCATGATGTCAAAAACCCTGTCGCCGATCGTGGTCCTACCCATGAGAATATCAGTCATCGCCGAAGGAAAACAGTATGTACCGCCAAGCTCACCGAAGTTCCTCTGCTCAACCGTAAGCGCAGCAAAACCGTTTTTGACGGCAATCAGCGCGTAGTCCCCGTCCTCGTTTTTTATAAACTCGCGCTCGCTCTCATTCTTCGGCCTTCCGAGCGAAAGGTGCATGCCCGGCGAGTGACCCTGAAGACAGATCATAAGCGGAGGCCTCACAACATTTTCGGGGACAAGCAGATGGCACGGAATCCGGTACCCTTCCTCGCTCTGAAACGTAAACCGGGTATCTTTGAAACCGCCAATGTCATTCTCATACTCGATTCGGACATCAGGCTCCGCGGGCGTAAGCTTATCAATGCATATAAGCTCTCTCAGCCTTTTTCTTGCGGTCTTTTTCCACTCATCAAAATTATTACCGGGATAGGAAAAGGACGGTTTTACGGTCTGCATCTTTTCCTTGAGAAATTCGTAGGTTGTCTTCATTTTTGCTCCTTTTGACGCAAGGCTTTTAATTACTCATATTTTAGCAAAAAATCACCTCCCGAAAAAGCATATTTTGACGTTATCAAAGAGCTGCGGAAGGCACTTGTCAATGGGGCTCATTGGCGAGTTTTTTCTTGACACACACACTGCTTAGTTATAGAATAAAAATTTGGGAAAAGCCCGATTTCCGGGCGCCTGTAATTTCATTCAGGAGGCACTACAAATGTCACAACAGTTTTATCACATGACGATTGCCGGTCTTGAGAGAGACCTTCCGCTTTGTCCGCTCAACGAAGACTTTAAGATTGGCGCCTTCGTTATTTTCGGAGACCCCGAGCTCACAACAGCATGTGCAAAAGCGCTCCTTGAAAAAGCACCCGAGTACGACTATATTATTTCGCCTGAGGCCAAATCCATTCCGCTCATTCACGAGATGTCAAGGCTTGACGGCAACCGCAAATACCTTCTCGCAAGGAAAGAACCCAAGCTTTATATGAGAGGCGTTTTCAGCGCCAAAGTAAGATCAATCACCACGGCAAGGTGGCAGGAGCTTTATCTTGACGTTGCCGATGCAGAGCTCATGAAAGGAAAGAGGATCATCGTTCTTGACGACGTCATCTCCACGGGTGAGTCTATCCGCGGCGTTGAAGCGCTTGTCGAAAAGGCAGGCGGAAACATCGTTGCAAGGATGGCTATTCTTGCCGAGGGAAAAGCCGCCAAGAGAGACGATATCATTTTCCTCGAAAAGCTTCCGCT
>CACZNV010000142.1 GCA_902782645.1 uncultured Ruminococcus sp. | reverse complement strand
TCAGGTTTTATTTGATTTTTGACTCTTTGCGCAAGTCGCGAAAGAGAACTTAAAACACCCAACTGTACTTCTAAAAGCACACAAGGTGTCTTGCGACTTGCTTTTCGCGAACAAACCGCTGGCTTAAGCAAGTCGGGGTCGCGCGCGAAAATAGTTCAAAAATCAGGCTTTTGAAGTATTTTCGAAAAAACCTGAACCCGGCAAGGGTTCAGGCGCGTGTCGGTTTTATTCCTTTGGCGATTTCCACTTTTCGATACCGTAATCGCCAAGCTTTTGAACGTCGATGATCATGGCGTTGATTTCACGGATGCACTCGTCAATGTCTTCCGCAGGAAGGACTTCACTGAATCCGGATTCGTTATTGTGCTCAAAACGATGCTTGCGTTTGATCTCGATTACCTCGTGGGCGGATTTGGCTTTTATGCCCAAAACAAGATTCGGCCTGATTGAATAGCAAAACAGCGAATAAAGCGTGAGCAAAAAGTATACAAAGCCAAGTAAAACGAGGAGGGTGCAGAAAATCCCTGTTGCGACATTAACCGAAAAGAACCGGAAGCCTGTCACAAGCATCGGAACTGCTGACATACCGAAGAAAAGCAGCTTCAGAAGCCCCTTTCTCTTGAAGAGAAGGAACGGCAGAATGGCTGCCGGACAGATAAGAAATGAGACCAGAATCGAGGCCCATGGAACGAAAAATGCTCTCACCAAAAACAGCGTGCCGAAGAAAACAAGTGTCCCGAAGACAAGAGTGACAAGGCCGAGCAAAAAAGCCCAGAGGGCGAAAATCCGGTCTGTTCGTGCTTCCAGACCTGCAAGTTCATCGATGGCAAACTCGTGCTGGAGGGTGGTTTTTCCGAAAGGATTCCTGCCCGGAGCTCTGAATACGACGCGCTTGTTTGTGACCTGGATCCTTCCGACTGCTTTTGAAAAGGGAATTCCCAGCATTCTGTTTTTGAGGTAGGCAACATTGTACTGCTTGACGGGTACTTCGCCTTCGTTTGTTTCGAGTACGTCAGGAACAATCAGTTTATTCTTTTCGTATATCTCCGCCGTACCGACGCCAAAATCGCCAAGGCCCGAATTATCTTTGATTCTTGTGAGAAAACTGACGAAGCCGGTTTTTTTTGCCGCTTCTTCAGGTTCGCTCTCCGAAGCTTCTGCCTGAGCGCTGTCTGCGGCCGGTAAAGCTTCAGGAGTCGCCTCGGGTACGGTCTCGGTGTTCTGCTCAGTGCAGTTGCAAGTCATTCCTTCTTCGAGCGGCCTTCCGCAAATTGTGCAAAACGGTGCCATTTTTTTTATATTCCCCCTTTTTTAGTACAGGCTGATCCTTAAGATAGTAAAAGACCGGCTCTTTTAACGGAAAATCCGTTATTTCAGTGATTTTTGATGAGTTTTATTATAAGGAACGATGCTTTTGCTGTCAATATTAATCTTGGCGAGGACCGCGTCAATTGCAGCATAACCTCCCGCCTTTCCGCTATTGACAGAACCCCTTGCCGCCAATATAATTAAACGCATATTTTACCGCAGTTTTAGGCGGTTTTGCCTGTCAGCGGCTGTTTTGCGGCCGCGGCGCTTGAAAAGGAGGTTATCATTGTGAGAAAAAAAGTTAGAAAGAATATTTCCGGAGTTATCATTGGCGTGTTGTGCGTCGCGCTCTGCGTGCTCGCCTGCGCCTGCGGGGAGACAAAACAGAACAGCACAGCAGAAAAGGCAAAGAGTTCCGGAGTCGCAGGACGGTGGTATGTTGAGAGCGAAGGAATAACTGTTGATTTTCTGAACGACGGCACCTATGTGAACGAAAATCTGCCTGACAGCGGTTCATATGTAAGCAAATACGCTTTTGAAACAATTATTGTGGCAGATTATGAGGAAGACGGTTACGCAAGCACCGAAGTGCTTCTTATCAATGTTGACGGAGACCGCCTTGAACTTGACGACGGACGGGGTCACAGCGTTGTTTACAAAAGAACCGGATCATCCGGAGAAAAAGGCGGCTTTGCAGGAGAGTGGTACTGCGAAGCGGAAGGCACCAAACTCGTTCTCACGGGCGACGGCAAGTACAACACCACGGAAGACGGCGAGACGCTCCGGACCGGCACTTATAAATTAAAAGAAATCTTATCCATGCTGTTTTACAATACTGACGGAACGCTTATTGACAGAGATTCCATGTTCTATGAGGTAAACGGGGACACTATGACCTGTTACAGGATTGGCGAAGACGGGAATCCCATAAAAGAAAACACCATGACACTGACCCGCGTTAAATAAACCGCCAATGCATCCAACCCCTCACACAGCCGGCCGGCCCCTTTCAAAATATTCGGGCCGGCCTTTTATGTTGATAATGCACGCGCAAAATGATAAAATGGCACCAAGAACGGAAAAATGTATTCCGTAAGGAGGTTATAATATGAAAAAATTTTTGGCCGTTATTCTCGCACTTTGCTTAGTGGCTGCGCTTTTTGCCGGCTGCGGCGCCCAGACGAACGACAAGGAACCCAGTCCCACAAAGGCTCCCGAGGTCACTGCAGAGCCCTCGGAACCTACAGCTGAACCTGAGGCAACACCGGAAGTTACTACCGCTCCGGAGCCCACAAAAGAACCCGAACCCACACCTGTGCCCTACACAGATCCCTATGCAGTAGAGATACTTGACTGGGAGGATGCAGACGGATTCAACGCTTCCTTCGACTCCATTTTCGTCAACAAGGTTAAGGTTGCCGACGGCGACGTTCAGCTTTGGAAATCCGAAAATGACGAGACCGTTGACGGAACCGACGGAAAGGTTAAGAGCATAGGCATGAGAGGCTGGAACGGCTTCTACGAGCTGAAGCAGAAAGAATTCGGTTATCAGATTGACAACAACCCCGTTGTTTGGGTGAAGAGATCCACCGAAGCCACCGAGCAGGGCGTTAAAGCCGTTGGCGGTGACTATGCGCAGAGATTTAACGTTACCATCCCCGTTGAGAACCTTTACGGAGAGGGCCACGAAATCACAGTTGTAACGAAACTCGAGGACGGCTCCATCGTTTACCTCAACAGAGAGGAAGCGCTGTTCATGCTCTACTACAACGGACCCGAAGCTCCCGAGACTGCCATTGACGGCACGATTTCCGAAGGCGAGTACACAGCTCAGTACGCACTCAAGAAATCCAACGCTCAGACCTGGACAGGCGGCGACATCGGAGACACGGACATTGAGTACTACATCAACCTCAAAGATGACGGACTCTACATTGCCATTGACGCAACAGGCGTTTCCGCGGGCGACATGCTCCAGCTGAACTTCAACCCCGGCGCAAGAATTGACGACGCAGAGGCACTCTTCGTATCGTTTGTCGTTGGCGATGAGCTCAAAGTTCTCCAGCAAAATCACACGAACAAATACGTTGCCAAAGTCGACAAGACCAACGGAAACGACATCACAGCTTCCATCGAAGCCAAGATCGTCGCAAAAGACGGCGGCTACATCGTTGAGGCTAAGCTCCCCGCAGACTTCTTCACCGTGACAGACGTTGAGGATGCAGCAGGCTTCAACTATGGAAGAGAGAACCTTTACTTCGGTATGTTCGTAGTGCTTGGCACCAACGGCTACACAAATCAGTCGACAGCTCCTGAAACCGACTGGACCTGCAAGGCCCTCGCTCTCCACGAGTACGTCGCTTACTGATTCGCTTAAAAGGTGCAGACTCAGGGTCAGATCCGTTCTGACCTGCCGCACCTGATATTCGCCCGCAGGCTCTTTCTCCGGATTGTGCCGGCGGGCGGCTGTTGATTTACGGCTTTCAATTCTCAAGGTTGGCTTCGCAATT
>CACZNV010000141.1 GCA_902782645.1 uncultured Ruminococcus sp. | reverse complement strand
TATCCTAAAAAAGAAATCAATTTGCAAGAGTAAATTCCAAACTCGCGGCAGCAAGCCTGGAAGTGGAAGTTAACTTTTCACTTCACGCATAAGTCGTATTAAGGTCATTTGCAAAAGTAAACGGGGCATGCGGTTGATTTCCATGCCGCATGCCCCATCTTTTCCGGTCACCCTTTATTGATTATGCTAAATGTCCGGGATGAGTCAACCCCTATAACTTTATCGCCAATCACAAAAATATCGTCATATATTTTGTCGGATATCTTTGTTTGCTCAAAAGTTTCAACGTTAACTTTCCATGTTCCTTCAAGTTTGTCATTTTCAAACTTTTCCGAGTTGAACTTATGTTCTTCTTTATATCTGTAAAACGAGCAGTAGTAATAACCGTTGCAGTAGTTTCCGGCAAAATAGGCATATCCTTCAGGATTGATTAATTCGTGAAGTTCACCCTCTGAGTCTACAACCCAGGCCAACGCAAGAGAATCCTTAGTAAATATATGAACTCTCTGAGGCGAAATACGACTGACAAGCAGTTTGTCATTAGATATCTGTAATACTGCACAAGGATCAGTATTAAGAATCATTTCTTTTCTGCCGTCTTCTGTTATTATTGCCATTGAGGTATGACCATCATATTCTAACATCGCTTTTCTTTTTCCAACCGTTATTTCCTCATTATAGATACCTTTCTCAACGACTATATCGACATTATTCTCCTTTTCAGTAACGCTGCCATAGATTTTGTCAAGGAAATTAATAAAAACCACAGCATCACCACGTGATAAAAAGTAATCTGGTTTCTCTGTTTCTAACAAAACATTCTCCGTTATTCCGGTTTTCAAATCATAACGCTTCAAGCTCCAATTGTTTTCATGATCTTCTTGATTGGAAGCCTGATTAAGCATGTAATAGAAAAACCCGTTTCCCAGGAAGAAGCCGGTAGAAACACTTGAGGTATAGAAGATTTTTCTGAAAGTGCCATTGTTATTTATCTTGTAAAGTGTCTGCGAAATATACGCAAACAGAGTGTCGTCACATAGGTATAAATCACGTTCACAGCTCGCACAGTTCAATGGACTCACAGTTCCCCTTACTGTCTTTGGATCAATGTTCTTCAGTTTTGGTTTGCAGGAGCTCAGGCAAGTCGCTAAAACTACTATTACAAGAGCCAAGGCACTTAGCCTCATTCTTGATTTTAATCCGATTGCTTCTATTATCAGTTTTCATAATTAATCTCCTTCTCATTTATCTTGCCCTTAATGTTTGCAATATAAAGGTGGACTGGTATGCTATTTTGTAGTGCAGAAACAGAAAAAGGCTGTTATTTGGCTGTTGCCGCTGACATTGTACTCTTTGGGATACAGCACTTCAACTATAAAACTAAAAAGGCGCAGCAAAACATGCTTCAGGCATGCTTCTGCGCCTTTTATCTCTTTTCCGTGCAAAAAGCAGGTATTTATTCGCTTAAATACCGGGGCTCGTTTTCACCTCTTGAAAGCCTCGATTGCGGCCTGTGTTCCGAAATAGACCCATTTCCCCTCATAACCTGTCTTCACCTTGAATCCGACCTGTTCCATTGAAGACATCTGGGTCTCATACATCTGTTTGAGGTATGGGTATACCTGCTTTGCCTGCGACTCCGACTCGGTCATCATCGCAAAGATCATATCCGCAGGCTGTCCGTCACCGTCAATTCTTATCGCGGTCACACCACTTCCGTCGTACTCCGCCTCATAGCCCTTATTCTTCATCTTTTTCACTGCCTCCTCGGGAGAACCGGGAAGAGTGCCGCAGGCGACAAGGCCAAGGCAAAGAATAATCAAAACCGCTGCCGAAATGATTTTTACCGTCTTTTTCATGATCAATACTCCTAATCAGTTGTTATTTCCCTATTTTTCGGGTATTTTCATTATATTCCCGAAGAGCCCTCAGTGTCAACCTTTCTTTGATTTCTCGATTATTTTGGCAAGTTCTTTTCTGGCCTTGACGATGTCGTCGTCTTTGGTTGAGTAGTCTGTGATGCTCTTGGCGACAATGTTAACGATTTTCTTGATCTGTGCGTCCGATGCGCCGGCCTGTTTTGCAAGGACGATCAGCTCGTAATCGTCAATGCCGTCCCGCACCGCCTCAAGCCTCAGGGATGAGCAAGGTCCGTCAACTCCCACCTGCCTGCCGCTGTACAGAAGGGACCCGTCTCCGTAGACGAAGGGGGTGAGCCAGCTGACTGTATTGGCGTCTTCCCAGGGGTTTGCGATTTTGTCCCAATAGTTGGAGCTCCAGTAGAGGAATCCATTCACGCCGTAGAGTTCTGCCTGCCAGAAAATAGACCTGTTTTTAACGCCCTCCATGTTGACATAGAGATTTGCGTAGGGATCGCCGGGCTCCCAGCAGACGTACCACCAAAGGTCATCGCCCCGCTCTTTCATTTCAAGCATGCGCTTGCCGAAAGGTGTTTTGGTCTTCATGAGCGTTTCGGAGTATATGTTCTTTTCGTCAAAGCAGAACAGCTTCGGGCACCAAATATTCATGTACTCCTCTGCGTAGTCGATGCCGTCCTCATCGCCAATCTCAGGGTCGATAAAAAACGGAACCACCATGCGGTATCCCGGGAAGAGAGACTCGAGTCGCATTCCCGCGCCGCGAAGCTGGTTGTAAGCTGCCGCGTCCGCAGGCTCGTCAAGGGGATAGAAATAGGCTTTTTTCATCCACTCCTCTTTTTGTGACAGCTTGGCGTAGTAGGCTCTGATAGTATTATCGTCCGCGTAGAGGACCCTGAACTGAGTCACTCTGGGATCGTCAAGGTATTTGTCGACCCGCTCGTCAAGGATATCGTAGGGAAGCGAGTATGCGCAGATGTTGTGGTCAAGCAAAAACTCGTAATACTTGATGTACATCTCGGTGGTTTTCTCGCCCTCCGTTTTCTCCGTTTTTGAAATGCAGTAAGCGGAGAGATCGGATACGGCTGACATTGTTCTTGTCTCCGGCATGCTGAAATTCCACACATGCACGGTGATCTTTCCGCTGTCAATCACCTCACCGTTTACCTTTGCTGTAAATTCTGTGGTGTAATCGCCTGCTGCGGCTCCCTCCGAATCGAAAAGAATGTAAAACGGGGTTGCCTCGTTTGAAGGTATCACAAGGTTCTCTTCCACAGGCTTCAGTCCGTCGGGGTAGGCGACGGTGACGCCGATGAGATCCTTGTCGGTAAAGAAAGGCTCCGCATATGTGGTCTGCACATAGCCCTCCGCAAACACCCGGGCACCCAGTTCGGCGCCGTCCTTGTTCACGGGCTTTTTAACCTCTATCTCCACCGGTCCGGTCACGTACTGATACTTGAGCACGGCCTGACAGCCCTCTTTTTCATTGGCGGCCATATAGACCGTGTACGAAGTCCTGCTTCCCGGCTTCTGGCTGTGAAGCACTTTTTTTGTAGGCGTTTCAAACCACATAGTATTATTGTTCCCTCCGTTGCCGCAGCCGCCCAAAATCGGGCAGACGATTCCCAGCAGACATATCAAAGCCGCTGTCAACATAATCTTTTTAAGCATTTTTAGAATCTCCTGTATTGTTTTGCGGCCTTTCGTCAGGGTCGTGGGCAGACGGAAGCCGCCAACGAAATACTGCCGCCAATATTCTCAAGACAAATATGACGCCCGCACCGGCAAACATTGCCGCCATGTCCGGCGCAAAAAGTCTCACAAGCACAAACACCACGCACCCCAGAAGGGCCGCGGTTGCATAAAAGTGTTTTACAAAAACGTAGGGCCTGTTTCCGGCAAGCATATCCCTCAATATACCTCCTCCGACGGAGGTCACCACTCCCACGAATATGAGCAGGAATGTGTTCTTACCGTATCCCGCAGCCACCGCAAACTCCATTCCCACCATGGCGAAGGTGCCAAGGCCCAGGGAGTCGACAATGAGGAGCAGTATGTCCCGCACCTTTTTGGCCCTGCCGTGAATTCTTCTCACCCAGGGAATAAAAATAACCAGAGATGTGCCTAGAGCGACAATCGCATAGACGGGGTCGGTGAAGGTCCTTGGCGGTACCTGACCGAGCAGCAGGTCGCGTATGACGCCTCCGCCTGTGGCTGTGACAAGGCCGAGAATCGCAACACCGAAAAGATCCATTTTCTTTTCGATGGCCACCAGGGCCCCGGAGATCGCAAAGGCGACGGTTCCGAGTATTTCAATCACAATCAAAACTACGTCCATAATGAATTCGTAAAGTTTTTTGGTATTCGTCTTTCTTATAGATTAACCGGCTTGATCAAGGTAGTCTCTCGCCGCCGAAAGAAACTCGATCACTGTGGGTTTTCCGCGCCTGGGTCTGTAGCTGTCGCCGAAAACCACCCTGAATTTGTCTCTGTTTCCCTCATTCCAGCCTTTTGAGAGCGCATCCCTCACCGATTTTTCCACGGCGGCATCGCTTTTTCCCCGTTTTTTTGCTATTTCGGGGAAAATGACCTTCGTAAGGGAGCCGTAAAGTTCCTCCTGCTGAAGAGCCAAAAGGAGCGCGTCGCGGCAGTTCGAAAACCCGCCGGAAGCCCTCGGAAAGCCCAGTTCCTTAAGGAGCTCCGACACCTCTTTTTGTTTTGAATCCTCCGAAAAATCCATCTTCCTCCGCCTTTTCTGAAAAGAAGTCTCCCGCCAACGGGGAATATTGAGGATGATATCATATTTTCGGGCGTTGTAAACATCCGGAAATAATATTTTTGTTGCAACCCGGACTTGCGTAAAGAGTCAATAATCCTCGATTTTTGAACTATTTTTGCGTGCGCGACCCCGACTTGCTTAAGCCAGCGATTTTGAAGCTATTTTTTCGTGAACAAACCCGATGATGTACGAAGGTACTTCGAGT
>CACZNV010000140.1 GCA_902782645.1 uncultured Ruminococcus sp. | reverse complement strand
GCCGAACACAGTAGTTAAGCTCCCTGATGCAGACGATAGTGCGCTGGAAGCGGCTCGCGAAAATATGTCATTGCCGGGTTTAGAAAAGACGGACATCTTTAACGGATGCCCGTTTTTTTGTTGCCTGAAAAACAGCTTTATTGATCATAGGTGTGTGCAGGGACGGTGGGAGAAACCACAGGAAAACCACCGAAACTGACGAAAAAACCACAAGCAACCCACAAGAAACCCACAAACGGTCGTGACAGAAGAATAAAACCCACAATTTAGCCCCACCGGTTGTGGGAAACACGTCGCAAAACCCACAACAAGGCACAAGAACAGCGCGTTGAGAGGGTTTAAACAATATCGCATAGTGGGAAACATTATTTAAAATGTGGATAAAACCGCACGGTGGTGGGTTTTAGGCTGAAAACTTGTGGGTTTTATGGTTGGAAGCTGTATTTGGGGTGAAGATAGCGGAGATTGGCTTGGCGGCTGCAGCAGGAAAGGCTGTCAGAGGAATCCCGCAAGGGAAACAAGCAGAGGTTTGTTCCGCTGTGGAAAAAAACACCGGGATTGTGGGAAAAACCGTAGAAATGAGGGAAACCTGCGCGTAATTGTGGGAAAACTGCGGGAAACCCAAGGGGGCAGCCCAAAAACCGACAGCGGAGGGGGGTTAAAAGAACCGAAACCCACACAAAAACCACCGAAAACAATCGAAAAACCCACAAAGCGCCTTGCAACAGAGCAAAAACGGTGGTTTTTTGTAATTATAATTTTAGTTTCCCACAAATTGTCGGATTTTTACACACTTTTCACACAATGTGTATATTTTGTATAGATTCAGGTACGGAGGCGGCCAGGGCTAAATAAGATTTGATTTTAGAGGGTTACATTGGCGGTTTCTTTTTGGTTTTGGTGAGAAACAAAAATGGGAGGGCTGTAATTACGAGGACCGGCCAGGCGACGGTTCCGGAGCAGCCTTTGTTTGCGGGCTTGGCGGTTTCTTTATCTGAGGTGCTCTGGGAAGGGGATGAGGTGCCGGGTGTGTTGGCGGGTTCGGAAGTGGGGGTCTCATCCGGGTAGTCGTATTTTTCAATAGTTGCGGTGGTGTAGGAGAAACCGGGCAGAGGCTCGTTGTCGATGGACTTGCCGTTTTTGTAGACTCGCCATGTAGGGACCGCAATTTCGCCGGCTCCAACCCAGAAGCCTATAGCCATATTGCCCGATTTGCGCATAACGATCAGATATCTTGTGCCGCCGGCAAGATAGTAGCCGAAGTTAAGCTCAAGAGGTGCGTTGTCCTTGTGATCGAGGACCTCGCCCGTAAAAACCGGTTCCCGGGAGGTTGTGTAGACATAGCTGGTGTTCCATTTGTACACCTCGTAGGACACGCTTGAACCGGGGCCGTTGTTGCTCCAAGTGGGCATGGAACTGAAGGTGATGCTGAACAGTATCTTGCCGTCCGGAATTTGGTCCGTGAGAATCGCGAATGTGTCCCCGTCGTCAAGCCTTTGAGCATCGGTGGTGGGAGGGCTGAAAACGGTGACGGGGTCGTCTGTCACAATGGTTGTTCCTGAGGTGCCGCTGAGGGGGAGAAAGTAGTCAATTACATTGGCGTCTTTGATGAAATCCACAAAGAAACAGAGGGGGCCTGATGCAGCGGTGCCGCCGAAGGTAATAGAATCGTCGTTTTTTGAGGCTGTGCCTGTGGGAAGAACTATGTAAGGCTTTGCATCAGAAGTTTTTTTGGTTATTTGTTTGACGTAAAGAACATATTTGCCCGCCGGAAGAGTTTTTTCCATGGGGAAAATTGCGCCGTAGCCGTTGTCGGAGTCCTGGTGAAGAGTCTCAGAAAACAGAGGCTCGCCTTGAATGGACTTTTCGGGGGTCTCGTCAAAGGCGTAAATTGAGGTCGTATACTCGGCGTCGGTGAGGTCTGAGGACTTCCCTGCCCAGATTCTGGGAAAACCGAACTGGTTAAAAGAGGCGCCGGCGTTGAAAACCGCGTAGACATCGCCAATACAATTCCCTGCGTCATCAAACTTGTCAAGCCAGAGGCCCACCTTAGGTGTTCCCACATAGGAGTTGACCCTTTTGGTCTCTGGGTCGACGGAGGGGGCTGACTTGGCGTATGACGCGGGGACGGCTTGGGCAGATATGAAAAGCAGCAGCGCCAAAACGGCCGATAAGTATTTCCTGAAAGTGCCTGACCCTGACATAACCCTTAAGCTCCTCCGTTGTGCAGCTGCTGTGCGGTGTAAAAAAACCGTATGCGTCTTTTTCCTACCGGTAATTATAGAATAAAACGGGCTGTGTTTCAAGAAAAAAGGGGCCCCGCGAGCGGGGCCCCTTGGCGATAAATCATTCACACAGAATAACTTATTTATTTAATTTCAATGTTTTTTCTTGGCGATGACCACCGCTGCCGCAAGAGCGCAGACCGAAACGATTCCGCCGGCAACGAATCCGCCGCAGCCTGATTTCTTCTTTGAGGTAGACTCCTCGCTGCTGTTCTTCGGAGTGGGGGTGGGTTCTTCCGCCTTTTCGGTGGGATCCTCAACCTTCTCCGTGGGCTGCTCGGGCTCTTCGGTCACAGGCGGTGCCTCTGTCACATCGGGAGTCGCTGTGGGTGTGGGAACCGGCTCAGGGGTCTCTTCGGGTCCGGAATATGTGGAAAGTTTGAATTCGCAGGCCGGATAGATGTCTGTTTCTTCTTCATCCTCGAAGAATGCCCATTTCTCCTCGTAACCCTTCTTGATATTGGCGCCTACCCAGAAGCCGATGTTGCCCTCGTTGGCTTTGTAAACAACGATGAGGTAGCGGCGTCCGGCGGTAAGTCTTGCGCCGAAGTCAAGGATGAGATCCTGGTTGTCTGTGTGGTCAACTACTGAACCGGATTTGATCGGAATGCCGCTGTAGGTGGTCTCGTAGTCCGTATCCCAAACGTATACGTCCCAGTCGAGGTCGGAGTCGTGGTTTGTGTTGTTCCATGTAGGAGCTGCTTTAAATGTGAAATATCTGAGAACCTTGCCTTCAGGAATCTCTTCGGTGAGGATTGCGTAGTCTGCCATCTGTAGCTGGTGGGCGTCGCCTGTACGCGGAACCAGCTGAACAGCCTTGTCATCTTTAAATACCTGAGCGGACTTCCACTGGATTGCCTTGAAGAAAGCGCTGCTTTCCACCGATCCGTCGTAAACAACCGAGAAAGCAAAGCTTACAGAACCGTTGAGGGAGCCGTATTCAATAATGTCTGTAGTGTAGAGATCCTCTGCAGCGGGGAGCACGGCGTAAGGTCCGGGGCTCTCAAGTTCCGGGTTGTCCGTAATCTGCGAGATTTTGAAAATGTACTGTCCCGCGGGGATGGACTTGCCGAAATCGATTGTATAGTTGTTTGTGTCGCCTTCAAGTGCATCCTCCTTTGTGAAGATGGGCTCTGCCGCCAATGACGCATCCTTCTCTCCGGTGAAGTTGAAAAGCTCGAAGCGAACCGAGGAATCCTGATTGTTTTCGGATCTGCCCGCATATAACGTGGGAAGAACTATAGCTGTGAAAGGCGCTGCAGCATTGAAGATTGTATATGCATAAGCGTTGCAGACACCTACTTCATTGAATTTGTTGAGCCAAATTCCGGGCTGGTGATCGCCGGAATAGTTTAGCGCCGTTGCTGATCCCGCTTCTTCGTCAGCCGATACGGCTAAAACGCCAAGCGACAGGACCATCGAAATAATAACCAGAAGGGATATTATTTTCTTCATATTGTTTACCTCCGTTCAATTGTTGTTTGAAACCGGCTCATTATTAAAGCCGAAATGTTAAATTAATGCCGAAATCATCCCCTTAATCGATTTCGGACCGATTCTTTTTACGTCAAGCACAAGTATAACACATTTCGGGAGTAAAGAAAAGGAAAAAAGCGAAGCCGCCAATGAAACCTTTCCGGACAGCCCGAAAACCCTTTAAAAACCGTTCAAACAACCCTGAAGAAAGCTTTTTTTGAAGAATAATCGAAAGCCGCAGCCCCCGAATCACCGGAAGGCGCGGGGCAGAGGAGAATTGAGTTGCAGTCTAAGGGGTTGGTTACAACGGGAAATTCCTTGCCGGATATGTCGAAAAGACTGCCCCCCGAAAGACCGGTCCTGCCGCATTTGCCGCATTTATAAGTGTTACCCTCTGCTGCGAAGCAGTGCTCGCTGCGCATGACGATTTTTCGTGCCCCGAGAGCGACCTCCGGAATGAGGCCTTCGGGAAACCTGTCGATAAGAGCTCTGTGCTCCGGAATGTCAAGCTCAGGAAGGATGGCGGCGGAATCAAGCTTTCCGCACCAGAATTCTGCTGTAGACGCGTTGGTTATGTTTAAGGAAACGTCGCCCGCCGCGAAAATGTCTGAGCGGGAGATATTGGCGGCTTTCATAAGCTCGCAGAGGGTCTCGTAGTCGCCAATGTTCTGCAGCGTGAACCCGTCAAAATGCTTTGAAAACTCGCCAAAACGTTCACAGAAGGCGCGGTAGGCCTTTCCCTTGGAGATGAAAGGGAAGGAAAGAAGAAGCTTTGAACCGGCATTGTTTCCGGAAGACTTCCTGTCGGGCAGAGGCTCGCCGAGAAGATAAGGAATGCAGGAGACGTGGACAAGGTCCGCAGATTGTATTATTTCGTCCGAAAGCTCGGCGGGAGAAAAAACAAAGGCGGAAATCATAGAGGACGCCTCCCTTCGCGTATGGCGGTCAGGGCGGAAACTGCCTCCCTGCGCAGCTTTTTGAGGCTTGAAAATGTAATGAAGCCGCAGTCCCCGGAGATTTCGACGGATTTGACCTCAAAAGGAGTGCCTCCGGTTGCGGATATTATCTCTTTGAGGGCTGCCTCAGGGGCGCCGGCTCCCTGCACAAAAGGAACAGAGGAGCCGGCGCAGTCAATTCCGTCCGAATATGTGAGGGTGACAAGGCCTCCGGAGGCGGAAAGCCTTGCCGTCACGGGAACCTTGCGAAGCTCGCTACCCGTGGCAAAGGACTTCTGAAGCTCTTTGGTGTACATAATATCCACGGTTTTGCAGATCAAAAGCGGCTCGTTCCCGGAAGCCTTCGGCGCGGTGCCCGAAACCGTGAGGCGCACAGTGGAGCCTGGGGCTGCATACTTGGTTCTTTTCCCTTTATTTTCGATAATATTGACAATGCCGCCAAACTCGGGACCCTTCGAAAACGATATGCCGTCGCCTGTGGAAAGGGGCTCCGAGAGGGAGACGTTGGCGGTAAACAGGTCGGTGTTGTTCTTGCGGAACTGAGTGATTTTTCCGCGGATTTCGCCGCAGGGGAGACCGGTCTTGCCGGCATAGGACAGTGTGATGTCTTTTTTGGGCAGCTTCCCGAGCTGGTGGCCTGAGCAGAAGCCGCCGCGGCTGAAGATGACCGTCAGATTCTTTATGTCCTGCGAGACATCCGCTTTGGGATCGTCAAGAGCCTTTCTGTAGGCCCTCGTCGTTGCGGCAACGTACTCAGGGGACTTGAGCCGCCCCTCTATTTTCAGCGAGGTGACGCCTGTGGCCGTGAGCTTCTCGAGGTACGGGAGAGTGCAGAGGTCTGCGGGCGAGAGCAGGTGCTTTTCGCTGTTTTTATCGTTGTTATAGGAATATTTTAACCGGCAAGGCTGGGAGCATGTGCCCCTGTTTCCGCTTCTCCCCGCAGTGAAAAAGCTGAGCATACACTGGCCGGAGTAGGACATGCACAGGGCCCCGTGGCAGAAAACCTCTGTCTCCATAATTCCGGCGCCGGCAAGCTCCTCAATCTCGGAGAGGCTGAGCTCTCTGGCAAGCACGGCGCGTGAAAAACCGAGCGCCTTGGCCATTTTCAGACCCTGAAGGTTCATCACAGTCATCTGCGTCGAGGCGTGAAGTTTTGCGCCCACAACCCCCGCGAGCTTTTCCGCAAGACCTATGTCCTGCAGAATAAAAGCGTCAACCCCAAGACGGTCGGCTTCCCTTGCCATCTCGACTGCTGACGCCAATTCTTTATCTTTAAGAAGCGTGTTTAACGCGACATGTATCCTTACACCCCTCAGATGCGCATAGCGAACCCACTCGCCAAGGTTTTCAAGCGAGAAATTGTCGGCACCTGCCCGGGCGCTGAAGCTTGTCAGACCAAGGTATATCTCGTCTGCACCGTTCTGAACGCCGGCAACAAGACAGTCCGGGTTCCCTGCGGGGGAAAGCAAATAAGCCATAGGCGGCCCCCGTTATTCAGTCTACTTTGCCGCCAAGCTTCAGAATGAGAACCTTCTCCTTGAGCTTTTCGTTCTCTTCCCTGAGCTGCTTGAGTTCTTTAACGGCAGAGGCCTGCTCTTCGGAGAGGCTGTCAAACCTTTCAAGAAGCTGTTTTGAATCGTTTTTGAGGGAGGTCAGCTGTTCCTGGGTCTTAAAAAGTGTGTCGGCAAGGTCGATAGACAATATCGCCAATGTGATAGAGTCCGAATATATCATGCCCGACTTATCTTTGGATTTTTCGATTCTGGAATTAAGATAAAACTCTATTTTGCGAATATATTCCTCCGACTCTTCGGCGGTGATAGGGTACTTCGCTCCGTTGAGAGTGATGGTAAACTTCTTAAGCTCGCTCATGATGATCCTCCGTATTTTGTTGAGGCGCAAAACCGTTTGCACCCTTTTTTCTTTTGCAGCAATGAAAGTATAGCAGAAAACAGTGTCTGCCTCAAGAATAATCCGCATCCGGGACCGATTTTTTTGACTTTTGCCCGAAGAGCAATTATAATGGCGGGGAACAAAAAAGAAACGGATGACCTTAAATGGCTGAAAACAAATCTTTTTTAAAAGGAATAAAAAAAGGCATCTCAATTATAGCCGCGTGTTCGATTCTCGCGGCGGCTTGTGTTCCCCTGTCCGCATCATATGTTTTCGCTGACGAGACAGAGCCGGGTTATGAGGAGACGACCCCCGACGAGGGCTTGCCGACTGCCACACCTGATGACGGCGGTGAGTATGAGACTGAAGAACCGACTCTCGATGTGACCGAAACCCCCGAAGAGACCCCAACGGAGACGCCGGGGCCTGCGACCCCGGAGCCCAAGGGACCCGATGCAGGTGTTCCGGAGCTTAAGTGCGGAAACGGGTATGCGGCGGTATCCCTTGACGGGGACTGGATCAAGGCTGAGTACGGCAACGTTGACGTGTACCTCAGCTACGACGGCACGGGGCTGGGAAGAGGCGACAGCTTTATTGTTCCGGGAGTTGTCCGGGGCGGCAGCGAGGTCATGCTTCTTGAAAAAACGTTTTATGTGAGCAGCTTTGACGAAAAAGAATCGAAAGTGTTCCTGAACGTCAGCCGTATGATGTACGACGCCAAAATATTTGTGAACGGAACCTTTGTCGACTCCTTTGATTTTTCCTACATTGGCGAGAAAATTGATATTTCTGAGTTTCTGCTTGAGGGCGACAACAGGCTGAATATAGCAGTTGCATCCGGCAGCAATTCGGTGTACAAAGCCGGCAACACCCTTGGAATTGACGGCAGTATCACCCTTGAAAACAGGCAGGCTGTGTCAATCGACAAGGTCAAAATCGGCGCCGTCGTGGACGGCAGCATAAACATCAAGGTTTCTCTCGACATCGCCAAGGACTATGATGCCCGGGAGAAGCTTGCCGTCAACGTATACGAGCTGGGTATTGCCGAGAACGGCGTAGGCGCCACACACAAGGGCGTGGGCTTCAGCGAGGAGACCCTTGACGCCAATGCAGCCGAAATTGATATCAAAGTGGCCCTCAGAGACTTCACGGACTCAAAAAGATGGAGCCCCGACAACCCGTTCCTCTATGAGGCGGATTTTGCCATTGGCGATATTTCGAAAAAGGTTGTTTTCGGAATAAGAACCGTGACGACCGGTCAGTCCGACATGTACCTTTCGCTGAACGGAGAGCGGGTTTTCCTTTCGGGCATCACCCTTGATTATGCAATCATCGCAAGGCTGGACCTCTGCACGGAGAAAAACATCAGAAGTTTTGTGTCTGAAATTAAAAAACTTGGCGTCAACACCGTCAAGGGCAGAGGCGTGGTTTTCTCCCCCGCCTGGTACTCTGTGTGCGACGAGGCCGGCGTGTTCTTAATCTCCGAGTACCCCCTCGGACTTGTTGTGGACGGAATCGACAGCGACTCTGACGCCAATGATTTCCTTGCCGACATCGAGGCCTTCGCAGCCTCCTGCTGCAACTACGCCTCCTGCATAATATGGGATCTTGCCGGCGAGGACTTCCCGGTTCTAAATCTGTCAAAAGCTATCGAAAAAATAGGCAAAATCGACAGCCAGGGGAGACCTTTCTCCACCGGTCTTTCAAAGCCTTTCTCCGAAGGCTGCATTGTTGAGTGCGACGTGTCGCAGCTTGGCAGAGACTTTTTCATTGGCGATTTGTACGGCGAAGAGGAGCCGCTGCTTCACACAACCAGAGCCATAGACTGGGATTTGTCGGAAACGAAAGCCGTCAGAATCGCGACAATGATGTTCGGAAACGTTCTCACAAGAAGAACGGACACTGATTTCCCCACCGAGAGCGACTCCTGGTGGAAAAAGACCCTCGAACTCCTTGGCACAGACGACATCGACAAGGCTTACTCTGAAATCCTCTGCTCCGTCATTGAATACTGGCGCTCGTCAAGGAAGTACGGCGGCATAATCCTGCCCTGTGAGGCAGTCGAAGCGGCGATAAAAGAAACTTATTACACGGACTCGGGCGCTTCGACGGAGGCAGATTCTTTCTTTAACGACTCCTTCAAGACTGTTCTGAAGAACGGATTCTCAAAGATAGGCGTCAACATTAGATCCCACGTGGTCACAGGCGGAAGAGGGGACACATTTGACGTTGACGTTGCGGTGACCAACAACTCCAACAGGGACCTGGAGACAATCAAGGTCCGGTTCACGGTTTCAGTGGGCCAAAAAGTGATTTACGACGAGGTCAAACAGTATGACTCGCTCAAAGCCCTTGGCGATTACGAAAAGGGCCGCGACGATATCGAAATCCACAGGTTCTCCTTCACGGTGCCCAAGAGCTACAAGGACGGTACGGAAATGGTGTTTTCTGCGGCAATCGTCGGCAGCGAAGAGACGGTCAGCACAAGAAATGCGGTAATAAACGGCGGCGAAACATACGAAGCTCCTTACTCTCAGACGGCTGTGATAATTTCGGCTCTTGGCATGGGGGCAATCATCCTCATCGGTCTTGCAATCTCGCTCTTCAGGAGCGGCGCTTTCAACATCAAGCGCAGGAAAAAGGAGAAAAAATGAAATATGTTTTTTTTGATCTTGACGGCACGGTGACCGAGTCTGCTCCCGGTATAATCAATTCCGTGGTGTATGCGATCAAAAAGCTTGGCGTAAGAATGCCTTCGCAGGAGGAACTCACCAAATTCGTGGGGCCTCCTCTTTCTGAATCTTTCGTCAAGTACTGCGGCGTGGATCCGTCAAGAACAAAAGAGGCGATAAGCATTTTTCGCGAATATTTCGCTGAAAAAGGCATTTTCGAAAACAACGTCTACCCCGGAATCCCCGAGCTCACCGCAAAGCTGAAAAATCTTGGCGCCAAGGTAATCCTCGCCACATCCAAACCTCAGCTCTTTGCCGAGAGAATCCTCACTCACTTCAACATTATCGCCAATTTCGACGCCGTCTACGGCAACTCGATGGACGAGAAGTACACCGACAAGGTGCTCCTGCTCCGGGACATTATCGCAAAAACAGGCATAAAAGAGAAAGACCTCAGGGACTGCGTGATGGTGGGCGACAGGAGCAGCGACATTTCCGGCGCCAGAGGTGCGGGAATCAGATCTATAGGCGTCCTTTACGGTTACGGCGACAGACCGGAGCTCGAAGGGGCAGGCGCAGATATCATCGTTGAGACCGTCAGCGAACTTGAAAAAGTGCTTACCGGGAAGGGATAATGACACAGATAATCAAGTAAAAACGAACATTTTTTATTAAAATTGTATACGAACGTTGCTTTATCATCAGTAGAATAGTCAAGAATAATTTGATATTATTTTAGCAATTGGACTTAATCAATTGAAGGCTTGTAGAAAACACACTGCCGACGAACACCCACCTTAGGTTAATCCGGAAACACCGGATAATTAGAAACAGAAGGAGAGGTATGTATGAAACTCAATACCGCTGCTAAGGTTGGAATTACATCAGGCTATGCTATCCTTTCGGGAAAAGCGACCGTGGAAGAAGTGGAAGAAGACTTGCGAAATTTTGACTTTTTCAACACAGATCCCCAAAAGTGTATTGACGCACACGTTTTCTCCTCATATAATGGCACGCCGGTAATAAAACACAGTTTTGGGTCAGGCTCAATGTCTGTTTGCAATACTATTTTTCTTTCCAAGAACACAAGCGATGAAGATATTGTAAGACATGAATATGGGCACACAATCCAACAAGCATTACTTGGAAATTTGAAATTTATGGCGCACATAGGGGTTCCTTCTTTGATTGGTGCTGCGTTCAGTGTAAATGATTACTATTCGCAGCCCTGGGAGAGATCTGCTGATTTTTTTGGGGGTGTACAGAACCATGATTACAATATAGGTGCAAGAGCATCAGGAATCTTATCGTGCGCATACTTTATTTTGAGTGTAGTCAGTTGACAAAATTAGGAGGTGTCATTATGAAAAAGATAGTTGTCGTTCTACTGATGACGCTATTTTTAGTTAGCTTGTCCGGGTGTAAATACTACTATAAAGGGAAATACATAGAGCTGTTCACTTGTGCCATGTACAGCATTCCGGATGCAAAAGGAATGATGTGGTTAGGAGAGGTTGTTCGGGACCCTGTAATTGAAGTGTTGGAACAGGACGATTATGGCAGAACATTGTTTTACTACTGCGAAGATTACAACAAAAGAATATATGCACTGGTCATCTGTCAGACGTACAATGAAACAAGCGTGTATTTTTACCCGGATGTCAATTATGTTTTGAATTATTTGAAATTTGACGGGGAATACAACAATAAAATTGCAGAGAAACAGAGGGAAACGTTTTACTTGGAAAAAAGAGAAAAACTAAAGGAAGATAACGATTGGAATGAACCAATGGAGCTATCTAAATGTTTGTCTTATACAATAGCAAGCAATAAAGACTATCAGGGAGAAAAAAATTACATAAGCAAAGAGCTTTGTAATGAGATGTTAAACGATTATTCAGAAACGTTAGACTTGGCAAATCCGGATGCAACGCCTTTTACGTGGCAGCGAGTTTTACAAGAGGACGCTGAAGGTAAATTCCTGAGAGAAATACACGGGCATCATTATAATTATGATAAATCAAATGGGACTGTTTTCAATAACAATACTTACTATGAAATAACTCTTTGGGTTATTACCGATGAAAACGGGGTATATGATAAAAATCACGGTATGCTTGTGATGGTTTCCGAACCGAAGAATGGAAGCAGCAAGTATATTTATGATACAGATGAAATTCGTGAATTCAAAAGAATAAACAACTGGAAATATGATTATTATAAACCGTAATGCTCTGTGATAAAAAGGAGGCAAAATATGAAAGCTGATAATAGAAAAAACCGGATTAAATCAGGAATAAGGCTAAGTGCCATGACTCTGGTAATGGTAGTTTTGGCGGCTTGTTTGAGTTCATGCAAACCACCGGCCATGAAAAATACTGATCCGAATACAGTAAGGGGCACCGTTAGCCCCTTGAACTGCACGAACGATGAACGTGGGTTATATGTGTGTAATGACACTTTGTTTGTGTTTATCTCTCGGACGCTTTATGAGATACAAAATGACGGTACTTTCAGAAAAATCTTCTTTACATCAAATGCTTCTACAGGCTTTTTCTTGGGAAACGGGTTTTTCTACTATATAAATGACCAAAGCACGGATGCTTTAAATAGTTGGGTTTTAAAACGCTACGATTTAAAAACCGGAAATACAGAGACTGTTGCATCAAAAATAGAGAAAGCATCTTATTTCATTTCACGTGGGAACGCAATGATTTTATTAAATGGCAGAAGTTATGCAGTCGTAACTGAAAAAGCAGACGGGGCGGAAATGCTTTCATATGAGGGTCCTTACAACGAGGAGTATTCTCTTGGTAAAAGTAGAATATTGGTCGAATATGATTATAGTAGAACAATAATATCGAAGCTGACAGATGATGGAGAAGAAGAAATAATACATAAGGAAGTTGATTTCTGTACGCTAATGAAAATATCTGACAACAGCCTGCTTGTCAATCGTAGAACACCGCCCACTTTCCAAGTTGTTGATTTTTCATCGCGTGCCCTCTCTTGGATTATTGACTCGGATGGTGTGATCCATGAATTGATTAAGCCTGAAGGATATGCCATGCATACCGGAAACTACTGCAAAAATTACTACTACTGTTCGTTTTATAGGTTCAAGGAGGTTAATAGGTTTTCCTACAAAAAGTTTGACAACGACAAACTAGAAGGAACATGGAAAGTCAACGTTGAAACTTTTGAACAAACGAAGATATCCGACAAAATCTATGACGACATTTTTGTGATTGGCGATAAAGTTATAGGGGTTGACTCATCCAGGACATTTAGCATAATCGATAAAGGGTGACAAGCTAAAGATGGGGTGTGCAGGAATGTAATATCCGCACGCTCAAATTATCGTTTGCCGCTTTACACGGCGCGAAAAATGTAATATAATCCGGCGCGGATAGTCAGGGGAGCTGCATTGGCGGCTGAGATTGGCGGAAGCCTAAACCCTTAAACCTGATGTGGACAATGCCACCGTAGGGAGATTGCCGATAGGAGCTTTGAGGGCTCATATACGGGTATGCTTGCGATGGCGGTCTTTTGAAGGACCGCTTTTTGTTACTCATAAGAGTTTCAATTGCAAATGTAACATAACAGGACTACCGATATTACACTATCAGAGGTGATTTTTTATGAAAAAAATGGAATTCAAGATTGCGCTCAGCGCGGTTTTGGTGGCAATGGCTTTTGTGCTTTCGTACATCAAGCTGCCGGGACTTCCGTACGGAGGTTCCGTGACGCTGTTCAGTATGGTGCCGGTGGTAATCATAAGCTGCGTTTTCGGCCCTGCCTGGGGACTCGTAATGAGCTTTGTGTACAGCCTTTTCCAGCTTATCCAGTCGGCGGGAGGCAGCTCGTTTGCGGGACAAAACGGCGGCGCGGTGGTGCTCATCATACTGTTTGACTTCGTGCTTGCATTTGGCGTGCTCGGTCTTGGCGGTGTGTTCATCACCAAGAAGAACATCGCCAAAAAGAGCGCTCCTTTCCTGGCAGCTCTCGGCGCGCTGATCGTAACGATTCTCCGGTATGTATGCCACATCATTTCCGGTTACGTTCTCTACGGCGAATACGCTGAGTGGTTCTTTGAAGAGGGCTGGGGCAATTCGGCCGGCGGATGGTTTTTGTCAAATTTTAAGGGAAATCAGTTATCCTTTGTCTACAGTACGGTATACAACGGACTGTACATGATACCTGAGATCATATTGACGACGGTAGGCGTTGGCGTGATCATGGCTGTGCTGATGAATGTCAAACAGACAAAGAACTCTATCATTGAGGCAAGAAGCCACTCGTTTTTCAAAAAGAAGGAAAAAGAGACAGCCTGAAAGCAAGTCGGACAATGACCGGATGCAAACACGGTTGAAAAACTCAGGGTTTAACAGTATAATTAGAGTACCAAACCAGGGTGAACCGTGAAAGGAAGAAATACGCATTGTTCAAGGAGAATTTCAGCAGATACGAATTCAAATTTCCAATGACGTACTCGGACGTAGATTGTCTTATCGAGGATCTGCGTCCTTTCGTGCATCCTGACGAGCATGCCGACGGGAACGGCATGTACACGATAAGCAGTATCTACATGGACAACAAACAGCTCCAGTGCTACTACGAGACCATCAACGGAGACAACTTCAGACAGAAGGTGCGGCTCCGGGTCTACGGTGAGCACAACACTCTCAGCTCTCCTTCATTCCTGGAAATAAAGGGAAAAATCGAGGGTCTGGTGGTTAAGAGAAGAGTTAAAATGGTCCTTTCGGACGCCATGGATTTTGTGAAAGACTGCGTCGCAAACGGATACGACTTCGATATATCAAAATACAAGAGCACAAACCCCCAGATTCTGAAAGAACTGCAGAGGGTCATCGTTTCTAACAATCTTGAGTTCGTGAACGTGGTAAGCTACGACAGACTGCCTTTCGTGTGCACCGCCGACCCGGATCTCCGAATAACGTTTGACTACAACATCAGAACCCGCGCTGATGATCTTGATCTCACAAAAGGCACCCGGGGAAAGAGCACCTGCCCCGAGGGGGTGGCGATTCTCGAGGTGAAGACCTCGAAGGCGATACCAATGTGGCTGGTGAAGATATTGGCGACTTACGGGTACAGGAACCAGACATTCTCAAAATACTGCTCTCACTACTCACCGCAGAACGTTATGTTGGCGGGTCCGGAGAGCGGAAACATACATGCTTTGAAAGCAACTGATTCTTCGAAAGGGGACAAATAATATGGATCTAATTTCTACCACCTCTACAACTTCCGAGGCTGCCGAGCTGAAGTCGTTTTCGGACTGGTTCAACGTCCTTTCCAGGACCAATTCGGGCCTCAGGCTTGTGGATGTCGGCGTGTGCGTGCTCGTTGGCGTGCTCCTCGGTCTGATGGTGCTCTTCGTTCACAAATTCACAAGCGATGAGTTCAAATACGACAAGGGTCTCGGTCTGGTCCTCGTGCTGGTTCCCGCCGCGGAGGCGCTCATGATTTCCACGCGACTCACCATAGGCACCGCGCTCAGCATTGCCGGCGTTCTCGCGATCGTTCGCTACAGGAGCACGCTGACGCAGCCAAGGGATTTGGCGTTTATCTTCATTTCCGTTGCAGCAGGCTATGCGGCGGGCGTCAGATATTACCTGGTGGGACTGATTTTTGTCTTCATT
This sequence comes from uncultured Ruminococcus sp., assembly GCA_902782645.1. Lineage (GTDB taxonomy): Bacteria > Bacillota > Clostridia > UBA1212 > UBA1212 > UBA1212. The sequence goes on along the minus strand of CACZNV010000140.1, from coordinate 21,682 downwards.
TGCGCAGTTGTTGCGGTGATTCATGCGATACTCACTATCGAAAAGACAAAGAACCTCAAGAAGACCCTCAAAATTGCGGTGCCCGAAAGCATCGATTACGACGGTGTTTTTGAGCCTGTTCTTCAGAAGTACACAAACGCGCACAAGCTTGTAGGTGTAAGAGTTATCAGCGGCGGCACCCTCATCGAGCTCACCTATTCGATTAAGATCAAAGACGCCAAGGACACAAAGGCTTTTATCGACGAGCTCAGAACCCTCAACGCCAATTTCAAACTCTCAATCCAGGAATACCTGCCCACCCCGTTCTGATAAAGGAACAGAGAAAGCAACCGAATATGGGTTTACACAAAAAGGGGCTCCGCCAAGGGGCCTCTTTTTGCCGCAGGCGGGTGCCGACCGTCTGCGGCCTCATGTTTGCATAAATACGTATATTATTGTAAAATATGCCCGAAACACAAACCGTCAGGTTTTGAAAAAAGGGATCACCCGGGGGCAACTTATGTTAAGCGCAATTATATATCTGGTTTTGATAACATCGGTTGCGGGGGCGATTGCCGTCGGCTTCAATATAAGGATAGGCCATACATATCTGCCTGCTATTTGTCTCACGGGTCTTGCGGCCTCCGTTATGCTTGTGTTTGGTGCGACCCGGGCGGTGCCCATCGTTTTTGGCGTTACAGGCATTTTGTGCCTTATTTTTATTGCTTTTCGTATCTTCCAGGAGAAAAAAAGAGCTTTTTACATACTGACCACCGAGTTTGTGATTTTTGCGGCCCTTGCCGTGGGCATGATACTTTTGAATGCCGGCCGCTGCTATATCCTTGACGATGAGTTTTCTCACTGGGGTCTTGCCGTCAAGAATCTTTTCACGGTGGGAAAACTTCCTTTCAGCGTTGAAACCAATGCGATTTTCAGGGGTTATCCGCCTTTTGCCACTGCGATCTGCTACCTGGGCACATGCTTTACGGGCACCTTCTGCGAAGGGGCAACATACGTTCCGATGGACATGCTGCTCATTTCGGCGCTTCTGCCTATAGTCACAGGATACAGTCGCCAATGCGGCAAAAAAGGCTGTGCGGTTGCCGGCAGGTGCTTCGCGGCAGTCCCTGTGGCGGCAATGTTTTTCTGCATCCTCTGCTTCAAACTGTCGGCTTTCTCGTCAATCGCTGTTGACACGCTCATTGGCGTCATGACGTTTTACGTTGTCTGGGAGTGCGTTCAGGCGCGCCGCAATATACAAATCATCTGTGCCCTTGCTGCGGCGCTTGCTCTGACCCTTGTAAAAGAGACCGGCCTTGCCTTTGCGCTGTTTGCCGGAATCATTATTTTTGCCTCTATTACGGCAAAAAATGCAAAAAAGAAAAGCCGGAGGGGCATTCTCAAAACATCCCTCTCCCACGTTCTTCCGATTGTCCTTGGCTCCGTTATCGCCAAGCTTTTCTGGAACTACATAGTGCTTTACGCCAATGCGAAAACCGACGGCGAAGGCATCCTTGGCGGCCTCTTCAAGGCCATGGGCAGCGGATTCACAGAGGTTCAGAAAACCACTGCGGCTGCCTTCTTCAGGGCTTTCCTGAAGCCCACAATTTCCTTCGGCATACCCCTTGCGGCGGTGATAGTTGTTTTTGCGGCAGTCCAGATTGTCGCAGTGATTTTGCTGAAAAAAGTCGGTTTTGACGACACCGGAACGATTACGGCGGTGTTCATAGCGGCTTCGGCGTGCTTTCTCCTGTACTGCGGCGGCATATTGGCGTCTTACCTGACCGTCTTCACCCCCGGAGAGGCCACTGCGGCTGCATCATTCGAGCGCTACATAGGCACCTATCTGACGTTCTGGCTCAGCCTTATTGTCGCGGTGATTGTGACTGTTTTCCCGGGGGCAATGATGAAAAGGCTTGGCGGCAAATTCAAATCGCCAAAGACCCTCCCCGCCGTCCTTGGCGTCATCTCGGCGGTTGTGGCAGCTGCCGGCATCATATTCTTTGCGGCCTTTTATCCCTACACCGCCAAGGCAAGCGCGGAAAAAAGAGCCCTGGAAAACTACGGCTCAGACATTCCCTCGCTGTGCGAGCAGGAGGGCGTGAACCACAGGGACGGTGTGCTGTTCATCGCATCGGATTTCAAGACCCGCATGCATCTTATCGCCAATTACAACGCCGCCCCCTTCACGGTGCAGGGCATGTACGACCTGGAGGAAGCTCTTGACGGAAAGCATGCGAAGTATGTGTATTTTAACGATATTGGCGATGCGGAGCTGATAAAAGAGGTCGCGGCGCACCTTGAAGACGCACCGGACCCCTCAGTAATAGTTCCTCATAAACTGTATAAGATTAAAACCGCCTCTTAAAGAGATCAACAATCCGAAGATTTTACAACTGCTTTTTTCCCTTTAAAAGCGATTCCGATTTTGGTGACGTGCGAAACACCGCAATCAATCAAATCAGCAGCATAGTTCTTTTCAACGATTTGCGAGAGCGCTTTATCTGCAAGTGTTTCTAGGTCTTCGCTGTCCCTGCCGGTGTACTTGAATTCAAAGATGAAACCCGGATCTGATTTGTTTATCGGGAAGAGGGCAATGTCAAAGCGCCCGTAACCTGATTCGACGTTTGATTTGATCCTGTACCGGTTGCTGAGAACTGCGCAAAGCCCAAGCATCATGCCGTGGTAGAAGCTTTCGTTTGTACCGTCGAATACCGAAACAGAGTTGAGCAGGAATTCTTCAAGCAGCTTTTGCAGCTTCTCCGTTTCGTTTGAGAACAGTGCCTGCTGAATGGATATCGCAGCATTGGTTTTTCCGGTTTTGTTCAGCACTTCTTTGTTGTAAACAAAGGCAATCTCTTTGTTGGGAATCGCAACGTCGCACATATAGTTTCCGTCGTGCTGCGGGTAAACCTTTGTTACTTTAAGATAGCCGGCAATGAGCAGAAAACTGTATATACTGTAAGGATTGTCCTTTATTTCGGGATAAATGACACCGGTATCAACGTAGGATGTGACGGTTTCGCCGGAGAGCAGTTTGTAGAGATTTTCTTTTATCTCGTCATTGGCCTGGTCTACAATCTCGCCAATGATATCATTGCTGCCTGTGGATTGCCAAAATGCCTTAGGAAAGCAGTTTTCCGAAACATAGTTGATTACCGACCAGGGATTGAAGATTTCCGTGCTGCCGAACATATAGCCGTCATACCACTCGCAGACTTCATCAAATTTATTTTCGCACCCGTAGTATTCCAGCATCCTGCGGACTTCCCCGGTTGTAAAACCGAAATATGAACTGTACTGCTCATCGAGAATCGAATTGATCGTCAGATTGTTGAGCCCGCTGAAAATGCTTTCTTTCGCCACGCGAAGTATACCTGTCAGAAAACCGAAGGCGAGGTTTGAATTGTCCTTTAGTCCTCCTGAAAAGAAGTTCCGCATGAACGAGATAATATCTTTGTAGAACCCCATGGTATGCCCCTGCTGGATCGGCGTGTCGTACTCGTCAATGATAATGACGGTTTCTTTGCCGTAATGCTTGTGTAAAAAAAGAGACAGGGTTTTGAGCGAAAGCTGGTAATCTGTTGAATCCCCTTTGTTCTCCGAAAGCATTCTGTACTGAGATTTTTCGTAATCGCTTAACCGGTCGCTGTTTTCAAGCTCTGAGTGCCGCCTGAACTCCGCGGAGATTAATCTCGTTATCATCTCATAAGTCTCCGCCCAGTCGTTATGCTTTATATCTTTGAATGAGAGAAAAATAACCGGATACTGTCCTTGATAGGAAGTGTACGCTTTGCCGCAGGACCAAATGGCCTTGTCTGAAAAATATTTTGAATTATCTTCGTCGGTCTTTTCAAAAAACACGCGAAGCATATCCATATTCAGAGTTTTTCCGAATCTTCGCGGGCGTGTGAAAAGCGAGACAAGGGGTTTTTTATCAAGAAAATCTTTTATTAGCATTGTCTTATCGACATAGTAATAGTCAGACGATGCGATTTTAAAGTCAGATATACCGATGGGTAGAGGTCTCTTTACACTTTCACGATTGTGAATAGCATCCTCCGGAATTATCCAGCGTCTTCCTTCTTTCCTGGCACCGGGAATAATGCCTTCGGCGCACTGCTGCTGAAGTCTTCTGAGAGAAATATTCAGCTTCGTTGCTGCATCGGCAGCAGAAATGTATTTCATAATAAACCTCCAAAACGATTGGTACAGAGGTATTATACCACGCCAAGCGAAATTTTCAACGCGATTTCGCCTGATTTCGCTTAAATTTCACATTATTTCGCATCGATTTCGCTTGGATTTCGCATAAGTTTCCTGTGAGCGAGGCTGGCTTGGCGGTTTGAAAAACTGTTGAATTTCAAGGTTTATAATGATAAAATTAACCGAATATCCTTAAAAAAGATTGGCGTGTTCTGCCCGAGCGGCGAGCAGCCTCTACAGACAGAAAAAATTCAGGAGGAATTATATATGTTAACAGCCGGTGATTTTAGAAATGGCGTTACCTTTGAGATGGACAACGGTGTATGGCAGGTTGTCGAATTCCAGCACGTAAAGCCGGGTAAAGGCGCTGCGTTTGTAAGAACAAAAATGAAGAACGTTATTACCGGTGCCACCGTTGAAAGATCCTTCAACCCGACCGATAAGTTTGAGAACGCAAGAGTTGACAGAAGAGATATGCAGTACCTCTACAGCGACGACGGTCTCTACTATTTCATGGATATGGAGACTTACGACCAGATGCCGATCAACGCGGAGACCGTTGGCGATAAGCTCAAGTTTGTCAAAGAGAACGATATCTGCAAGATTCTTTCGTTCAAAGGCAATGTTTTCGGAATCGAGCCGCCTATTTTCGTGGAACTTGAAGTTACAGAGACAGAGCCCGGATTCAAAGGCGACACAGCTACAGGCACAGTTAAGCCCGCTACGGTTGAGACAGGCGCAACGGTTAAGGTTCCGCTCTTCATCAACGTTGGCGACAGAATCAGAATCGACACCAGAACCGAAGAATACATGGAAAGAGCCTGAGGCGCGGGCCCTAATTACAGGAGGTTTCGTATGGGTTATTTAACAGAGAGAGTCAGTTATCTCAGAGGACTTGTGGACGGCATTAAGCTTGACGAGAACAGCCCTGAGAGCAGAATCTTTGGCGAGATCATTGAACTGCTTGACGATATGGCTTCGTCGATTGAGAACATCGACGAGAAGCAGAACGACATTTCGGAAGAGCTTGCCGACACGCAGGAAGACCTTTATGACTTTTTGTATGAGGATGAGGACGCCGAGGAAGAGGATGAAGACTATACCGAGGATTTCCGCTGCCCCAACTGCGGCGAGATACTTCCGGTAGACGAAGAACTGCTTGAGTCTGACGAAGAGATCACTCTTGATTGCCCGGGATGCGGCGAGAAGGTCACCATTTCCACCGAGGATGCGTGTGACGACTATGATGACTGCGACGGCGACTGCAACAACTGCCCGGTCAACAAGGACGAATAATTCCCTAAAGATCAAGGTTTCGGAAGATTAAAGACAAAGGGCGGTTTGGCGGGTTGCCGGGCTGCTCTTTTAGTTTGAGAGAGGTATTACAGGTATTATGAAAAAAAGTTTGATCAGAAAATATGCGAGGCTCATTGCCAGGGTTGGCGTCAATGTTCAGAAGGGCCAGAGCGTCATTATCTCCATCGCCGCAGAGTGCGAGGATTTTGCGGCAGTGCTTGCGGAGGAGTGCTACAGGGCAGGCGCCGGCAAGGTGCGGGTTGATTTCACATCCAACAAGCTCACAAAGCTCAGCTTCAGGCACCAGACCCTCACCACAATGAAAAAGGTGAGCAAGTGGGTCGAGGAGAGGGCACAGGAGGAAGTTGACGAGAACGCCGCCAAGATACTCATCGAGTCTGACGCGCCGGATGCCCTTGCGGGTATCAACGCCGAAAAGCTGCTGAAGGTCAGCCGTGCAAGGCGGGCAGTCATGAAAAAGTACAGGGACGCTGTAGAGGGCATCCAGCAGTGGTGCATTGCCGCCATACCCTCAAAGGCCTGGGCAAAGGCGGTTTTCCCCAACGAGAAACCCCACGCAGGCGTGGAGAAGCTCTGGCAGGCCATCCTCAGCACAGTTTATGTGACAGAGGACAACGATCCGGAGGCGGTCTGGAACGCGAGAAAAGAGCTTTATGCGGAAAAATGCGACTGGCTGAACTCCCTTGACCTCAGGTCTCTTGAGTACAGGAGCGCAAAAGGCACCGACCTTAAGATTGGGCTCATTCCCGGGGCAAAATTCGTGGGCGGAGGCGACAATTCAAAGCTTGGCGTGTTCTTTGTGCCGAACCTTCCCACAGAGGAAATCTTTTCATCGCCAATGCGTGGCGTCGCAGAGGGCAAGGTGTTTGCCACAAAGCCCCTTTCATACAACGGAAGCCTCATCGAAAACTTCAGCATCACATTCAAAGACGGCAAGGCGGTCTCCTGGGAAGCTGAGAAGGGCGCCGACATGCTCAAAACCATTATAACTATTGACGAAGGCGCCTCCATGCTTGGCGAGGTCGCAATCGTTCCGGTCAGCTCCCCCGTCAGCACTACAGGTATACTGTTCCTGAACACCCTGTTTGACGAGAATGCCAGCTGTCACCTTGCCCTTGGGCGGGGCTTCAACGAAGTTATCGACGGCTGGGAAAACCTCTCCAACGAGGAAATCAAGGCCGCAGGCATCAACGACTCCCTCAGCCACGTGGACTTTATGATAGGTGATGAAACCCTTTGCATTACAGGCATCACCGGCGACGGCAAGAAGGTGCCTATCATCGTCAACGGCGAGTGGGCTTAATAAGTTTTAACGCGGCCGCGCCAAAAAGTCTTATTGCGGCCGCTTTTTTTACCTTAACCCTTTACCGGGACCTGTTTTTGTGATATTTTCAGTTTGCAAGGTATAATTCAAGCTGAACATTTCCGAAAGGACTGATATATTATGAAAAAGAGAATTTCAAAACTGTTTGTTACTGTGGTGCTGTCAGTGCTTGCACTTGCGGTTTTCTCAGGCTGCGGACTGACCACAATCACCCGCGAAAACATCTCCGGTCAGACGGACAACTCGGGGAAAACAAGTGCGATTGACACCGCAAGCAGCACGTCTTTTAAGCGCGGCTCTTCCTCGGATGAATCCTATTCGGTTGTCGACATCTACCGGGACAACGTCAATTCGGTGGTGGGCATCAAATCCCAAAGCAAATCCGAGAATATTTTCGGTCAGACCACCATTAACGCATCCGCAGGCACCGGAATAGTGCTGACCTCGGACGGCTACATACTCACAAACAACCATGTCATTGAGGACGGAACCAGCTTTTCAGTTACGCTGTTCGACGGGACCCAGTATGACGCGGTGGTGGTGGGCGCCGAAAAATCAAACGACGTGGCGGTGCTCAAGATAGAGGCCGCGGACCTTCAGCCCGCAGTTTTCGGGGACAACTCGGAACTGGTTGTGGGCGAGGATGTGGTGGTTATCGGCAATCCCCTTGGCGAGCTCACCTTCTCCCTCTCAAGAGGCGTGGTCAGCGCTCTCAACAGGGCCATCAACAAGGACGGAACTCCCATAATAGTTTTCCAAATCGATGCAGCCGTCAACGAGGGCAACTCCGGCGGTCCGGCATTTGACGCCCGGGGCCACGTCATCGGCATGGTCACCGCCAAGGTCAACAAGGATCTGGTTGAAGGCATCGGCTTCTGCATTCCGATAAACGACGCGCTCAACATCGCCTCCCAGCTCATCGAATACGGCTTCGTCAAGGGCAAGGGCGCTCTCGGCATCGCCGCAGCTGTGGCCTACCGCCAAAGCTATTTCGGTTCCTCGAGAGTCAGCGGCGCCTACGTCAACTACGTTATCCCCGGCAGCGCAGCCGAAAAAGCCGGCATCGTTGAGGGCATGCTCATCACCGAGGTGGATTCCACAGAGATTACAACCCCCGAAGAGCTTGACGTTGTGATCAGAGGCAAAACGGTGGGAACCACGGTGACCGTCAAAGGCGTGCACAACAACAGGTCCTTTGAGCTGGAAGTGACCCTTGACGAGTACAGCCCGGATATGGTGCCTGAAGGCTGGGATACCAAAAACGGTATAATCCTATAAGATTTTGGGCTTTTTACGCAGCTGCGGTGAGATGTGATTGGCAATGAAGAGGATTTTGGTTACGGGGTTTGAGCCCTTTGGCGGCGAGACAATAAACCCGTCCTGGGAGTGCGTGAAGGCGCTTCCTGACAGGACCGGGGAGGCGGAGCTTGTGAAGCTCAGGCTGCCCACGGTGTACGGGAAGGCTGCGGAGATTGCGATAAACGCCGCGGAGGTAATCAAGCCCTGTGCGATTATATGCGTCGGACAGGCGGGGGGCAGAAAAAATGTCACTCCCGAAATGATTGGCGTCAATGTGAGGGATGCAAAAATTGCCGATAACGAAGGCAATTTTGCAAACGGAGAGCCTGTTGCGCCCGGAGGTGCTGCGGCATATTTCTCCACGGTTGACGGGAAAAAGATCTCGGAACAGCTTGCCGCAAAAGGTCTCCCCTGCGGGGTGTCCTACAGCGCCGGAACCTTTGTCTGCAATGACCTTCTGTACTCGCTGCTGCGGGCCTTTGACGGCAAGGGCGTAAAGGTCGGCTTCGTGCACGTGCCTTTCTTCCCGGAGCAGGCTAAGGAGGGCGTTCCTTTCCTTGACAGGGAAACTGCCGTGAATGTTTTGAAAGAAATAATAGAGCTGGTATAAGGCTCAAAAAAGCTCCCCGGAAGGCATTGGCGGCAGGATAAAAACCGCTTTCAGTCAGAAGGGGAGCTTCTTTTTTGTTCAGAGTGTCAGCGAGGGGCCGTCAGAGCTTGGCTTTAAGTTCGTCGGCCTCTTTTTCCGCAAAATCGGCCATCTCTTTTACAAGACTGTCCTGAAGAGGAATCTCAAGACCCGCCTGCCTGAGGGTGTCGAAGTAGCCGTACTTGCCGCCCATGGAGCAGAGATTCAGGTACTTGCTCCAGGCGTCGCCGCCATCAACCTTGGTTTTGTACATCTGGAGAGCGCACAGCTGGGCCATGGCGTAGTCGACATAGTAGAAGGGATAGAGGAAAATGTGCTGCTTCTGCATCCAGTAGCCGCCGCCCTCCAGAAATACATTGCCGTCGTAGTGACGCCAAGGCATATACTTGCCCTCAATCTCCTTCCAGTAGCGGCGCCAGTCCGCAGGGGTCGAGTCCGGATTGTCGTAGACCATGTGCTGGAACTCGTCAACGGAAACAAGGTAGGGAATCGTCTTGATGGACTCGGTGAAGTGGGCGAAGCGGTACTTGTCGGCCTTGTCGCCAAAGAAACCCTCCATGTACGGGTAGGCAAAGTACTCCATTGTCATGGAGTGGATCTCGTTGATCTCGCTTGTGGAAAAGACCGTGTCGAAAATCGGGAGCTTCCTTGCGGCGTAGTAGAACTCAAAAGCGTGGCCCGCCTCATGGGTGAGCACGTCCACATCCGCCGAAGTCCCGTTGAAATTCGAGAAAATGAAGGGTGCCTTGAAGGAGGGAAGGGCTGTGCAGTACCCGCCAAGGTGTTTATTCTCCCGTGTTACAAAGTCGTAGAGCTCGTAGTCCGTGAGAAAATCGAAGAATTCCTTTGTCTCAGGGGACATTGCCGAGTACATGTTCTTGGCGGCCTCCACAAGCTCCTCGGGGGTGCCGATGGGCATGGCGTTGCCCTCAGGGAAGACCAGGCTTTCGTCGTAGAGATTCAGGGAGTCAAGACCGAGCCGCGCGGCCTGGTCCTTAAACATTTTGTCGCAGAGGGGTGTGATGTACTTGCGGACGGCTTCTCTGAACTCGGCAACGTTTTTCCTGTCGTAGTCAAACCGTCCCCTGTTCAGGTATGCATAGTCCGCATAATTCTTGTAGCCAAGCTTTTTTGCGAGCTTGACGCGGACTTTGACAAGCTTTCCGTAGATCTCGTCCAGCTTTCCTGAGGCGTCCTCATAGAGCTTTGCCCACGCAAGGAAGGCAGCCTTACGCTCCTCTCTGTCGGTGGACTGCATGTGGCGCAGAAGTCCGTAGAAATTGCATTTTTCACCCATAAATTCCACAGAACAGGCGGCTGCGACCTTGGAGTATTCGCTTGTAAGCTTATTCTCGGCAATCATCTGGGGGATGATTTTTATCTTCATGAGATCTTTCTGAATCTCGTTTGACTTGAAGAGGTGGGAGCCGTACTTCTCCTCAAGCTGAGGGCGGAATTTGCTCTTCAGCATGGCGTCAATGGTTTTCTTCATGAGGGGCATGAGCTTGGGCATATTGGCGTCAAAATATTTCTTTTCGGCGTCATAGAACTCGTCAGCCATGTTCATTGTGTTGCGGATTTGGCAGACCGAAATCTGGGTCATTGCCTCCGTCATAAGCTCCTCCCACTGGAGAAGATACTTGTCGGCTTCCTCAAAGGTCGTTGCCTTTTTGAAAAGGCTTATCTTTTCGGTAACGTTTTTCTTAAGAGCGGCCACATCAGGCCGTTTGTATTCAATATCTTTAAACTTTTCCATAAAACAACCTCCTTGATAGTTGGCTAAAGTTACTATCACACCTTTCTCCCGGAAAGCATGCCTCTTTGGCGTGTGCTTTCAGCGTCAAGAATGTCGTCAGCAGCCATGCTGGAAATAATGTTCCTGACGGTGGTCTCAAGGGGTTTGCCTGCGCTGTAGTCCGCGGGCAGAACGAAATCAACCCTGTCCTTCAGCAGAAGATCCGCGACCTTCGAGAACTTTTCCTCATTCTCCCGTATGGCGGGGTCGTACACTGCGATGGACTTGCCCCCGTAGGCCTTGACCATTTTCATGCAGGGAACGTCCGAGAGACCGTCGCCAAGGTAAATCATGTTGCTGAACCTGACCCGCTTGTCGTTGTCCGGCATGGAAGCGTTGAGCCTCTTGTCGTCCGAAATGTCCAGGACGCCCTTGTTTATCCTGTAGATGAACTGGGTTTTGTTTGTGTAGTTTACGCTGACCTTGGGCCACACCGGGTTGCCTTCCTCGTCGTAAAGAAACTCGCAGGCGAAGATCTCCTTGAAGCAGTCCCTTATGGCGCACCCCTCCAGAATCTCTTTAAGACCCGATGAGATAATGTAGTGCTCGACAATGACACCCTTTGTCCTTCCGAAGTCGTTGATCCGGGAAAACCAGGTGGGCACGCCTTTGAAGAACTCAATGTTTTTGCCCATTTTTACGAGAGTTTCCCGGTCGAATACTACGCCCTTTTCCTTGGCGAGTCGAATCATGGTGTACATATACGCCAATATGCCGTCCATCTTGTTTTCCTGGGCAAAGTCGTTGGCGCATCCCCAGAACTCCGAGGGATCCATGTCAAGGCTTGGAATGAACCTGTAGTTCTGCATGTCCTGGGTGGACAGGGTGCGGTCAAAGTCGTAAAGCAAAGCGACGATGGGTTCAGACATTTTGCGGTCTCCTTTCAGTTAAAAGAGGCTGACATCTCTTGGATGCGATGCGGGGAAGCTGTCAGTTATTCGTCCACAAGGGGTATAAACATCTGTTTTTTGAGCTCTTCCCTCGGGAGGAAGGGCGCGAGGTCCTCAAGCGGCGGGCTGACGAGGCTGCCGTCGGGTAGTTTTTTGGCGCTGCTCTTGGGTTCCCAGACCTGGACTGTGTCCGTAAACACCTCACAGAACACGGGACCGTCAAGGGCCAGAACATCGTCAACAACTTTCTTCATTTCGGCGTTAGACGAGCAGGAGAAATACCTGTAGCCGAAGGCCTCGGCGATTTTTTTGAACTCGGGGAAGGAAAGGTCGCCGGATTCGGGACCGATGCCCACCTTGGTGTGGTGGCCGAAAATGTTGGTCTGGGTGATTCTTATGGAGTGGTACCCGTTGTTGTTGATGAGGAATATCTTTATAGGCAGGTTGTTGGTGATTATGGTCTGAAGCTCCTGAAGGTTCATCATGATGCTTCCGTCGCCCTCAAGGCATATTGTGTTTTTCCTGCCGCCGCCCACGCAGGTGCCAATGGCGGCGGGCAGGCCGTAGCCCATGCTGGCGATGGCGCTGTTGTTGGCCATGCGGCTGCCCTTCTGAATCACGTAGGCCTGGTTGCCAACAACGCAGCAGGCGCCGTTTGAAACTGCCGTCAAGCTGTTCTCCGGCAGGCGGCTGCTGAGGTAGCGGACGAAGGCGTAGACGTTGGCGGTTTTGCCGTTTTCCTCCCATTGGCGGGGCAGCACGGCGGGATAGTCCTTTTTCCAGGTCCTGCAGGTGGCAAGCCAGTCCTCGCCCTTGAACACGGGACCTTTTGCGGCCTTGTCGAGTTTTGTGAGGAAGTCCTTGGCGTCTGCCCAGACGGGGTATTCCACGTGGAGGGTGGGCTTTTTGAGCTCTGCCTTGTCGATGTCGACCATGATGACCTCGGCTGCCCTTGCCCAGGTCTTCCAGTTATAGCCGACCTGGCGGATTGAGATTCTGGTGCCCACGGCAAGTATGAGGTCCGCGTTCTGAATCGCCCAGTTTCCGGGCCTGTCGCCCATGTTTCCGGCCCGTCCGCAGTAGAGGGGGTGCTCGTCCTCAATCAGATCCACCGCGTTCCAGTACGTGACAACGGGTATATTGAGCTTCTCAAGCACCTTCCGGAACTCGTCGTAGCCGCCTGAGAGCCTGATTCCATAGCCCGCGTGGAAGACGGGGCGTTTTGCCTTGGCGATTTTTGCAAGGATCTCGTCAACGGTGTGCTGCTCAACCGGAGGGGGCAGCTTGGCGTCGTCCTCTGCGGGGTCGTAGCCTTTAAGGTCATCGGTTTCGATTGCAGCGCCCTGGAAGTTTACGGGGACGTCGATCCATACAGGACCCGGCCGGCCTGTGGTGGCAAGGTGCCAGGCCTTTTCGAGAATGTACCTTATTTCAAGGGGGTCTTCCACCATGACGGCGTATTTTGTCATTGCCGAGACCGCCTTTGTGATGTCGTATTCCTGGTCGCCCATGGCCCGGAGAGGCTCGCCGGTGAAGGGCAGAGCATACCGTGCAGTGGTGTCGTAGCGCACCTGACCCGTGAGCACGAACATGGGTATGGAGTCAAGCCAGCCGCCAACGACACCCGTGATGGCATTGGTTCCTCCGGGGCCGGAAGTGACGCACACCGCGGCAATCTTGTTTTCAAGGCGCGCATACGCCTCAGCCGCAATTGCGCAGGCCTGCTCGTGGTGATTGTAGAGTACGTTAAGCTTCGGATGATGACCCAGAGCATCGTTGAGATGCATGGCGCCGCCTCCGACAACACTAAATACGTCGGTGACACCGTGGTTTGCCAAAAAATCCGCGATATAATCCGCTAAACGAATTTTCATTTGTATACCTCCTTAAACGTCAGCAAAATAAAACATAATGTATTCGCCTTTTAAAAGTATTATACACCCAAAAGACGAAAAAATCTTTATTGAACTTTGCCGCCAATGTCATCACCGGCAGCTTTCTTTCCGCGAAGATCTTTCGCAAAATCCGCCGCAGAAACAACCGCCGTGAGTATCACAAGCGCCAGCATCCCGTAGCTTGCAATCCTTGTGGCGAACATTCTTGTATAGCTGTGTGCAGTTATGTCAGGCGAAACTATGAGCGCCTGTGTGAGAGTCAAAAGTACGAGGGAGATGTAGGAGACAGGGCGGTTTGCATCCTCTCCGTCAATGAGCAGGGCCAGGGGGATGGCAAAGAAAACGAGAAGCTGGGTGCCTGAAACAGGGGAAAGCCCTGCAATCAGCCCGCAAATGAGGGTGACCGTCTGCCACTCCTTTTTCGCAAAGAAAACTGCCGCCAAGGCGAAGACGCCAATGACACAGGCAAACACATTGCCGACGGCAAGGAGCGCTCCGTTTGAAAGGGAGCTGCCCGCAAAAAGGTTAACAGCGCAGCCGGAGAAGTTCAGCGTGCCCAGCAGGGCGAGACCGCTCTCCTTCCAGACGCCAATAAGGTTTGAAATGTATCTGCCCGCGCCGCCGAAGCCGCCGCCCACGATAAAGAGCGCGGGCAGGGTGAGCACCGCAAACACGGCAAGAACTATCCCTGTGTCCCTGAACTTTTTCTTGTTAAGAAGCAGGAGGCAGAACAGCAGCGGATAGATGCCGAAGGCGCAGGCCACGCCAAGGGCGATGAGCGCAAGGTTCCGCACAAGCTTCTTTTCGGAATCTTTTGCCGCAAAGAAGAGGGCGCAGAGCCCCAGGGGCAGTATAACGTCGCCGCCTCTCTCGAAGGAGAAAAGCATTGGCGATGACAGGAAAATGAAGAATATGAAGAAGAAACGCTCGCAGCCGTTTCCTTTTTTCAGGGATTTTAAGGCAAAAAAGAGCAGAAAAATGGAAGTGACCGAAAACAGTATAAATGGGAAGTTGAACTGCTGGTAGATCTTGACCTCGTTGGGGTAGCCGGAGGAGGCTCTGCTGGGAACGTACTTGTCGATGACGCTTCCGGGCACAAAGAGCAGCAGGCACCTGTAGAAAAGGACAGCAAAAGGCGCGGTGACGGAGCCTGAGCCGTAGGTGTCGCCGCCGGACAGTATTAGTTTGTTGAAAAACTCCATAAAGGAGCCGTTCCTGTCGGGGTCCAGGAGTCCCCTCATGGAGTACCCGCCGGAGAAAAGGAGCACGCCAAGGAACGACAGCGAAAACACGGTCATGAGGAAGAAGAAAAGCTGCCTGTAGTATGTCTTTTTGGGGTCAATCTTCAGAAAAGGAAGCTTCATTGAGGATCGCCTCCTTCCAAAACTGCAGCCTCTGCTTCAGGCGACGCAGCAACTTCTGCTTCAGGCGACGCCGCAACTCCTGCTTCAGTCGCCTCAGCCTCAGACGCCGCACCGGCCGCAGCCTTACCGGGGCCTGCAAACTTTAAGCGCAAAGCTTTCCCGAAGGATGAAAAGAACTTTTTATTGTTCCTTCTGCGGGCGCCGTTCCAGGCTGCAAACCCGGCAATCAGCTCTATAAATGCGATGAAAACCATGAGGCCCACCGCGGCGCTGGATATCTTTGTGGGTGCGTGCCTTGTGTAGCCGTCCCCGGATCGTATGATGATCGGCACCTGTGTCATGAGAATGAGGAACAGGTAGATGTAGTTTTTGATGCTTGGCGTCTTCTCCTCGTCAAGGAAGAGGGCAAGGGGAATGACCATAAAGAGCAGAATGTAGGTCGACGCGGAGCCCGGGAAGCCGTAAATCACGGCGGCGATGAGCAGGGTGCGCTTCCACATTTTGTTCGTAAAAATAGTGCCGAAGGCGCAGACTGCGGACATGCCGTAGCGGCAGATATTGGCGTATACCTCCCGCATGTGGTCCGAAATGGCGATGCCCGTAAAGCGGCTTGTGACCCCGCAGGCGTAGAAGAACATGCGCTTGAAGTCAAGCTGGCCCGCAAGATTTGACTCGGTGGTGCGCTTGGCGTCAAAACCGAAGAGGTTCTTCAGCATAAGCATCATGCTCGAAAATCCGTTGTAGAAAATGAAGAACGGAAGCACCAAAGTCACGCAAATATAGAGGATTTCACGGAGAAGCTCCTTGTAGCGCCTGTCTGCGATGAATATCAGTAAAAACGCGAGAGGGTAGATTTTCAGTCCCACAGCTACCGCCAATGCAATCAGCCCCAGCTCCCGCATAAGTTTTTTGTCGTGGTTGTAGAGAACGATGAATATCATGGAGAAGGCCACCGGCAGAATGACATTGTTTCCCCGGTCGGCCATGTAAAGGAAAGGCGAGGACAGAAGGGTCACCGCCGCAAACAGCGCTTTTTCGGTGTTGGAGCCTTTTTTCAGGAGGCAGAGAGCCGCCAAAAAGATCAACACGGCAACAATCGCGTACAAAACAAACTGGAATGTGAAGGACTGGCTGACCTTAAGGCCCCTGTCCTGGGACAGCACCGAGGGGTCGGTCACGTAGGAATAATAGTCGTCCGAGGGAATCGCAATGTTGCAGACCTTGTAGAGAAGGGACGCGAGGGGCGGATAAACCACCAGTATCTCGTAGGGGTCGTCCACCTCATTGTAGACCACGCTGTTGTAGTGGTCCATGAAGGTGTCCACCTTGTCGCCAAAGAGGGCAGCAGTGAGCTTGGTTCCTCCCGAAAGAAGCAGGGTGGCAAAGAAAAGGAGCAGGAAAAGGGCAAAAAGCACATAATAGAAGCTCTTGAAGTGAGGCTTCCTCAGGTCTTTCGCAACAAAGATTCCCTTTTGCTTCTTTCCCAAAATGCCGGCTCCTTTAACATTTCCGCGGAAAAGCTGTCAGCTCTCCTCGCAGTTTATAAGTTTTCCGTCAAGATCATAAACCACCACGTCGGGCAGTATGTCCGCGTGCATGGGTCTTCTTTTCTCCTCCGGCGGCAGCTGCATGTAGTCGCCGTACACAAAGCGGAGGTATGAGTCCGCGTCGCTGATGGAGGTGAATTTGTGCCCCCTGATCTCGTATTCGGCGGTCTTTTCGAACCACTCCGACCTGAAGCGGGGATAGATGAAGAATATTCTCTCGTTGAAGACGCAGAGGTGCTCACCGTCGCCGTTTTTTCCGGGCAAGGAGGCTTTTCTCTGGCCGTCCAGTATTTTTTCCATTGGCTTTTTCTTGCCGACAGCCGCCAGAAACTTTATGACCGGCCTCTGGAAAAACCCGTATTTTTCGGCATAAATCGCCTGTCTGTGGCCCATGGCGTACCCGTACCACTTTTTGAGCTTTGCAAGCTGCAGCTTGAAGCCCGGCCCCTTCCTGGGGGTGTCCAGGCAGAACACGTCAAGGGAAACACGGTTGTGCTTGTCGAGGTAGAAGTCGTCCCCCGGGTTTTTCTTGCGCAGCACGCTGGGCACATAGTTGATCTTCGGAATCATGTCGAAGAACCTGCCGTCCTCGCCCGGCATGACAAGCTCAAAGCTGTCGCCAAGCTCACCCGGCGCAATCTTCAAAAACTTCTCAAAGTTTTCTCTGGTCATAGCGATATCCACATCGTCGTCCCAGGGGATGAAGTTTTGGTGCCTCACGGCGCCGAGAAGGGTGCCCGCCCAAAGAAAATAGGTGATGTCATTGGCGCGGCAGATGCGGTCCACCTCTATAAGCAGCTGCTCCTGCGCGTAATGAATTCCCTTTATGTATTTAAGGTCGACCGGTTTCGAGTCGGCTTTGCGTTTTTGTCCGAAATGGTCCTCAAACCGGATCTCTGTACTGCTTTGGTCCATTATGTTTCAATAAATCTCGGTGCCTGCAGGCATATCTTCAAAAGCGGTGAGCAGCGAAAGCTTGTCATTGCCGGAGGCCGCAAGAACCATACCCTCGGAGACTATACCCTTGAGCTTTGCGGGAACCAGGTTGTTGATAAACACGACTTTCTTTCCCACCAGGTCTTCAGGCTTGTATGCCTTGGCGATGCCGGACACAACCTGTTTTACGGCGTTGCCCACGTTGAGCTGAAGCTTGAGAAGCTTGTTTGAGCCTTCAACGGCCTCCGCGGAGACCACTTCGGCGATTATAAGCTTGATTTTTGCAAAGTCGTCAATTGTGGCAAGTCCTTCAGCCTTTGCATCCGTTTTAGGCTCGGAAGCGGGCGCGGGAGCCGCCGCCTTGGAGGCGGCGATATTGGCGAGTTTGATGGCCTCCAGCTCCTCCAGTTCTTTCTGGACGTCAAGCCTGGGGAACAGGGCTTCGCCTTTCTTGCAAGCGGCGCCTGCGGGATAGAGACCCCACTCGGAGGAGGACTCCCAGGATGTGATCGCCTTGTTTCCGGCAATTCCCAGCTGCTCAAAAATCCTTTCGGGGGTTCTGGGCATGAAGGGCTCCAGGAGCACGCCAATGATTCTGATGCCCTCGCAGAGCACATAGAGAACCTGGGCAAGACGTGCCTTGTCGTCAGCGTTCTTGGCAAGGGCCCATGGAGCGGTCTCGTCAATGTATTTGTTGAGGCGTGACACACACTTCCAAATCTCGGTCAGAGCCAGAGGGAACTGGAGAGCTTCCATCTGCTCCTCCACATTGGCGGTGAGCTGTTTGAACATGCCGATGATTTCATTGTCGATGTCCTCTGCCTTCCTGTCCGCCTCTGCGGGAGCGATGCCGCCAAAGTATTTGATCTGCATTGAAACCGTCCTTGAGACAAGATTTCCGAGGTCATTGGCGAGGTCCGCGTTGATGCGGGTGAGTAGCGAATCGGGGGTGAAGCTGCCGTCGGAACCGAAGGGAACTTCACGGAGCAGGAAGTACCTGATGGCGTCGGAGGAGTACTTGTTGACAAGTATCACCGGATCCACCACGTTGCCCTTGGATTTGGACATCTTGTCCCCGTTGAGAAGAAGCCAGCCGTGGCCGTAAACTTTCTTCGGGAGAGGCAGACCGAGGGCCATGAGGATCGCCGGCCAGATGATGGTGTGGAAGCGCACGATTTCCTTGCCGACAAGGTGCAGGTCGCAGGGCCAGAACTTGTCATAGAGGGAAGTGTCGTCGCTGCCGTAGCCAAGGGCCGTGATATAGTTTGAAAGAGCGTCAACCCATACGTAGACCACGTGGCCCTCGTCGAAGGTCACGGGGATGCCCCACGTGAAAGAGGAGCGGGAAACGCACAGGTCCTCAAGTCCTTTTTCAAGGAAATTTACGATCATTTCATTCTTTCTTGCCGCAGGACTGATGAACTCGGGGTGGTCGTTGAAGTAGTCGATGAGAATCTTGCTGTACTTGGAAAGTCTGAAGAAGTAGCAGTCTTCCTTGGCGATCTGGGTCTCGGCGCCGCAGTCCGGGCACTTGCACCCGTCAACCAGCTGAGTCTTGGTCCAGAAGGACTCGCAGGGAGTGCAGTAGTAGCCCTCGTAGAATCCCTTGTAGATCTCTCCCTTGTCGTAGAGCTCTTTGAAGATCTTCTGAACGGCCTTCACGTGATAGTCGTCGGTCGTGCGGATAAACTTGTTGTAGGAAATGTCCATAATGGACCAGAGATCCTTTATACCTGCAACGATATCGTCAACATATTTCTGCGGCGTCACACCTTTCGCGGCTGCGCGCTTTTCGATTTTGATCCCGTGCTCGTCCGTTCCGGTGAGGAACATGACGTCAAAGCCCTTGAGCCTCTTGTACCTTGCCATGCAGTCCGCTGCAACGGTGGTATACGAGTGCCCGATGTGGAGCTTGTCGCTGGGGTAGTAAATCGGAGTGCTTATGTAGTAAGTCTTTTTTTCAGCCATTTCGGATATGCCTCCAAAGTCTCAAAAATCGGTTGTTTTTTACCTCCCAGGGCCCCTGTTCGGGGGGCTTTGCATTGGCGATTTAAGACGCCAACGGGGTATAAAAAACCAATTATATATATTACTATTTTTTAGGGGGAGTGTCAACGAAAGATACCGCCAGAAAACAGAGGCCCCTTGAGGGAGGCGGGGACAGCCCGCGCCTTCTTCAAGGGGCTTAACTCACGGATTTCGCCGGCATATGAGCGTCTTCCGGCGAAATATGCTTACATCTTTTTGAACTTGAATATGAAGGGTTCCTTCCCGGGGAAACCGATTATTGCTTCTCCCGTTCCGAGCCGCGTTATGTCCCAGTCTTCAACGACATGTGCGTCGTAGACGTTTTCGACGAGACCACGCCCCTGGACGGAGGCCATGTAGATGTCTTTTTTACGGTTGACGCCGTGCAGATCCCGGATGTATTCTTTCGACTTTGGATCGTTGACGCGGAAACAAACCGATGTCAGGAAGCCGGAAAGAAGGCTTCTTGCCCGGTTTTCACCGTAGTTTTCATATACCTGGTCAATGTTTTGTATGCCTATCATGAATTTGACGCCAAGGCTTCTTCCGAAGTTCACAGCGTCGTCCACATGTTGGAGATTGGGTATCAGGCTGAACTCGTCGGTGACAAAATAAACGTTTCCTTCGCTTTTGCTCCGGGATAGGGCCTCTTTTATCGCAAGGTCAAACAGCAGGCTGTATATCGGTGAAAGCAGATTGCCGATGCCCAGATCGTATTCAATGAAAACGAATCTTCCGCCTTTCCGCCTTACGGTATCCCTTATCGAAAGACTGCCTTTTTTCTTGAAATTGCCCACAAATATCTCCCTTGAAAGCTGCTGAAGCTCCGATATAACACCCTGGGTCTGGGGCGAGCGGTCATCGAATATGTAGCTTATCATCGCCTTCAGATCGTCGTGCTGCGCAAGCATCTCTCTTATTCCGGCAGCGGGCGAGCCGTCAAGAAATGTGCGGAGAGACTCGTTGTCTGCCCGGAGTTCTTTGTGGCGGCAAAAGTGGAGAAGTATGGCGGAGAATAAATCCTTGGCGGCGTTGGGGAAGAAGGGCTGGCTTGTGTTCTCGGTTTTGCTCTTGAAAAGAGTCTTGGCGATTTCAACGACATTCTCCTCCATTCTTTCATTGAGTTCGATTTCGTTGAAAATGTTCCAGAAATCCGGACCGTTCGGGCCTGTTGCGGTGTCGTCGTTGCTGATAACCGTATCGCCCGGCTTGTAGAACGAATTGTAAAAGTCGCCTTTTGTGTCGAATATGATGACTATGTCGTCCTGCTTAAGCGAAAACCGCAGCTGCCGCAGAATTTGGTTGAACGTATTCGTTTTTCCCGTTCCGATTCCTCCGAGAAGGACCATGTGGCGGCTGAGAAGGTTGTCGTCAAGGGGCAGGTACATGTCTTTCCCCGCACTGTCAACGCCAATAAAAGCGCATGTGGGATTTGACACGGCAATCTCAACAGGGGTGCTGCGCAGCTCGTTTCCGTCAAAAACTTCAACCTTTTTCATTTTTATTCTCCTTTGTCAGCGATAGTAAGCGTAATAGTAATCGTCTGAAAGCTCTTCTTCCTGCGAAGTTTCGGTCTTGACTTCCTGCAAAGTTTCGGTCTTGACTTCCTGCAAAGTTTCGGTCTTGACCGGTTCGGTCTCCAAGGAAGCTTCGGTGGTCGGTGCTTCGGCGTAAGGAACGCCTGACGAAAGGATTTGACCGGAAGCCACCTCGGGGTGGGCGTCCAAATATGCCTGGGGAAGTTTATAATGGGTTGGCTCCGTGGAGGATTGCGAGCTGCTGTACTGTTGCGTCTGTTGATAGTAATTGCTTATATCCTCGTAGAATTTGCCGGAATCCTCTGCGGGGGTTTCACCGTCCTCGCTGTAAGCCCCTATCACCTGTACGGGAATCTCGTACCCGAGCTCTTGGGCAGCTTGAATACGGTGTCTGCCCCCTTCGCTTTCGCAGATGAAGGTGTCTTTGAACTGATAGACTCTCGGCATTTCATCTTTACCGGTACCGAAGTACAGGTCAACGCACCTCCCAATCCTATCATCGTTGCTTAGACTTTCAAGCGATTCTCCGTTTGCAAGCCTTTGCTTGACCTCCGGAATATGTGAGGCCAGCTCCATGTAGTTGTCTTTGGACATTCGCATCTCCCAGAAAGCGTTGGAGTTAACATCTACGTTGGAATAGTTGTCGTTGTGTATGTTCCCAGGTGACGTCATGAGGATACGACTGCCTTCGTCGTAATTAATGGTCTTGTTATTCAGACTTTTCTGCGCATCGAGAAGCAGGTATTCGTCGTACAAGTCGTTGTTTATTTTCCCGGGGAAGTCGCGGCGGGTTAATGCTTTGTCATTGATGCTCATCTATACCAATCCTTTATTTGATTTTTGACTCTTTGCGCAAGTCGCGAAAGAGAACTTAAAACACCCAACTGTACTTCTAAAAGCACACAAGGAGTCTTG
>CACZNV010000139.1 GCA_902782645.1 uncultured Ruminococcus sp. | reverse complement strand
CGCGCCACGGGCCGGTCTGAAAGAGCATAGTGTCAGCGCGCCGGAGAACGTCTCTTTAGCCGCTCTCCGGCGCCTTCTGTATACACTTTTTGCCTCCGTAGAATATTGAAATAATAATATATTTGGATTATACTGAATTTGTATGTGCGCTCGACGCCGCAGGTGTTTTTCCTGCGCATATCACCCCAAAAAACAACCCCACTTTTCATACAAGTGAAACGGAGAACCAATGTTCAGAAAACTGTTTAAGAGCTTAAGGGAGTATAAGAAGTACGCGATTCTGACTCCCGTTGCCGTTGGCCTTGAGGTGGTGCTCGAGTGTCTGATACCGTTTATAACGGCGGACCTTGTGAAGCAGATCGAGGACGGAAAAGGGCTTAACGAAATAACGAAATACGGAATTATACTCATAGTGATGGCTTTGGCCTCACTGGTGTTCGGCGCTATTGCCGGCAAGACCTGTTCCATCGCCACCGCGGGCTTTGCGAAGAACCTCCGCAAGGATATCTTTTACAAAGTCCAGGATTTTTCTTTCGAAAATATAGACAAATTTTCAACCTCATCACTGGTGACGAGACTCACCACCGACGTCCAGTTCGTGTCCATGGCATTCAGTCTCATAATCCGTGTCGCGGTGAGGTCTCCCTTCATGCTCATATTTGCCTTTACGATGGCTTTCGTCATGGGCGGCAGCATGGCCTGGATTTTTGCGATTGTCGTGCCTTTCCTTGGCGCCGGACTTCTCCTAATCATCAAAAAGGCCATGCCCATATTCAGGCGCGTGTTCAAGAAGTACGATGCTTTGAACGAGTCCGTTCAGGAAAACGTCAAGGCAATCCGAGTCGTCAAATCGTTTGTCAGAGAGGACTACGAGCAGAAGAAGTTTGAAAAGGCTTCCGAGGACGTGCGTGCGGACTTTACCAGGGCAGAAAAAATACTCGCCTTCAACAACCCCCTCATGCAGGTGTGCCTCCACATAAACATGATATTTGTCATGACCTTCGGCTCCTGGCTGGTTGTTTCGTCAAAGGGCACAAGCCTCAGGGTGGCACAGCTTTCGGCTCTCCTGACCTACAGTTTCATGATTTTAAACAGCCTCATGATGATGTCAATGATATTCGTCATGATCACCATCTCAATCGAGTCCTGCAGACGGTGCATTGAAGTCATTGACGAGAAATCCACCATACTGTCACCGGAAAACGGCTTGAAAGAAATCAGGGACGGTTCCGTGGACTTTGACGGTGTTATGTTCAGATACCCGGGCAACAACAAGGTGGATGCACTTACAGGCATCGATCTTCACATACCCACCGGAGCCACTGTGGGCATCATAGGAAGTACCGGTTCCTCAAAATCCACACTGATACAGCTTGTCTGCAGGCTCTACGACACCACAGGCGGATCTGTGAAGGTTGGCGGCGTGGACGTCAAGGACTATGACCTTGAATCCCTGAGAAACAGTGTGTCGGTGGTTCTTCAGAAGAACGTTCTTTTCTCGGGTACTATCAAAGAGAACCTGAGATGGGGAAACCCGGACGCCACGGACGAAGAACTGGAGGAGGCCGCAAAACTTGCCTGCGCCGATGAATTCATAAACCAGTTCCCGGAGGGCTACGACACCTACATAGAGCAGGGCGGCGTGAATGTATCCGGCGGCCAGAAACAGCGCCTTTGCATTGCCCGTGCGCTTCTGAAAAAACCTAAGATTTTGATTCTGGACGACTCCACCAGCGCGGTTGACACCAGGACTGACGCCAAGATCAGAAAGGCCATGCGGGAATACATCCCCTCCACCACCAAGATTATCATTGCCCAGAGGACGGCTTCCGTGGAAGATGCGGATTTCATCGTCGTCATGGACGGGGGTAAAATCGATGCTGTGGGAACACATGACTATCTGATGAAAAACAACGAAATTTACAGGGATATTTATATTTCCCAGAACAAGGCAGGTGCTGAAGATGAGTGAGAAAAAGCATTCCGTCTATAAAGACGAGGCACCTAAGTCAAACAAGGCAAAAAAGGGAACGGTTCTGAGACTTATTAAGACCATCTTCAGGAACTATCCCGGAAGAGCGACATTGGCGACAGTGTGCGTGATAATCAACGCTGTGGTGGCCGCAACGCCTTCAATCTACATGCAGAAGATAATCGACCTTGTGGAGAAGGTCTTTTCCACGGGAGACTGGGACGGAATCAAAGACAGACTGTTTTTGATTGTCGGCATCCTTGTGGCCACATATGTGGTGTCTGTTGTGTCCATATTCGTTTTTTACAGGCTCATGGCTGTCATAACCCAGGGCACGCTGAAAACGCTGAGGTGCGAAATGTTCGCAAAAATGGAGACGTTCCCGCTGCGTTTCTTTGACAGGAACAGCGACGGCGATATAATGAGCCGCTACACCAACGACGTTGACACGCTGAGGGAACTGATCTCCGAGTGCATACCCCAGATCATGATATCCGGCATCATAGTTTCGACGCTCATAGGCATCATGCTCTATTTCAGCTTGTGGATGACCTTGGTGGTTGTGGGAAGTGTTGTGGTCATGTTCTTCGTGACGAAAAAGATTGGCGGTTTGTCCGCAAAGCACTTCATAAATCAGCGCAAGACCATCGGCAAGGCAGAGGGCTTTGTGGAGGAAATGATGCACGGCCAGAAGGTGGTAAAAGTTTTCTGCCACGAAGAGGAAGTCAAGGCTGATTTTGACAAGCTCAACGAGGAGCTTTACCGGGATACCGAGCGGGCCAACAGCTACGGCAACGTGCTGGCGCCTGTACTCAACAACATCGGCAATGTGCTCTACGTTATATTGGCGTTTATCGGCGGTGTGTTCCTTGTGACAAACGCCAAGAACATCAGCTTCTCCCTGCTCCCATTCAGCATCAGCGTGGTTGTGCCTTTCCTCAACATGGCCAAGCAGTTTGCCGGAAACATCAACCGGGTCTCCAACCAGGTTACAGCGGTGGTTATGGGCCTTGCCGGCGCCAGCAGAATTTTTGAGATTATCGACATGGAGCCCGAACACGACGAGGGCTACGTGACTCTTGTCAATGCGAAAGAGGGCGAAAATGGCGAGCTTATCGAAACCGACGAGGTGACGGGCGTATGGGCATGGAAGCATCCCCACACCGCGGATCAGACCGTAACCTACGAGCGTCTGCAGGGCGATGTGAGGCTGTTCAACGTTGACTTTGAGTACGTTGAGGGAAAACCTGTCCTTCACGACATCTCCCTCTATGCGAAGCCCGGCCAGAAGGTGGCTTTTGTGGGAGCCACAGGAGCCGGCAAGACCACCATCACGAACCTTTTGAACAGGTTTTACGACATTGCCGACGGCAAGATAAGATACGACGGCATCAATATCAACAAGATACGCAAATCGGACCTCAGAAGGTCCCTGGGCATAGTTTTGCAGGACACCAACCTGTTTACGGGTACAGTCCTTGAGAACATCCGTTACGGCAAGCTTGATGCAACCGACGAGGAATGCATTGCCGCGGCAAAGCTCACAGGCGCCGACGACTTCATAGAGAGGCTCCCCGACGGCTATAATACGTTCATAACAGGCGGAGGCGCAAGTCTTTCCCAGGGCCAGCGTCAGCTCATATCCATCGCCAGAGCTGCAGTAGCCAATCCTCCGGTCATGATCCTCGACGAGGCAACCTCATCCATTGACACCCGTACGGAAGCCATAGTTCAGCGGGGTATGGATGCGCTTATGAAGGGACGCACGGTGTTTGTTATTGCCCACAGACTTTCAACTGTCAAAAACGCCAATGTGATCATTGTTCTCGACCACGGCCGCATCATCGAGAGAGGCTCCCACGAGGAACTGATTGCAATGAAGGGGCAGTACTACAGCCTCTACACCGGCGCCTTCGAACTGGAGTAAACCTCGCTTTTCGGTTCTTTACGAAAGCCGCGAACTAAACTCGCAACAAGAGATGACTTCATAAAGCAAACAAGGTGTCTGACGACAATTACTCGCGGCTTTCTTTGCGCGAGCTACCCGCTCGAAGTATCTTCATACATCTCTTAAACCACGATTTTCGGTTCTTTACGAAAGTCGCCGGAAACAATATACTTTAAGCGGTGTCTTGCGACAGATCAGTGGCGACTTTCTTTTCGCGCAGAAACCACTCGCGGTACATTTGTACAGCATCGGATTTCTGCACGAAAAAATAACTCGAAAATCATGGATTTAAGCAAGTCGGGGTCGCGCACGCAAAAATAACTCGAAAATCGGTTCTTTACGAAAGCCGCCGTAACCCCAAAAAACAGCTCAAAAATCATAAGGCTTAGCAAACCGCCAAGGCATCAGAAGAGGGCAGAATTGAAAAAAGGAAACGCAACCGAAATTAATAACTATTTTTTCTCCCTGAGGGACAAAAAGATACTGATTGCCGGCTTTGGCATCAGCAATGCGCCTCTTGTGGACCTCTTTGCCCGGGAGGGCATCTCCGACGTTTCGGTGGCAGACAGCGGCGGCAGAACCGAAAAGGACCGGGCAAGGGTCGAAAGGAAACTCAAAAAGCTCCTGAACGAGGGCAAAATCAAAAGCTGCAAGGTTGGCGCAGACTACCTTTCAAACGCCTCGGACTACGACGTGGTTTTCAAATCTCCCGGCATCCGCTACGACGCCCCGGGTCTCCCTGAGGCGGTGTCCCGCGGTACTGTGTTGACCTCCGAAATGGAAGCTTTCGTAAACCTCTGCCCCTGCAAGATCTATGCGGTCACGGGCAGCGACGGCAAGACCACAACCACCACCCTTATCTACAAGCTTCTCTCCTCCGTCAAGGGAACCGCCAATGTATTCGTCGGCGGCAACATCGGGAAACCTCTTTTCCCTATAATAAGGCAAATCCGTCGGTCGGACACCGTGGTCCTCGAGCTCTCCAGCTTCCAGCTTATGCACATGGACACGAGGGGCATTGATGTTGCCGTTATCACCAATATATCTCCCAACCATCTTGACGTCCACAAATCCTACGGGGAGTATATTGACGCAAAAAAGACAATTTTCCAAAACGGAGCGCTCACGGTTCTCAACGCCGACAACGAGGTTACCGCCAATATGGCTTCCGCAGTCCCCGGCACCCTCCGCATGTTTTCAAGAATAACCGTTCCCGAGGACGGAACCTTTGAACAGGACGGAAAAATATATTCATCTGCTGCAGGGAAGCACTCCTTTATCATGGATACGGAAGACATCAGAATCCCCGGAGGCCACAACATCGAGAATTATCTTGCTGCTGCTGCGGCGGTCATTGGCGATGTCCCCGAGAAGAACATAAGATCCCTTGCAAAGCGCTTCAACGGCGTTCACCACCGCATCGAGCTCTTCCTTGAGTGCGGCGGCGTGAAATATTACGACAGCTCCATCGACAGCAGCCCGAAAAGATCCGTTGCAACGCTTGCGGTTTTTCCCGAAAAAAGCGTTGTTATGGTGGCAGGCGGCAAGGACAAAAACCTTGATTACAAAGAACTCGGCGCACCCGTAACCGAAAAGGTAAAAACCCTCATCCTCACGGGCCCCACTTCGGACAAAATCGAAAATTCCGTCCGGGACGCGCTTCTTTCCAAGCACCTTTCCCCCGACACCTTAAGCATCATCCGCGCGGAGTCCTTTGAGGACGCCGTCAGGCTTGCAGCAGAACACGCCAAGCCCGGCGACAATGTTGTCCTCTCCCCAGCCAGCACCAGCTTCGACCGCTTCAGAAACTTTGAAGAGCGTGGCAGATACTTCAAAAAGCTGGCCAGGAAAGAAACTCAAAAATAAACCTGCTGACCCTCCCATATCTTCAAAAAGCGTTTGACACGCCCCTCGCCAAGGGCTATAATGTACGAACCGCGGAGATATAGCTCAGCTGGTCAGAGCGTTCGGTTCACATCCGAGAGGTCGAGGGTTCGAACCCCCCTATCTCCACCACGAATTACAGGTCACCCACATCGGGTGACCTGTAATTCGTTAGAATAATAGCGGGGGGTTCGAACCCGTGAGGGTTTCGGCGTCAAGAAAGCACGCCAAACTACAAGTGTAATGTGCTTTCTTCAAAAATCCTCCGGTGGAGGATTATTAGCCGAAATCGTTTGAGAAAAAGGGGCCCCCGGAAGTGCTTGCACTTTTGGGGAAGAGGAGCCGTAGCGGAGCGATTGAAGTCTTCCAACAAAGGAGAAAAAAAGAAAGCCGTTGGAAGACGAGGTAGTGAAGCTCACGGCGACGACGAGCAGCGCCGCATGCAAGCGCAGCGCAGCAGGCGGGCGAACCCCCCTATCTCCACCACGACAAAGAAGGAGCCCCCAAAGGAGCTCCTTCTTTGTCGATTTCAATAAAACCCAAAGGGGCCCCCGCAAAGTCGAAAGACTTTGTGGGGAAGAGGAGCCGCAGCGAAACGATTGATGTCTACCAATGAATAATCAAGAAAGGTATTGGTAGACGAAGTAGTGGAGCTTGCGGCGACGAGAACCCGTGAGGGTCGAGGCGTTAAACAAATCATCCGGTGGATGATTTGTAGCCGAGATCGCGAAAAAAAAGAGGGGTCCCCGAAAGTGCTTGCACTTTTGGGGAAGAGGAGCCGTAGCGGAGCGATTGAAGTCTTCCAACAAAGGAGAAAAAAAGAAAACCGTTGGAAGACGAGGTAGTGAAGCTCACGGCGACGACGAGCGGCCGGGATGCAAGCGAAGCGCAGCAGACCGCGAACCCCCCTATCTCCACCATCTAAACAGAATGTACGGTGTCGGCGAAAATACGGATCGAATGTAAAGGACAAATACTATTAATTGCTGCCTTCCGTCATGAATTTAACTTTTTGAAATTTGCGGCATTGGATTTATAGAGGCTTTTGAATACGCTGTAATTGCGCTCGTAAACTTCTTTATTCTTCGTATCCGGAACGTAAACACGGTTTGATTTAACGAGGCGACGCGCAAGTTCAAGCACGTCCTCGCCTTTTATACCGGCGGCAACGACAAGGGCTGCGCCAATCGCGCCAGCCTCCTGCGCGTTGCTTATCGTTTCGATCTTCCGTCCCGTGATGTCAGCCAGCATTTGGCTGATAACCGGAGACAGTGCCCCGCCGCCGACGAACCGGATCGTATCTGATGTTTTAACCTTTTTCTCAATACTTTCCAAAAGCCAGCGCAGATGAAAGCAGATACCTTCAAGCACCGCGCGGATCATATCTCTCTTGCTGTTTTCAATCCTAATATTGAAAAACATCCCGCCCGCATTTGAATCCTCGAAAGGACAGCGGTTGCCGTGTAGCCAAGGAGTAAAGATCACGCCGTTTGCCCCCGGCGGCACCTTTTCGACTTGCGATGACACATAATCGTAGAGACTTGTGAATCTGCTCTCGTAATCATCTGTGACCTTTGCACCGCTCAGGTAAACGCCAATCTCGTCAAGTGCAAGATGCTTCAGCGTCCATTCGTAACACTTTCCCGCCGTTTCGAGCTCCGCGTAATAATTGAAATACCCGTGCTTCGCGGAAAGAACGCCGGTTATCATGGCGTCGATATCGACGGTCTGTCGATCCATGAACGTCGACACCCACCCGGATGTACCAACGTAGATATGCGTATCTCCCGGTCTTGTGCATCCCGCGCCGATGTTGACGAATGTCGTGTCGCCTCCTCCGCCGAATACCGGGATGCCTTCGACGAGCCCAATCTCCTGCGCTGCTTTCGCCGTGAGCGTGCCGGCTTGGTCTGTGCAATCGATGAGCTTGGGCATATGATTGGGGTTAACTTTGTACATCTTCAGAAGACCTTTGTTCCAGCCTTCCTTGCCTTTGCGCGTGTCGTAAAGAAATGTCGCAAACGCCGTGTCGACGGTCCGTGCGATCCTGCCCGTACAGCGCGAGGTAAGATAATCACCTATATCCAGCCACTTATATATTTTTTTGAAAACCTCCGGCT
>CACZNV010000138.1 GCA_902782645.1 uncultured Ruminococcus sp. | reverse complement strand
GGTAACGGCGTCAATGTATTGGCGATGGGAGCTTTCTATGTTGCTCCGCAGATGGGCTGCGACATTGCCGATGCATATCTTGGCGCGTCACTTGGCTCGGGCTACGAGTGGTGGAAGAATTTCTACGAGTTTCACAAGCTCGCCATCGATGAGCTGGAAGCGTTTAACTATGAAGAATACAAAGCCAACGGGTTTAAGGTGAAGCACCTTGGCGATTACCCGCTTAAACTTGAAACCAAACCGGAAGACTGAATAATGGAAAACAAAAGTGAAATCAATTCAATGAGAATAAAGCTAAAAAAACTGCGGGACAATGCATCCCTGCCGGTTTACGGAACGGAGTTTGCCGCCGGGGCGGACCTTGTGGCAGCCATTGACGAGCCTGTGAAAATAGGCCCCGGAAAGACCGTGCCAATTGGTACGGGCATAGCCCTCGAGATTCCTACGGGCCTTACGGGACTGGTTTTCGGAAGATCCGGCCTTGCATCAAAAAGGGACCTTGCGCCCGCAAACAAGGTGGGTGTGATCGACAGCGACTACCGGGGCGAAATCACGGTTATGATGCACAACCACGGCAGCGAGGAACGGGAAATCATACCGGGCGAGCGCATTGCCCAGATTATATTTATGCCCTATATCAAGGGGATATTTGAAGAAACCGACAGCCTTGGAATGACCGGCCGCGGAGAGTGCGGATTCGGCTCCACCGGGAGAAAATAGTTCTTGACCGGGGTGGGGCATTGGCGGTTTCGCAGTTGCTTTTAATGAAAGGAGTTTTACTATGTGTCTGTTCGGCAATAAAAGGAAAGAAACAGATCCGGACACTGTGATTATTCGTGCACCGGGCAAAAATGAGTGCGGCGGTACCACCGAGACTCTGGACAGAAAAGCTCCGAAGGAGATCGATTCTCACGATGTGGTGTTGTTCAATGTGGAATCCTCCCTTGGCGGCGGTGTTTTCACAGGGGACGGCGATGAGGAAAAAATCAGATATGTTAATGCATTTGCGGCTCCGTCGGGCACCGGCACGTTTGTGTTTTACGAGTCCTCGCAAGAATTGAGGCGCAGAGGCGAACCTGAAAGCCGGTGGGCCTTCATCAGGGAAAACGCTTCCCGGAAACTTGACGAACTCACAACGGAGCGGGGCTTTGTAAAAGCCAACGGCCACCATTCGAAAACTCACGGCCTCCCGGAGAACTTTGGCGGCGAAGTTGAAATTGAATACGCCAACGGCCAGAAAATCTCGTTCTCGGACAACCAGACCCCTGTCATTTCCACGGAAGACGCCAAGGCAATCGACGTCCTCTTCAAAAAACTCCTTGACGGCGAAAAAGTCATTCTTCCGAACATCGCCTACCTGACTCAAATCGAGTTTGAGGAAAAACGCAGCGACGGCGGCTTTACACGTGCCTGCCTTACGTTTAACGCCGATGGCACCGGAACCAACCGGAAGCAGGCTAAGTACAGCGACACGGGTGTGTTCGAGAGCGAAAAGCCGGTGGACGCCGAAACGGTAAAAGCCATCAGGAACAACATAGAAAAATGCGGACTGCTGGCGTGGCCCGCACTGCCCGAGAGTCCCTACAAATTCTCCGGTCAAAAAACCCTGGGATTCATTTTTGAAGACGGCACAAAAATAGTCGTACCGAATGACAGGGTGACACCGGACAGGATAAACAGAGGCTTCTTTAATATCGAGCTTGAAATGACAACAAAGCATTGAAAAAGCTTTAATCATTGGCTTGTTAAACGTTTGAAAATGCGGACGGTGAATGAGAAACCGCCCGCGTTTTTCATATAGGTTAAACGTTAAACTGCTTAAAAATAAAGTCGGAAATATCGCCTATTTTTCGGAAATAATTTAGTGTCGAAGAAGCCTTGACAAGTGCGGCTTTGCGTATTACAATTTTCTCACTTCACAGATTCCTCGCAGCGCCGGATTACGTAGCGGAGGTCAGCTTAATATGGTTTCAAAAATCACAACGTTCGGATTGTCGGGGACCAGGTCTTTTCGCGTCACCGTGGAGACCGATATCGCAAAGGGCATACCCTATTTTGAAATTGTGGGGCTCGGGAGCGAGACGGTAAGGGAGTCGCGGAAGAGAATCAAGGCCGCCGTCTCTAATTGCGGATTTCAGCTTCCTCCGGGCCGTGTGACTCAAAATCTGGCGCCTGCGGATGTGCGCAAAACAGGCACGGGTTTTGATCTTCCTATGGCTGCGGGACTTTTGAAGGCGGGCTCGGATAACGGCGGGTCATATGAGCGCATTGGCGTCATCGGAGAGCTGTCTCTCGACGGGGCAGTTGTGCCTGTTCGCGGAGTGCTGCCTGCCGTGGCCTGCGGACGCAGCGAGGGCTTCACCGATTTTATTGTGCCTGACGGGAACTACGAAGAGGCCTGCATGTGCCCTGATGTGAATATATATCCTGCCAAAGACTTGAAGGATGCGGCGGTTGCAATGGACCTTGGTCCGGAGGCTTTTCGGGAGGCCTGCAGACAGAGAAAAAAGGAGCGGAGTTGTATTCCGGACGGCGGGCGAGACGGTGAAAAGGGCAGACTGAACAGACCTGATGAATCAGCTGATATACTTGACGGAAAAGAGAATACGGGACATTACGATTTTGCCGATGTTTACGGTCAGAAAGGCGCAAAGAGGGCCCTTGAGATTGCGGCTGCGGGAAAGCACAATCTGCTTATGACAGGCAGCCCCGGATGCGGTAAAACACTGCTGGCAAAATGCTTTGCGGGAATACTGCCGGATCTTAGCTATGAAGAGTTTTTTGAGGTGATGCAGGTATACAGCAGCTGCGGTCTTCCGGATTTTTCTGAAAACCGTATGAAAAGGCCTTTCAGAACCATTCACCACGGCATCACAAGGTCTGCGCTTCTGGGAGGGGGAAAGCCTGTGGAGATTGGCGAGGTCTCCCTTGCCCACTGCGGGGTTTTGTTCTTTGACGAGCTTTCGGAGACCCCGAAAACTGTTCTTGAGACCCTCAGACAGCCGATAGAGGACAAGAAGGTGTTCGTGAACAACTACGGGACCCGGGAAATTCTTCCGGCGGATTTTATACTTATAGGCGCCGCCAATCCCTGTCCCTGCGGGAATCTTTACGAAGACTCGGGACGGTGCACCTGCAAGCCTGGCGATATTGCCAGGTATGCCTCCCGTGTTTCCGGAGCCCTCCTTGACAGAATAGATATTAAAATTGCCATGAAAAGCGTGAGCGGCGACAAAATCGGCGTTTCCCGCGACGAACCCTCCGCAGCTATACGTGAGAGGGTGATCAAAGCGCGAGAGGTACAGCGGGAAAGGTATAAAGGCATGGGCTTTGCTGCCAATGGAGACATTGACAATGTGAGCTACGTAAAGGCCTGTTCTTTGAACGCTGCGTCAAGAAAGATACTGGAAAAAGCCGCCGACAGCATGGGCTTCAGCGTCAGGTCATATGAAAAGATTATAAAGGTCGCAAGGACGATTGCGGACCTTGACGGCAGGGATTCCGTTTCCAGTGACGACATACTTGAGAGCCTTTCCTACAGGGGCGAGGAGAACGCTTCCGGAGGTGGTCTTTCATGATTGATATTGACAGATATGCGGCGTACTATTGGCTGAACAGGATTACCAGGGGAAACAGCGCGCTGCAGGAGCTTCTGAAGTTTAGGTTCGGCGGAGCGAAGGAGGCCTGGAACGCAGGTGTCAGGGGAGAAATAGACTACGGGTCTTTTATGGGCGAGAAATACCTTGACAAGACAGATCCGGAGGCTCTTATGCGAAGGTCTTATGCGGTGATGAAGAACGCTGAGGAGAAGGGCATTGGCGTGTTGTGCAGGGACGATGATGACTACCCGGAGCTCCTGAGAGAGATATCGGCAAGCCCCGCGCTGCTGTTCTATGAGGGCAGGATAGAAGAGATTAACAGGTGCAAATCGAGGCTTGCGGTGGTGGGCTCGAGAAAATGCACATACTACGGGCGTGAGATGTGCACAAAGCTTGTTTCAAAGCTTAAGAACAGGAACCTTTGCGTTGTGAGCGGAATGGCCCGTGGAATCGATGCCGCAGCCCACAAGGCGGCTCTTGATTCGGATATTTTCACCGTTGCGGTGCTGGCTTCAGGGACCGATGTGGTCTATCCCGAAGAAAACAGGGGGCTTTACAACAAAATTAAAGATTCGGGGGTTATAATAAGCGAACAGGTGCCGGGAACCCAGCCCCTTAAGACGTATTTTCCCGCAAGGAACAGGATAATCGCCGGGATTGCCGAGGCGACTTTCGTGGTGGAGGCGGGTGCCTCGTCAGGGGCCCAGATTACCGCAAACTGCGCTCTCAACGAGGGCAGGGAGCTTCTTGTCATGCCCCACAGGATTGACTCCGTGGAGGGGGCAGGCTGCAACGACATGATAAAGGATGGCGCAGTGTGCGTCACAAGCCATGCGGACATATTGCTCTCGCTGGGGTTTGACGCAGAAGAGAGACGCTGCGAACCCTATATGCTGCCTGAGGCCCTTGACGAAAACCAGCGCAAGGTGCTCCTGTTTATAAAAGCAAACAGGGAGTCGGACGAGGAAACAATCGCCTTTGAAACAGGAATCAGGAGCCAGGAAATCAAGAGGGCGCTGTCAGCTCTTGAGATATTCGGCTTCATTAAAAAGGACACAGGGGAAAAATACCACGATCTTTGAACTGCTTTTGCGTGCAAAGCAGGCTGCAAATTGCGTAAAGAGCCCAAAGAAACTCGATTTTGGAGCTATTTTTGCGTGCGCGACCCCGACGCTGTACGAAGGTACTGCGAGCGGGGAGCTCGCGCAAAGTGTTTTGCCCAGCAATTCGGTTTTCCATGTTCTCCGGCAAACTTCCGGTAAACGTACTGCCTTCGACTCTCCGAATTATCTTCATTCGGGCAAAACACGTAAAGAGCCCAAAATCGGCTTGACAATAAACATAATTTTATTTATATATAAGGATTTGTGAACATCCGTGCACAAAAGGAAGGCTCGCAGCATTGGCGGTGTCCTTCATGGAAGGAAGAATTAATTGATGAAGTTAGTTATCTTGGAGTCACCGACAAAGGCTGTTACGGTCGGAAGAATTCTCGGGAGCGATTACAAAGTAGTTGCCTCAAAAGGTCACGTGAGAGACCTGCCGGGAACAATGCTCGGTGTGAAAATCAACAACGATACATTTGAACCGGTGTACGTGAATCTGCGGGACAAGATCACTGTTATAAACAGTTTGAAGAACCTCGCCAAGGAAGCCGATGCGGTCTATCTCGCCTCGGACCCTGACCGGGAGGGAGAGGCTATTGCGTGGCACCTGGAGTACGTACTGAAGCTTACAGACAAACCTGTTTACAGGGTCACTTTCAACGAGATTACCGAAAAGGGTATAACCGAGGGCATGGCCGCACCGAGAAAGATTGACAAGCAGCTGGTGGATTCGTATCAGGCAAGGCGCGTGCTGGACAGACTTGTGGGTTATCAGATAAGCCCGATTCTCTGGAAGAAGTTCAAGAACAACCTGAGCGCCGGAAGAGTGCAGTCGGTTGCCACGAGACTCATTTGCGACAGGGAAGAGGAAATTGAGAAGTTTGTTCCGAAGGAGTACTGGTCGGTTGACGCTATCCTTCATCCCGAAAATGACGGGGCATCTGCTTTTAAAGCCGCTTTTTACGGAAAAAAAGGTAAAAAAGTCGAACTAAAAACTGAGGCTGAGGCCCGGGAGATAGAGGAGGCCGTGAAGAATAAGCTTTTCACGGTGACCGATGTCAAAAAGACCGAAAAGAAGCAGTCGCCTTACCCCGCTTTTACCACAAGTACTCTCCAGCAGGACTGCGCCCACAAGCTGGGCTACGCTCCGAGCAAAACCATGCAGCTCGCCCAGGCTCTCTACGAGGGCGTAAACATTGAGGGCGAGGGACTGACGGGTCTTATCACTTACATAAGAACCGACTCCGTACGCGTGTCTGAGAGCGCTATAGACGCCGCAAGGGATTATATCCAGAACAGGTTCGGCGCCAAGTATCTGCCCGCCAAAAAGAGATACTTCAAAAACAAGAGCAGCGCCCAGGACGCCCATGAAGCTATCCGCCCCGCTCACATTGAAATGACTCCGGAGATGTTAAAGCCTTCTCTGAAGCCGGAACTGTATAAGCTCTACAAGCTGATATTCGACAGATTCATCGCCTCCCAGATGGCGGATATGGTGCTTGCCCAGACCGTTGTGACCCTGGAATGCGAGAATATGACTTTTAAAGCTTCGGGCTCCGTTGTGAAATTCAAAGGATTCGGCGCTGAATACGATTCAGGCGCTGAGGAGAAAGACGCGGAGGGCAATGCCCAGCCCAAAATCCCCGCACTTGAAACGGGTGAGAAGGCTGTTCCCGAGACAATAAAGCCTGAACAGCATTTTACACAGCCGCCTGCAAGATACAACGAGGGCTCCCTTGTAAAGGCTCTTGAGGACCTGGGAATAGGCAGACCGAGCACATATGCGACTATCATATCCACTATCGTCAGCAGAGAGTACGTGAAAGTTGAAAAAAAGACTCTTTACCCGACGGAAGTCGGTATCATAGTCACGGGCATAATGAAGACCGCTTTCCCTGAAATCGTTGACGTCAAGTTCACGGCAGGCATGGAGAGCAGCCTCGACTCGATTGCAGCAGGGGAAACGGACTGGCAGAAAGTCCTTGCGGATTTCTACGGCCCCTTCTCAAAGGAACTGGAAGAGGCAGACAAAAAGATTGAAAAGGTCAAACAGCCCGTGAAGACCAGCGACAAGGTTTGCGAGATTTGCGGCAAGCCCATGGTTTACCGGAAGAGCAGATTTGGCGAGTTCCTGGGATGCTCCGGCTACCCGTCCTGCAAGAACATTATTTCAATCGCAAAAGAAGTCGGAAAGGTTTGCCCCGACTGCGGAAAACCTCTTGTGTACAAGAACTCCGCCAAGGGCAGACAGTTCATCTCCTGCTCGGGCTACCCTGAGTGCAAATTTGCCTCCGCCTACGAGCCCACAGGCAAGAACTGCCCGAAATGCGGCAAATATCTCGTGTACAAGAAGAGCCGCGGTGGAAGACGGTTCATAGCCTGCAGCAATCAGGAGTGCGGCTACGTGCCTTCCTCTGAAAAGAAGAGCGGCGGGGAGAGCACCGACAATGGCTAAAGTCTGTGTCATAGGCGCGGGACTTGCGGGATGCGAGGCTGCGGTCAAGCTTGCTGACAGGGGAATTGATGTCAGCCTGTTTGAAATGAAACCGAAGAAATACTCGCCGGCCCACAAAAATCCGGGCTTTGCGGAGCTTGTGTGTTCAAACTCCCTCAAGGCAATGAGCATTGAAAATGCTTCAGGCCTTCTGAAGGAGGAAATGCGTGTTTTGGGCTCCGTGTGCGTTAACGCAGCATATAATTCACAGGTGCCCGCAGGACAGGCTCTTGCGGTGGACAGAGACATCTTTTCGAGGCTGATCACGGGAAAAATCGCCTCGTATCCAAATATCACGGTCGTAAGAGACGAAGTTAAGAGTCTGTCGGAGCTTCCTCCCTGCGACGGTGTGATAATCGCCACGGGACCTTTGACTTCTGAAGGACTCGCCAATGACATTGGCGGCATCACCGGAAAAGAGAGTCTTAAATTCTTCGATGCGGCAGCACCGATTGTTTATGCGGAGTCGATAGACAGCGAAAAAACCTTCAGAGCCGCAAGGTACGGGAAAGGAACCGCAGACTACATCAACTGCCCTATGACGAGGGATGAGTACAATGCGTTTTACGATGCGCTGATCAGCGCTGAAACTGCGGATGTGGAAGAGTTTGACTCGATTCATCTCTACGAGGGATGTATGCCCGTGGAGGAAATGGCGAAAAGAGGGCGGGACACCCTGAAGTTCGGGCCCCTTAAACCGGTGGGCCTCGAAAGACCGGACGGCACAAGGCCCTACGCGGTGGTGCAGCTCAGGCAGGACGACAAAGACGGCACCATTTACAATATTGTCGGGTTCCAGACAAGACTTAAGTTTCAGGAACAGAGACGTGTGTTCGGCATGATTCCGGGCCTTGAGAACGCAGAATACGCAAGATACGGCGTGATGCACAGGAACACATACATTAAGTCACCCGGCATCCTGAACAGCGGCTACAGGCTTCTTGAATCAAATAAGCCGGCAATCTACTTCGCAGGCCAGATCACAGGCGTTGAGGGCTACATGGAGTCGGCTTCGTCGGGAATAATCGCGGGAATCAACTGCGCAAGGGAAGTCCTTGGCGAGGAGCAGGCCGTTTTTCCTGTTTCCACGGTGATCGGAGCCCTGGCTAATTATGCTGCAAACTACGGCGGGAAAGACTTTCAGCCGATGGGAGCAAATTTCGGAATAGTGGAGTCCCCCTGCATCGTCAATATGAGAATCAGGGACAAGGCAGCGAAAAAGAGACTCATTGCCGAGAACTCGCTCAAGACTTTAAGAGATTTTGTGGCGGAAAAGAACATTTTTTAACGGAAGGGCGGCGGCCCGTGCATTACGGAGGTTTTACTTATGACAAAAAAGGCTATGATCATTATAGTTGCGGTGCTGCTGTTCATCGCTGTGTTTCTCGGCATGCTGATACTTGTGGACAAGGTAATTATGGCGCCGAGAACTTCAGACAACCGTCCCGAAGCGACAGCCACACAGGCCCCGTCAGAAAACGAAACACCGGATGCGGGTGAGACTGCGACACCTTCTCCCACGGAGGAGGCCACGCCTGATTTGCCCCTCACAGGGCTTGTTATAGGCATAGACGCGGGACACCAGGGAAAAGCCAACACGGAAAAGGAACCCTGCGCGCCCTGGGGAAAAGACAAGAACCCTGCAGTTAACAATGAGACGATGAAGACAAAGACTTCGTCAGGAACTGCCGGCAAGTTCACCAACATGCCGGAGTACATTGTGACGCTGCAGATATCTCTCAGAATGAAAGCCAAACTCACGGCTCTTGGCGCTACGGTGGTAATGGTGAGGGAGGACAACAACGTCAACCTCTCAAACATCGACAGGGCCAATATCGGCAATGATGCAAACTGCGACGTTATGCTGAGAATCCACTGCAACGGCGCTGACAACCCGTCAACCTCCGGAATCGAGGCCTGGATCAGAGGCAGCGGAGACGGGACGGAGGAGTACAAAGCCCTTGGCGAGTATGAAAGACTCCTTGCCGAAGAAATGCTGACCTACCTCGTAAATGCGACAAACGCCCAGAGAAGGCGTGTAAACTCATCCGACTCCTACACGGGTCTCAACTGGTCGACGGTTCCATCAATCATTATTGAGTGCGGATTCATGTCGAACGAAGAAGAGGACAATAAGCTGATAACGGACGAGTACCAGGATCTCATTGCCCAGGGCTTTGCGGACTGGCTGGTTAACTCCACGGTGCTCAAAAGAAAATGAGACCGATTGATAGGAAAGGGGGCATTCGACGGATATGAGCGGAAACGTGGACAGAAGCAAAATCGCCAATGCGAAGAGAATAGTTATAAAGATAGGCACCACAAGCCTGACATATAATAACGGTCATGTGAATCTGAACAGAATCGGTCATCTCACAAGGGTTATCTGCGATCTCATGAACAGGGGCAAGGAGGTTGTGCTTGTGACGTCAGGCGCGATAGGCATTGGCGTTGACAAACTGAAGCTTCCCGGACGGCCATCCACCCTTTCGGGGAAGCAGGCTGTGGCAGCCGTGGGCCAGCTCATGCTTATGAACATTTACGAGAGGTTCTTTTCGGAGTTTTCCCAGACCGTTGCTCAGGTGCTTCTTACCAAAAATGTGACGGACGGTGAGGAGTCCAGGCAGAATGCGGTCAACACTTTCAACGAGCTGCTCTCCATGGGTGTTGTCCCGATAGTGAACGAAAACGACACGGTTGCCGTGGACGAAATCAAGTACGGAGACAACGACTACCTCTCCTTCATAGTTGCCCAACTCACCAAGGCGGATCTGCTTGTGATACTGTCCGATATTGACGGGTACTACGATAAGAACCCTCAGGAAAACAAGGATGCGATACTGCTTCATACGATAACTGATTTGTCGGAAAAAATCGAGAAAAACGCAGGCGGAAGCGGCACGGCGATGGGAACGGGCGGAATGCTCACAAAGGTTCACGCGTCAAGACTTGCCGCTGCATCGGGCATTTGGGCGGTGATCGCAAACGGCGAGAAGCCGGAGATAGTTTATGATATTCTGGACGGCAGGGAAATCGGGACTGTTTTTGTCCCCGAAAAGAAATGACGGTGATTGAAATGGCTGATATAAAGGAAAACGCAGCTGCCGGCGAAGGCAGACAATACATCGAGAATATTTGCAGGAGAGCCAAGCAGGCATCCCCGGCCATTGCATGCGCCTCAAGCGCACAGAAAAACGCGGCTTTGATAAAAGCCGCAGAGAAGCTTACGGCTAAAACCGATTTCATTTTAGCCGCCAATGCAATCGACGTCAGCAAGGCCGGCGAAACAGGGGTCAGACCCCAGATGGTGGACAGGCTGAGGCTCACTGAGGCCAGAATCAAGGACATGGCTGAGGGCATGAGACAGGTTGCCGCTCTTCCTGACCCGGTGGGTGAGGTGCTCTGGGGCACTGTGAGACCCAACGGGCTGGAGATTGTGAAGAAGAGGGTTCCTCTTGGCGTCATCGGAGTCATCTTTGAGGCAAGACCGAATGTCACCTGCGACTGCTCCGCGCTCACACTCAAATCCGGCAACGCAGTCATCCTGAGGGGCGGCAAGGAAGCCGTGAACTCAAACAAGGCGATTGCGGAATGCATCAGGGAGGCTCTTTCGGAAGCAGGACTTCCTGAGGATGCGGTGATACTCATCGAACGCACAGAGAGAGAACTTGTGACGGAACTGTTTGACATGCGCCAGTACGTTGATGTGCTCATTCCGAGAGGCGGGAAGGGCCTTATCAACAACGTGACAGCTAACTCCAAAATACCTGTTATCAGGACCGGCGAGGGCAACTGTCACACGTTTATTGACGACAGCTACGACATGGAAAAGGCTTTGAACATTTCGCTCAACGCCAAGGTCCAGAGACCTTCCGTATGCAATGCCATGGAGA
The DNA here is from genome assembly GCA_902782645.1 of uncultured Ruminococcus sp. GTDB lineage: Bacteria > Bacillota > Clostridia > UBA1212 > UBA1212 > UBA1212. The sequence continues at coordinate 2,176 of CACZNV010000138.1, read as the reverse complement.
CGCTTCTTGTGTCCGAAAAGGCTGCTCCTTCGTTCCTGCCCGTTGTCTGCGAGGCCATGAAAGCCAAGGGTGTCACACTCAGGTGCTGCCCTAAGACTATCGCAATTATAGGCAAAAAAGATGTGGAAGAGGCAACGGAGCTGGACTATGAAACCGAGTATAACGATCTGATCCTTGCCGTCAAGGTGGTAAAAGACGTGGACGAGGCGATTGCCCACATCAACCGCTACGGAACTGGCCACTCGGAGGCGATTGTGACGGAAAGCCTGGAGAACGCAGATAAGTTCAAAAAACAGGTGGATGCAGCCTGCGTATATGTTAACTGCTCCACAAGGTTTACGGACGGGTTCCAGTTCGGTTTCGGCGCAGAGATAGGCATCAGCAACCAGAAGCTTCACGCAAGGGGCCCGATGGGACTGCCCGAGCTGACTTCCGTAAAATACGTAATCAACGGCAACGGCCAAATTAGAAACTGAGATTTTGGGCTCTTTACGCAAGTCGCGAAAGAGAACTGATGACAATCTATTGAACTTCTTAAAGCACACAAGTCGCGAAAGAAAACTTGACAACAATCAACTAAATACGCAAGCTGCCGCAGATGGCTGTTAAGCCATGCTGCGGCAGCTTGTTTTTTGTAAAACTTAAAAAGGGTCAGCCCTTCATTATGACATCGCGGAAATATGCTTTGACTTTTTCGGAGAGAAGCTCTAATGACTTGGCGTCATTGATGAAGGTAAAGTCGTAATTGTAGTCGCTAACGTTGTCGTCGGAGGCGTTGCCGAGTGCGCTATCGGCGTAATCCTCGGTCTGTCTCTTCACAAGAAGCGTCACCGTTCTGCATTTTTTTGAGGCTTCAGCAACAAACTTGCTTATCTCGGAGCCTTCCCTGATGTGAACGAAAAGAATCAGCTTGTCGCTTTCAAGAAACTTGTCCAGCTCGGAAAGCACATATTTTGTTGGCAAATCGTTGTAGGCGGTGAAAAGCTCCTTCAAATCGGCAAGCATTTTGCGGGACTTGGGATCCTTCTCTCCGTTCCAGCCGGCAATTGAAGCAATCTCCTTGATGGGAGTGATGCTGGATACGTTGACAACAGGGTAGAGTTCTGCGCATATATCGCAGATGGTATCCTTGCCGCAGCCTCCGCGGCCGTTGATCACAATGACTGTTTTCTCCATAATTCACATCCCTTTAGTTTAGAATGACATATTTGCGTAAAGAGCCCAAAATCTTGATTTTGGAGCTATTTTTTCGTGCGCGGACCCCAGCCCAAAATCACCTGAGCTCGTTTCGTTTGATTTTGCCGCTGATGGTTTTGGGCAGGTCGTTTACGAACTCAACTACCCTCGGATACTTGTAAGGCGCCGTCTGGTTCTTGACGTAGTTCTGAATCTCCTTCTTGAGGTCATCGCTTGGCGTGGTGCCCTTGGTGAGTACGATTGTTGCCTTGACGACTTGGCCTCTTATCGGGTCGGGGACGCCTGTTACGGCGCACTCAAGCACGTAGGGGAGCTCCATGATGACGCTCTCAATCTCGAAGGGCCCGATGCGGTAGCCTGAGGATTTGATGAGGTCGTCTGTGCGGCCTACATACCAGAAATGGCCGTCCTCGTCTTTCCAGGCGGTATCGCCGGTGTGGTAGTAGCCGTCGTGCCATACCGCGTCTGTGTGCTCCTGATCCCTGTAGTAGCCGAGGAACAGGCCGACCTGCTTGTTCTTTTCAGGCGCCTTGATGACTATCTCGCCAACGTCACCCACCTTAGACGGATTTCCGTCAGGGTCCACGATCTCAACGTTGTACATTGGCGACGGTTTGCCCATTGAGCCAACCTTAGGCGTCATTCCGGAGAGGTTGCCGACTGTGAGGGTGGTCTCGGTCTGGCCGAAAGCTTCCATTATCTTGAGTCCTGTGAGCTTTAAGAAAGCGTTGAAAACCTCGGGGTTTAGGGCTTCGCCGGCAACGGTTGCGTACTTGATGCTTGAAAGGTCATATTTTTCCAGCTCATCCTTTATAAAGAAGCGGTACATGGTCGGAGGCGCGCAGAAAGTGGTGATGTTGTACTTCGCGAACATCGGGAGTATCTCTTCCGATTTGAAGCGGTCAAAGTCGTAGACGAACACGGCGCCGCCGCAGAGCCATTGGCCGTAAAGCTTGCCCCAGAGAGCCTTGCCCCAGCC
>CACZNV010000137.1 GCA_902782645.1 uncultured Ruminococcus sp. | reverse complement strand
GACCCTCGACGAAGCGGTTCCAGTCTAAAATGCCCATGTAGGGCGCCAGGTGCTGGTCACCCATGCCGTTGTTGTCGTGAATGTGGAAGGCCTCGAGGCGGTCGCCAAGCCTTACCATTGCCGTGTAAATGTCTGCGGCGGTGAGAAGAATGTGGCCCGTGTCAAGGCAGAAGGCAAACCTTCTCTCGCCGGCCTTTTCGTTGAGAGTGTCGATGAGGTCGCAGGCGGTGCCGATGTCGGAGCAGCAGGCCGCGTAGGGCTTGCCCCTGTTAACCACAAACATGTTTTCGAGGAGGATGGTGACACCGTTTTCCTTGGCGGTTTCGGCCAGCTCCATGTAGCCGTCAACGTTTATCTTAAACTCCTCGTCCCTGGGAAGCATCGCCTCATAGGCTGCAAAAAACGGGTGGATGACCAGCCTGCTGCAGCCGATAAAGGCGCAGGCGCGAATCATTTTTTTCTGTAAATCAAGGAGAAAAGCGTTATATTCCGGATCGTTTGCAAACCAGTTCGGGAACGTGGAGTGGGCCTGCACATTCTCAACGCCGTACTTTGCCGCACAGTCTCTGAAAGGCTCAAAAAACTTAAAGAAAGCGGTCTCGTCAAAATTTTTGATCATCTCCGGAATCTCTTTCCTTCTCACCTGTCCCGGGGTAAAAACATGGTCAAGATTCGCATCCACGCCGTCAAAACCGCTCTCCTTTACGAGCTTGTAAGTGGCGTCAAGACCCAATCTCTCCGCAATACCGCCTGTCTGAACCGCTATCTTCATAAAAACACTCCGAAAAACGTATTTTGGCGCACCGAACACGCCAATAACATCGCAGGATTGTAGCCGCTCCCACACCCTTTGTCAAGCCGCAACGGCTGCCTTTCTCACGCGCAATATACACTTTTTTATAAAATGATGCTTGAATTGAAGCGGATTAACTGCTAAAATGCATTCAGGAGTTACTCTCCCCTAAAAGTAATTGACACAGCTGTTTAAAAGGTGTTATGCTTTACTTACAAAGAATAATCCTTTTTCACAAGATTGGGAGGTTTATATGAAAAAGCTTTTGACTGTTTTTCTGGCTGTAATGCTTCTTTTTTCCTTCTTCGCTCTGCCCACGTTTGCGGACGAAGAGAAAAAAGGTGACGGCTTTGACTTCTATTCGATGACCGCTCACTATACCACGCCGGTCGTCGTTTCTTACAAGTACGTCACAAAGGCTGACCAGATTGTTAAGAAAGACATTGACGGAAATCCTGTTCTGGATGAGGATGGAAACGAAGTATATGTCGATAAGGGATGGATCTTTGCCGATCCCACTTCGTCATACATCGTTCCCGCTGTTGCTTTCACAAGCAAGGACGGATCCTTCTCAAACTTTGCTCCGAGTTACGGCGAAAAGGAACTCAGCAAAGGTTCATCTTCAGATAAGGTTTACTGCGTTGTGGCGCCCGCTTACAGCATCGATTCTACGAAAATTGCGGTGACGTCCACTTTCGGTCTCACAGATATCGCCGATAATACAGCTATCAACCTTATCAGCGCAGCTAAACTTTACGGCGCAGGCGAATTCTACGATGACGCAGGAACTCCCAACCCGAACTTCACACTTGTCAACGGCTACTTCCTCGACAAGGAAGTCGATGCAGACGGAAACAATCTCCGCATCGATGTGAACGGCTACGTTGTTGATAAGAACAACATCTGGCACTCAAGAGACGGCCACAGAATCGAGCCCTTCGTTGAAGTAGGCGAGAAAGACGGTCTGCCGGTTCTCGTATGGATCGACATCGAGTCCCGTCTTGACGAGAAGGGAAGAGTAGTTGACTATACAACTATTTCGAACCAGTCCCTCATCGACAAGGGCGTCCTCACTCTCCCTGAGAAGTATGCTGCCCTGGCTGAAGAATTCGACACCACGGTTGACTACAACGAGGACGGAAAAGTCGGCGACAACAAAGATAAGAGAGCATACAACAGCCTCGTTAAAGAGAAAGCTCAGTGGCTCAGCGGCTGCAGCATTCAGATGTACACCATCGACTACATCGATATCGACGGCGACGGAAAGAAGACCGAGAAAGACCTTGGCGATACATTTATCGACAAGAACAAGAACGGCGAGTACGACGAAGGCGAAGCTCTTCTCTACGACAACCCGAAGCTTGAAATCAAGCAGGAATATGTCATGACCAGAACGGACAAATCCGGAAAGAAGATTCTTGTCCAGGGTTCACCTGCCATCGGTAATCCGCTCACAAAGGTTGAGATTTCAAAGCTCACAGTTGAGATTGACGCTCTCGGAACACAGCTCTACTCCGATGTTGCTTCAGATCCTCAGCAGCAGAACGAGATCATCATCACCACCGGTGATATCTACAAGAACGTTGCAAGAGCCCAGGCATATGTGGCAGAGCATCCCGAAAAGTATTATGAAGATGGTCTCATTATCGGAACCGCAAAGTGCGTGACCACAAAGACCGAGATGGAGGACGTCTCCGGAAACTATCCTTCCACAGTTAAGAGCGTTGACGTCACCCTCACAGAAGGCGTTGAGATCCCCGCAAACGCAACTCTCTACTTCAATTTCGTGGTAAAGACTCAGCAGCCTGAGCGCACAAAGAACTACAAGAAAGTTGACAAGAAGACCGGCGAGCCCACATCTCTACTCTTGGCAATCAATAAGAGTGAGATTCCGATACCTGACGGCCTACCGGATGTGTCTCCTGAACCCACAGCTGAACCTCAGCCGAGGTCCGGATGCGGCGGAATGGTGGCAGGCGGCGCAATGATCTGCCTCCTCGCAGCTGCGGCTTTCATAGTTCGCAAAAAGAATGAAAAATAATTAAATGAGTTGAATAACCGCTGAGAAAGCTTAAGGCTTTAACCCGGCGGTTAGATAATTGATGCAAAACCTGCGGTGATGAAGAAGTTGCCGCAGGTTTTGTTCTCTGCAGTTTCTTGTGCCATTTTTGGAAAAGTGCAAATTTCGGACCTTGGCGACAAAAACTGACAAATCAAAGCTGCGCTTTAGAAGACAGAGCGCGCGGCTTACCGCCGGCCCGTTGACCTTTACTTGAAAACCGGGTTTGTGGTAAAATGTGACTGCTTTGGGAGGAAGGCTCTATGTACCCTAAACCGCTTTTCCTGGATGTTGACCTGTACACAATATTCATTGTGCTTGGCGTCATATCGGCTTTCGTAATATTCAGAGTTTGCGCAGACAGGCTGAAGTTTACCGCAAAACTCCAGAATCTGGTGCTCATAGGGGCACTGGTGTCTATTGTTGTGGGCTTCTTCGGCGCCGCCGTCAGCCAGGCTTTTTACGTGTGGATTGAAACCGGAAAGTTCAGCCTGGACAACGGGATAACGTTCCTTGGCGGTTTGATCATTGGCGTGCTCCTTTTCTTCGCCATTTACTTTATAGCGGGCAGAATCCTCTTTAAAGAGGGCGAAAAAGAGCACATCACAAGGCTTTGGGACCTGATTTCAATAGGTTCCGCGGCCATCACCTGCGCCCACGCCTTCGGAAGGATCGGCTGTTTCTTTGCCGGCTGCTGCTACGGAAAACCCACCACGAGCTTCCTGGGGATAAAGTTCCCCGGCGAACACTTCAAGAGGCTTCCGGCCCAGCTCTACGAGAGCGCCTTCCTTTTCATACTCTTCGGCGTACTGTTCTTTATGCTCCTTAAAAGAAAAGGCTTTTATATGTGCATGCCCGTCTACCTTGTGTCCTACGGAATCTGGCGCTTCCTGTGCGAGCAGTTCCTGAGGGGCGACAACGGCGAGCGGGGCGGAAAGATCCTCGGAATGTTCCCGTCCCAGTTTATAAGCGTTTTCCTTGTCATTGGCGGTGTCGTGCTGGGAATAATTCTTTACCGGAAGTTCTATGCAAAAAAAGAAGCTGATTCTTAAAATAATACGCATCCTGTCGGCGGCGGTGCTGATTGCCTTCGTGGTGCTGGAGTCCTTCAAGGTTCACCTGATTCCGGACGAAAACCACGACCTCATCGCCAATGTCATCATCACCAGAACCGCTGCCGCGGTGTTTTTCCTGACGGTGCTGCTGGAAACAGACGCCAAGGTGGCCTCAAGGCGCCCCGCAAACGAGTACCTGAAAAGCCTGATTCTTGTGATACCGGCGCTGCTGGTGGCGGTGAACAACCTGCCCATAATATCCCTCGCAACAGGGAGGTGCTTCGTCACGGACACATGGGTTTGGGTGGTCCTGTTTGCGGCGGAGCACATTGCCGTGGCGGCCTTTGAGGAGATCGCCTTCAGGGGAGTTCTTTTCCCTTATTACCTTAAAAAGTGCAAAACCAGGCTGCAGGTTTTTGCCTGCATCGCGATAACAAGCTGCATCTTCGGCCTTTACCACCTGTTCAACCTCATATCCGGAGCCGGTTTCGGCGCCGTTATAAGGCAGGTGGGCTACTCGGCCCTCATCGGCGCCATGTGCGCCACATGCATGCTCATAACGGGCGATATACTTGTCCCCATCCTGCTTCATGCGGTGTATAACTTCTGCGGAATGCTCATAGATACCGTTGGCGGCGGCGAAATGTGGGACGTGCCCACCATCGTCATAACCTGCGTACTGGGGGTTGCGGTGTTCGGGTTTTACCTTGGCGTGTTCCTCAAAAAGAAGACATTCAGGCTCATCGAAGCCAACAGACCGGAAACCGTCGAAGCCGACCCCGCAGAGCCTCAGAAAATGTGAATCCTATTAAGTGAAATGACTGAAAAACGAAACAACAAACCGGATATAAAGGGTTTTTTGATAAAAATTACCGTGATTGCGGCGGCTTTGCTTGCCCTGTGCCTGTCAAACGTCTACGCGGAGGACCGCACCATAGCGGTGGAGTGGCCCGACGGCGTCTTTGACACGGGGGACGAAATAGTCATCGAGTTTGCAATCTACGGCCTGGAAAAAGGGCACGCCTATTCAGGAAGCATTAACGCGGAGTACAAAGGCCTTGGCTTTTCCATACCGGAAGCTGCGCCGGGCTTTAACGTCAAGGCAAATCTGCAGCCCGGCAGTGTGACCGTGACCTTTGAAACGGACGGCAAATTCACCCCCAGCTCAGACGGCAAGGCAGCCATCCTTATGATAAGGGCCTTCATCACCGAGGCTCCGGAGACCACCCTCAAGGCCTACGCGGTTATTTCCGACGGAAATATGAACGAAATGACCAAGACGGGCATCTACACCGTTAAGAGAAAAGCCTTGCCGACGCAGACTCCTGCCGCCAATGAAACCCCCACGCCCGTTACAATCCCCACGGAGGAGCCTACCCTTACGCCAACGCCCACCCTTGTGGTCGTGAACACGCCAAGCCCCGGCGCCGAAACTGAAACCCCTGAGGCAACAGGCGCGCCGGCAACGGAAATTCCCTATAACACGGCAGAAACCGTGCCCTCGCAGAAACCCGGCGGCAGCTCCGGAGGCTCCGGCGACGACACCGTAAAACTCGGCAAGATAGTGTTCTGGACAATCGTGGCGCTGGTTGCCGGCATCTGGATCGGCATTGCCGTGGGCGCCGTGCTCTGGAGAAAAAAACGGGCAATATTTGTCACCGACGAAGAGAAGAAAATCATCGGAAAAAAGTGAAATAACCAAGAATGACCCTTGCATTTCTCATGTCAACCGCCGCAAAAGTATCAACCCTTGTGGCGGGATTAATATCAGCCGCCATCATTATGGCCGCCGCCTGCTACTTTGAGACCAAAAAACTCAAGGTGACAAAGGTTTTTGCGGAAAAAAACGTGGCAGAGGGCCCCGAAAACACGCCTCTCTGCAGGGTCGGGCACCTCTCCGACCTGCATTTTCCCATGGTGTCGGTGGACCTTGGCGATGTCATATATAAAGTCGTCAACGCGGACTGCGACCTTGTGGCGGTGACCGGCGACCTCTGCCAAAACGCCAAGGGCAAACAGGCCATGCTGAACTTCATGAGAAGGCTTGCCGGAAAACTGGGAAATGTTCCGCTGCTTGTGGTCCTGGGCAACCACGACTGCAGCCATGTGTGCGGAAAAGACCCGGTGAAGATTGCAGAGTATGTCAAAGAAATCGAAAACTGCGGCGGAAACATAAGGGTTTTGAGGGATGAGACCGTAAAAATAGGCATAAAAGGGGCAACGGGCTCCATTGTCGCCGCGGGTTTTGAAGAGATTTGCATAGGGAAGGCCGAAAGCCACCGGAAAGTTTTCAAAGAAGCCGCCGCGCAGACAGGCGAAAACGACAAGCTTCTCCTCGTTATGCACAACCCGGACGTTATGGAGAATATAAAGGAAGAGGTCGAAGGCTGCGGAAAGTACAGCATGGCCCTTGCCGGACACACCCACGGCGGCCAGGTGTACATGCCCTTCAATTTTGAATTCAAGGTGCTGCGGAACGACAGAATGCCCCGTAAGGGCTACATCTACGGCCTCTTTGACTATTGCAAAAACAACAGGCTCTACATAAACTGCGGTCTGGGCCAGAGCCTCCTTCCCATAAGGCTCGGCACAAGGCCTGAGATTGCCTTCATCTGCTTCTGAAGAGGACCAAGAAAGAGGACAAAGATGAGATTTAAAAAAATAATATATAGATTTCGCGCGCAAAACAGTTGACGATACCGCCAATGCGTTGTAAAATGTCTTCAGAATTTGAGCAGGGCGCCTTTGCCCTGTGAGCATGATCATAGAAAAGGAGTTTATTGTATGAAAAAGCTTATCAGTCTTATCCTGGCAGTTGCTCTCGTTCTCTCCCTTTGCACATTAGCTGCATTCGCAGGTGAAACAAAGACCAACATTGCCCTTGAAAAAGATGTTGAAACATGGGACGGCGGCGGAGCAAACGCAGATTTCAGGCTCCCTGAATGGTTCCAGAAAGAGAACCTTGTTGACGGAAAACTTGATGCATTCGACGGAAACGCATCAAACCTTAACCAGAGCCTTTCATGGTATGTTCAGGCAAATATGAGAGACGTTGACGTTACAGCCACTGTTGATCTTGACGGAACATACAACATCGGCGAAGTTAAGCTCTTCCCCACAAAGTTCCTCGACGGAGCTCCCACACCTTGCGAGTACACAGTTGAAATCTCCGAAGATGGTTCCGACTGGACCGTAATCGGACAGGAATCCCTTCCGGACGGCGGTGTTTACAGCGATCCGTTCATTTATGACGGCGAAGGACAGTCCGCTTCCTACATCAGGATCTACATCACAAAGACCAGCAACATTACAGACGGCACATGGTACGCAGGCTTCGGCGAGCTCGAAGTTTACGAGGGAGAGCCGGCTCACACAGGTGAAAAGCGTGACTTCGACGCTGCAAAAGGCGACGGTCTCTCCTATGACTGGATCCTTGCAAACGGCACCGAAATCGCCAACGGCAATGCAGCTGTAATCGCAGCCAAGAAGAACATTGACGGCACAGACGGATCCATCGAGAATATCACTCTCTACGGATGGTACGGCAACGCCAATTCCGCAACTGCAGCTCTCGGCTATCAGATCAACGGCGGAACCATCTCCTACGGCGACTACTTCACAACCACAGAGGACGCTGTTACAAATCTTAACGCAAACAACCGCAGATTTTACATGACCATTGATGTTTCTGAACTCACAGGCGAGAACACCATTTGGGTATGGGCTAAACTCGAAAACGGCGACGAAGTCAAACTCAACAGATTTGACAACAAAGGAACCGAGAAAGAGAAAGACAGAGAAATCTACGTTATCTACAACGGACCCGCAGCTCCCGCAGCTTACACTCTCGCAGGTGTATCCTTCGACACATTCTT
>CACZNV010000136.1 GCA_902782645.1 uncultured Ruminococcus sp. | reverse complement strand
TCTCCTTGCACTTCGCGATGAACGGCTCCAGGCCGTACTGCTCGATCTGCTCCTTGCCGTCAAGGCCCAGCTGCTTTTCAACTTCCAGCTCCACAGGCAGTCCGTGGGTGTCCCAGCCCGCTTTCCTCAGAACTTTGCAGCCCTTCATGGTCTTGTAGCGGGGAATCATATCCTTTATGACGCGGGTGAGCACGTGGCCGATATGGGGCTTGCCGTTGGCGGTGGGAGGACCGTCGTAGAATGTGAAAACAGGATGGCCTTCCCGGGTTTCCACACTTTTTTCAAAGATGCGGTTGTCGCGCCAAAACTTTTCGATGGCCTTCTCGCGCTCGACAACGCCAAGGTCTGACGAAACCTTTTTGTACATTTAAATCACCTCGTAGTTTATTTGATAGCTTTTCCGTATCAAAAAAAGCTTCTTCCTTCTGCATCAAGCAATGGGAAGAAGCGGTCAGTCGCAAAATCCTGGTATACCCAAAGCTCCATACAGTCATATGTGCCCGCTCTAACGGTCGGAAACCGGCTCCGCTAATTGCACCGGCACACGCCAATGCTTTCACTTCGCTGCTAAGGAGTGATATTCGGACCGCGCCTACTCATACAGGACCTCGCACCAAACGCCTGCTCGCTGAACTTTTTGACACGTCTTACTGTCTCCGTCAACGCATTTCGGATACGCAGGCAAGAATAACAAATATTTAAAGGAAAGTCAACAACTACTTCGCTCCGCGATTCAAGGGGCTTTTGCGTGATTTTAAGTTGTCTGCGCCGCCGCAAAGTGGTATCATCTACTCAGGCAAAATATCCATAAAAGGCTTTCCTTGAGGAGGTTTTATGCGCAGGTTTTTATCGGCAATATGTGCTGCGGCAGTGATACTGTCCCTTTTTTCGGGAGCTTCATTCGCCGCCGGAGGAGGAAAAAGAATGGATGAGGACAGATACGGGCTCCATGTGGAGCCGGACGGCACGGTGACCCTCCGGGGAGAGCCGTTTTACGGCTTTGGCGTCAACTACTTTGCGGCTTTTGCGAGATACGCGGATTCGGAGAACCAAAGGACCGACGAGTTCAAGGCGGGGCTTGCCGGTCTCGCTTCCTACAACATTCCTTTCATACGCATTCCGCTCTGCGGCTACTACCCCTCTTACTACGACGTCTACGACAGCGACCCGGAGAGAGTTTTTTCCTATTTAAAGGAAGTTCTTGACGAGTGCGAAAAGTATCGTATCGGCGTCATCGGAAGCCTTATGTGGTGGGATTCTGTGATTCCCGCCCACGTCTCCGGCAAGCGCTCGGACTTCGGAAACGTGAAGAGTGAGACTATGGAATACGCCAGGAAATACGTTGCAGATGTGGTTTCCCGCTTTGCGGACCACCCGGCGATCTGGGGCTGGGAAATCGGCAATGAGTACAACCTCAGCGCTGACCTCTGCGACAGGAATCTGAAGGAATACCTGTGGCCTCAGAACATTGACGGCATGCCCCTTGACAATGTCAACGGCTTTGACTACTACACATCCGAGGAATTGGCGGTGTTTTACAAGGAGATTGCAGCGCTGATCAGAAGCTATGACTCATACAGGATGATCACCACGGGAAACAGTGAGATGAGGCCTGCAGCCTATTCGCTCTACGAGTCAGGCAGAACCAAGGACAGCAATCACATCTGGGAACTCAACTGGGAGCTCAGCACCAGGGATCAGTTCAACATGATGAACAAACTTCTCACACCCGATCCGATTGACACGCTGTCTTTCCACCTGCAGCAGGGAACCTACGACGGAAGCAACCGGTACATCATGTACTTCAAGGTGTTCGGGCGGAATCTTTCCACCGAAGAATACTTTAAAGCATACGCGGACACCGCCAAGGCAATGGGCAAGGCCTGCTATTTCGGCGAGTTCGGCGACATGCTGGACATGGAAAATGCGCCGGATATGATTGACAAGTTCAAGGAGATCACATCCGCAATATCAAGCTCCGGCATTCAGATTGCATCCCTCTGGCAGTTCCAGGACTACACAGACGAGGGCCCCGCAGGGCTCAAACTTCAGGTCCTCTCGGAGCTTAACGCGAAGCTCGCCGCGGAAGGCAAGCAGAGCGGCGAGGAGGACTGGCAGCCCCTCAGCGACGAGGAGAAGGCGGCCGCGGAGCCGAAGGCCTCAAAGAAAGGCTGCGGGTCCTTCGGCGCAGCGGCCGGCGCATTGGCGGGCGCCGCAGCTGCAGGTTTAGCCGTCAAAAAAGCCGAAGCGCGGCGCCAAAAGTGCAAAAAGAACAGCCGCTAAAAGTTGGCCGGCGCATTGCATAAACAACTTTTTTCGGCTACAATTGTTTTTACAGAAAAATTGCGCAAAAAATTGCGGTAATCCAGTAATGACGAGGAGATAGTATTATGAAAAAACTGTTTAAAAGGGCCGGAACAGGGCCGCGGAAAGCATTGGTTATGTCGCTCATTTTTGTACTTGTGGCGGCAATGAGCATCGGTTTTGTTTCCTGTCAGAACGGTTCGGGAACAAACACGGTTACAGATCAGACCCAAAAGCCCGGCGGCGAAACGCCGAAAGGCACTGACACTCCGGAACCGACGCCGGGGACCGTTGAAACCGCTGTTACCGTTGCCGACAAGGGCGTCAGCAGCTACAAATTCACGGTAAATTATGTTGCGGGCACGGCGGATGAGGAGGTTGATCTGCTCGCCCAAAGACTTGCGAAAAAATCCGTAAATATAGGTGTTGCGGGTGAGGGCGGGGAGCCTGAGAAGAAAATCATTGTCGAGACCGCGGCAGACTACCTTGAGAGCGAGGGCGGCGTGCTTTCCTACGAGGGCTACAGGATTTTCGTGGACGGCAGCGGGAACGTGCATATCATTGGCGGCAACCTGAACAGCACCTGCGCGGCGATGAACTATTTCGAAAGTCTGTTCGACGCCGACGGGACCCTGAAGCTGCCCGGCAATTACGAATACAACTACCACCCGTTCAAAACCTTTGACGGGTTCAAGGTGGACGGCGTTTCAATAGAGGAGTACAAGATTGAAACCTCCGACAGCCTCACTGAGACCGCCGCGAAATACATTAAGAAGCTTTTATTTACAAAGACGGGCTCGTACCTTGGCGATGACAATACGAAGACCCGTACAATCAGCTTTGTCTACGGCGCTGAAGACGCCAAGGCAGGCACAGTTGAAATCAAGGACGGAAACATTGTCGTAACCGGCAATAAAACAATCGGTTTCTACAGAGTTTTCAGGGACTTCCTCCTCAGCGAAGAGGGCAGAAACCAGGTGGCAAGCGGGCTGAGTTTTACCGCTGATTACGGGGATTTCATCACATACGAGGAGTACGGGGCAACCGGCGACGGGAAGACCGACGACAGCAAGGCGATAAGCAGCGCCCACACCGCCCAGAAGAGCAGCGGAGCCCTGATTCTTGCAAAAGAGGACGCCACATACTGCTTCGGAAAATCCGCCAAGACCTCAAAAATCACCGGCGACGTGGACTGGTCCACAGCTCACTTTATTATTGATGACAGCGAGTTAAAAGGCGCGGGCTCAAACATTTTCTCAATCCCCGCGGCAGGAAAGTCAAGCTCCATAAAATCCTCTGTCACCAAGGTGCTGAAGAACCAGGAGAACATCGGAACGGCTCTTGCAGCCCCGTCCCTGGTCACTTTGACAAACGACAAGGTCAAGCAGTACATCAGAAAAGGCGCCAACCAGGACGCCGGCGCATCCCAGAAGGAGATTATACTTGTTGACAAGGACGGAAACGTGGATCCTTCGACGCCTGTAATCTGGGATTTCAAATCGGTTACAAGCGCATCGGCAATACCTGTGGACGATCCCGTCATCACGGTCAAGGGCGGCATCTTCACCACAATAGCCAACAGGGCGGACAGCAACTACACCTACTACAACAGGGGCATTGAGATCCAGAGGTCGAATGCGGTCATTGACGGCGTTGCCCACTACGTGGAGGGCGAGGGCGAGTCGGGAGCTCCCTACAACGGCTTCCTGATGATCTCCAACACCTACAATCTGACCGTAAAAGACACTGTTCTCACAGGCCACATGACCTATTACACCATGGGAAGCGGCGGCTCGATAACGCCAATGGGCACCTACGACTGCCAGGTAACCACCAGCATCGGCCTCAAATTTGTGCGGGTCATCCAGTCCCGTGACATAACCGACATGCTCTACTGGGGCACCTTCGCATCCAACTACTCCCGCGACATAACCTTTGACGGCTGCGTGATATCCCGTTTCGACGCCCACAAGAGCGTGTGCAGCGTGACTCTCAAGAATTCCACCTTCGGCCACCAGGGCATCAACCTCATAGGCCACGGCACGGCGCTGATTGAAAACTGCAGCATTTATGCGAGAAATATAATCAACCTGAGAGACGACTACGGCTCCACATGGGACGGCGATATCATAATCAGGAACTGTCTGTACTACCCCTACGGAGGCGTGACAGGCAGCGACGCGGCTCTCATTGGCGGCACCAACACCTACGACTGGGACTTCGGCTACACCTGCTACCTGCCGAGAAACATTGTAATCGACGGACTGTACGTGAATGACGCCAAGCCGTTTACCGCGGACGTGAGCCCCATGCTCTACGCCAATATAAACCAAAACTACAACTCCGACAGCTACAAGGGCAAGTACCCAATGGTCATGACGGAGAGCGTAAAGGTCAAGGGCTTTGAGTCCTTCTCGGGAAAGAACCTTGGCGTGTCAACGAACACATTTATGTTCAAAGACCTCGTAATCAGTTTTGAGTGATTTTTGGCTCTTTGCGCAAGTCGCGGAGAGAAAAATAAACAGAACAAGGAGTCTTGCGACAATTACTTGCGACTTGCTTTGCGCGAGCTCCCCGCTCGCAGTATATACATACAGCTTCGGGGTCGCGCACGCAAAAATAGCTC
>CACZNV010000135.1 GCA_902782645.1 uncultured Ruminococcus sp. | reverse complement strand
TTTGCAAGGAAATTGCTGATGCCGTTGGGAGTGTCGTCAACGAGCACTATGGAGTGGGGAAGCTCGAGAAGGGCGTCCTGCCTGACCTGAAGCCTTGGCGGTATTCTTTCCTGAACCGTCTCTTCCGTAGGCCTTATGAGAGATTTTGCGCCTTTCTTGATGCTGTATTCTTCAAGGTCAAGAGCCGCGATCAGTCCTTTCCTGATTTTTCCGCCGGGAAGGGTGCGCTCCACGTAGATGAGACCCGTGAAAGAATTTGAAAGAGTTCCGTCGGAGATATATTTCTCCATTGTGGCGTTGATATCTCTGATTCTGTCTTCCACCTTGGTGCTCTGCTTCTCACCTCTTAACGAGACATTCTGAGTCAGGCAAAGCTCGGGAAGAACCATTTTTGCCGTAGAAGGGGAGTTTCCCGCAAAAGCGTAAAAGTTCTGCCAGTATTCGGGGGATGAGGTGTACTGGTCCACGGCAATGCAGGCCCACTTCGTGAGGTCTGTACGGTCGTTGGGAAGAATCACTTCCGGTACAAGCAATCCGATGTTTTT
Source organism: uncultured Ruminococcus sp. (assembly GCA_902782645.1). GTDB lineage: Bacteria > Bacillota > Clostridia > UBA1212 > UBA1212 > UBA1212. The sequence goes on along the minus strand of CACZNV010000135.1, from coordinate 3,725 downwards.
AAAGTAGTTTTTTCCTTCGATTAATTTCATGTCATTATCCCTCTCAGACGTTGAATCTGAAAAGCGTGACGTCGCCGTCCTGCATAACGTATTCTTTACCTTCTGATCTTACAAGTCCTTTGTCTCTTGCCTTGGCGTAGGTTTCGCAGGCCACAAGATCGTCAAATGACACTATCTCGGCCCTGATGAAGCCTCTTTCAAAGTCTGAATGTATTTTTCCCGCTGCCTGGGGGGCCTTGGTGCCTTTCTTTATTGTCCACGCTCTGACCTCTTTCGGACCGGCAGTGAGGAAGCTTATGAGACCGAGGAGAGCGTAGCTTGCCTTAACCAGCTTGTCGAGGCCGGAGGATTCTGCTCCCAGCTCGTCAAGGAAAGACTGTCTCTCATCGTCGGGAAGCTCCGAAAGGTCTTCCTCGAGTTTTGAGCAGATGGCGATGATCTCCGCCTTTTCTTCCTTGGCGATTTCAGACAAAGCCTGAACGTATTTGCAGGACATGGGATCGGCAAGGTCGTTCTCGGAGATGTTTGCGGCATATATTACAGGCTTCGAGGTGAGGAGGAAGAGGGAGTCTACATAAGCTTTTTCTTCCTCGGAGAGGTCCATGGAGTTCACCGTGTTCCCTTCCTCAAGGTGAGCCTTGATTCTTTCGAGAAGTTTGACCTCGGAAAGCAGCTTCTTGTCGCCGCTCTTTGACATCTTGCCTGTGCGTTCAATCCTTCTCTCAAGCATCTCGATATCGGAGAAAATAAGCTCGAACCTTATGGTTTCCACGTCTCTCTTAGGGTCTACGCTGCCTTCCACATGTATGATATTCTCGTCGTCAAAGCATCTCACAACGTGGATGATGGCGTCGGATTCACGTATATTTGCGAGAAATTTATTGCCAAGTCCCTCTCCGCGGCCGGCTCCTTTTACAAGCCCGGCAATGTCCACAAACTCTATGGTTGCGGGGGTGTACTTCTCGGGGTTGTACATTTTTGCGAGCACGTCAAGTCTCTCGTCCGGCACGGGAACGATTCCCACGTTGGGCTCAATGGTGCAGAAAGGATAATTTGCGCTTTCGGCAGTTTTTGAACTTGTCAATGCGTTGAAGAGTGTGCTTTTGCCGACGTTCGGCAAACCGATAATACCTAATTTCATTCTGCGGTCGGTCCCTTTCAGGCAGGACCTTGCCTCCTTTAAAGATATACACATTTATTATACGCCAATGCGACATGAAAATCAATCAAAACCGTACCTTGAACTATCCTTTAGGAAGACCTTGGCGGGTGCCTGTCCGCCCGATTGTCCTTGAAAGAAAAAGGCGCTTGTGGTACAATCGTAAAGATAGAAGGATTCTGTCCTTTTGTCAAATATCACCTGCAGGGAGTATATTCATGAAGGTTGTAATACTTGCCGGCGGACTCGGAACACGCATCTCCGAGGAAAGCCATCTTAAACCGAAGCCGATGATTGAAATCGGCGAGGAGCCCATCCTGTGGCATATTATGAAGCACTATTCCCACTACGGCTTCAACGACTTTATCATATGCCTCGGATACAAATCTTTCGTTGTTAAAGATTATTTTGCCAACTACTATTTGCACACATCCGACGTCACCTTTGATATCGGTAACAATACGGTCAAGTATTTAAAGAACGAGCAGGAGCCCTGGAAGGTCACCCTTGCGGAGACCGGTCTAAACACAATGACCGGCGGCAGAATTCTCAGAGTTAAGGATTACATTGGCGATGAGACTTTTATGCTTACCTACGGCGACGGAGTTTCGGACGTGAATCTTGATGAACTGCTGAAGTTCCATAGGAGTCACGGTAAAATCGGAACCCTTACGGCTGTCTCTGCGGTGCAGCGCTTCGGCGTCCTCGGAATTGACGGAAATGTGGTGAGCCAGTTCAGAGAAAAAAAGGACGACGACTCAAGCACAATCAACGGCGGCTTCATGGTTATGGAGCCTGAAATATTCAATTATCTTAAGGATGACACCACCGTATTTGAGAACGAGCCTCTGGAGACTCTCTCGAAGGAAGGTCAGCTCATGGCTTACAGGCATTCGGGGTTTTGGCAGTGCATGGACACTCAGAGAGACAAGAAAAATCTTGAGACCCTTTGGGACAGCGGCAAGGCGCCCTGGAAGACCTGGTGAGGTGACATCGAACAGGTATTACCGACATGGGAAAAGATTGCAGCCAGCAAAACGGAATATACAGTTTCGGCCCCGGTTTCATGAACTTTTACAAGGGCAGACGGGTATTCATTACGGGCATCACAGGGTTTAAAGGGTCCTGGATGCTTAAGGTTTTGTCTCTTGCCGGCGCTGCGGTGACGGGATACTCGCTGGAGCCCCCGACGGATCCTTCCCTGTTTGATATCATTGGCGGCAATGAGCTCTGCAGGCTTTATACCGGCGACGTCAGGGACCTTGGCGGTCTCAAAAAGGCATTTGACGAATCAAAGCCTGAGATAGTCATCCACATGGCAGCCCAGCCTCTTGTGCGTGAGTCATACAGGAACCCGGTGCTCACCTACGGCACCAATGTCATGGGAACCGTAAATGTCCTTGAGTGCGTGAGACTGTCCGGTACTGTGAAGGTTTTTCTCAATGTGACAACCGACAAGGTCTACAGAAACCTTGAGAGGGCGGAGGGTTACAAAGAGGACGAGGTGCTTGACGGCTTTGATCCGTATTCAAACAGCAAGTCCTGTTCGGAGCTTGTGACCGCCAGCTACAGAAGGTCTTTCTTTGACGGAAAAGATGTTGCGGTTTCAACCGCCAGAGCCGGCAATGTAATCGGCGGCGGCGACTTTGCAAAGGACAGGATAATTCCGGACTGCGTCAGAGCCGCGGAACTTGGCGACCCCGTGGGCATAAGAAATCCTCATTCGGTGCGGCCTTACCAGCATGTGCTTGAACCTGTTTTCGCATATCTGATGATCGCCAAGGAAACCTTTGAGCATAAAGAGCTTGCGGCCTCCTATAATGTGGGACCTTACGATACCGACTGCGTTGAGACAGGCACCCTGGTAAACACCTTTAACGGCTTTTGGGGTATTAACAGGGAATCCTATCCGCAAAACCCTGACTTCAATCCCCACGAGGCAGGCCTTTTAAGGCTTAACTGCGATAAGATCAGGCAGACCTTCGGATGGACGCCCCGCTGGAGTTACAGGGAAGCGGTGAAGGCTTCCGTGGAGTGGTCCAAGGTATATCTTGAGTGCGGAGGCAGTTTCAAAGAGGATTCGGACATTCCAAGGGGCCCCGGTGCTCTTGGCGATGTGTCCGAGGTTATGGAAAAACAGATTGCCGAATACAGAAGCGGAAACTGATAAAAGACATAAGTTCGTTTGAGACGAAAGGCATTATTGAAATGTTTGAAAACATGAAGGAAGAAGAGGCGAGAGCAAAAATACTGGAAGAAGTGTCCGAGTATGCCTCCCGCTTTCACAAAAGAAAAGAGTATAAAGAAGGCGACCGCATCCCCTACGGCGGAAGGGTTTACGACGGGGATGAAATGGTGAGCCTTGTGGATGCATCGCTTAAGTTCTGGCTCACGTCAGGAGAGTATACAAAAAGGTTTGAAAAAGAATTTGCGGATTATTTAGGCGTTCCGTACTGCCTGCTGGTGAATTCCGGCTCCTCAGCAAATCTTCTGGCTTTTATGACGCTCACATCACGGCTTTTGGGCGACAGAAGAATCAAACCCGGCGATGAAGTGATAACTGTTG
>CACZNV010000134.1 GCA_902782645.1 uncultured Ruminococcus sp. | reverse complement strand
TGCGGACCAACCAGTGCCGCTATTGTGCTAAACTATTTGGGGGTGGATTTGACCGGGTATGGAATGAGAAATCCGGCGAATCTTCCAAATGATCCTGATTTTCGAGATGAAGAGAATAATCGAGTGAACATAGATTACAAATATTACTATAATATCCTTGACGGATACAATGAATATTTGTATGAAATAGGACAGAATGCTTCTGAATATTGGGCAAAATATGGACGGGAACAAGTCAATGCCGCAATAAGTTCGTTGCTAAACGATAATCCTAAAGATCCTAACGCCCCTTACAGCATTAAGAATAAAGTGTGTATACCGAAAAACAGTTCTGCGGCATATATTTATTCGCTAATCGAATACAATTTAAGTCATAATTACCCAGCTGTAGCTCTAATAAGAATCAATAATAACGCAAACTATCAATTCACATACACTTGCAAGGGACATTTCGTGGTTGTATGCGGAGCATACACAAGCCCCGAAGGTGTACTTAGGGTAGTCATTGCAGACCCTTATCCCACTTCGGATCCCAATTTTGTGGAGTTAAAACCTGGCGATACCCACCCAGTAGCGTATGCATTTCTTGATTGTCCCGTTGAGCATCTGCGCGCTATTATCAAGGATTATTCCTTGATCTGTAGCGATTACGACATATCATAACAATCATACAAATAATTACTATTAAGGAGGTTTTTATGAAAAAAATCATATCCTTTTTTGCCGCATTGCTGCTCATAGCTTCTGCAGTGATTCCTCAAACTGCTGTGTTTGCGGAGTCTGAAGAGTTTGACGACAGTTTTGATAAAGAGACCGCCAAACAGATTATCGCCGAGTTTATAGATATCAGAAACTCGATAGGTCTGTTTTTCGGCTGGTTTGCCGGAGGAAACACTTCGGCATATATACGCAATCCGCCTGACTCTGATCAATCACAGTCCATTCCTGAAGGCGGATACAACTGGGACTGGTATGTCAGGGTTAAGGAAGGATACAGTCCTGATGAAGTTAAAGAAAGAATCAGGGCGCTGTTTGATGATAGCCTTGCGGAAACGGTAATTGATGCTTCTGAATCATTCTACGACAAATATTATCTGGAAAACGGTGTGTGGTACTGGTATTACTATCCGGTAATGGATGAATGCAGCTATGTGGACGGAGACAGGTCGAACACATATTTTGAGTTATCGGAGCTTGACGAAATAAAGACTCGTCTGGAAGCTGACGGTAAGACCGCATATATATCCGTACCGGTTCACCGTTTTTATGATGAGAACGACGGAACTCCCGAGGAAGCAAGGCTGAATGCTAATGTAACCTTTAAGGTTGAACTTAAAGACGGTGTGTGGAAAATATGCAATTTGGATTTTGTAAATATGATTTTCCGTGCGGATACGGAAAAGAATAAAGGGGAAACTCTTACGGAGGAGGCAGTGAGAGAAACTCTCATAGCGCTTATCAGCGATATCTACTTTCCGCTTTTTGTAGAATCTAAGAGCAGAATCGATACATACAGTCCCCTCAATGACAGCAGAAATCATCTTTACAAAATGATTAATAATCGGACATATTCTATTTTGGAAGGGAATCTTTCGGATTCCAAAACCTGGTTCGATTATGCCGCAAACTTCTGTTCTGAAAAAGTGGCGGAGTACCTAATTGTTTTCTCCAATGAAATTGAACAATATAACGAAAAACTGTGGTTTCATTGCATTCCAGCGGAACATTATTATACTTCCCCTGAGGATTACATGCACTCTTACAGCATTAAAAACGCATTGTCGGACAGTATAACTATCACGCAGATTAATGATGATAGGGCGGTGGCAAAATGCAGTTTGACCTGGTATAAGAACCAATCATCGAATGTAGAGATTTCTCTTGAATTTGAAAGAACCGAAGACGGCTGGAAGGTGGTCAATACTGATTTTATTGACAAACTGGATGCAAAAGAGTTCGTGGAGGACAATTATCGAACTCCGTTTTATCCGGTTAGAACGAAAGCACCGGGCACAGGAAATGAAAGCGTGTTTATGGTCGTAGTGGCTGCGGCATTGGCGTTGGCGGTGGTTGTAAGGAAGAGGACCGCTGCAGTGAAACGGTGAGGTTGTTGGGGAATAACATTGGGACGGCGGCGGGTTTTCGCCGCTGTTCTTGTTTCGGTTGGCGACATGAGAGTGACATGAGGGGGACAAGCTGGTATAATGGGTTCAGAGGAGACGGATGACGGGACACAAAACTCTTGATAAATTAGGGCGGGTGGCTTAAAATCCGTGAGCATAAGTTTTATGGAAGAGCAAGGCTGCCGCTCAATGAGATTGGCGGTAAGGCTGCTTGAGGAGGACTGATGGGAAAAATATTGGCCGGGCTGAAACCGGAGAAAGTTTTTGAGTTTTTTGAGCTTTTGAGTTCTGTGCCCCACGGTTCCGGGAACACGGGGCCGATCAGCGAAATTTGCATGCAGTTTGCAAGGGAGCGGGGGCTTGAATGCTACAGAGATGAGGCCAACAATGTCATTATAAAGAAACCTGCGTCGGCAGGGTGCGAGAAGGCGCCGACGGTCATTATTCAGGGGCACCTGGACATGGTGTGCACGAAGAGGCCGGACTGCGACATTGATATGGAGAAAGAGGGCCCGAGGCTTGCTACGGACGGTGAGTGGGTTTGGGCCGAGGGCAGTTCGCTTGGCGGTGATGATGCCATTGGCGTGGCCATCGCTATGGCGGTGCTTGACGACGATACGCTTGTTCACCCTGCGGTGGAGGCTCTTTTCACGACGGATGAGGAGACAGGGCTTTTCGGTGCCGGCGCTGTTGACGCGTCGATGCTGAAGGGCAAAATGCTTGTGAACCTTGACAGCGAGGAGGAGGGCATTTTCACTGTGTCCTGCGCGGGAGGCATGAGGTGCGACTGCACGGTGCCTGTGAAGCGGGAGGCGGTGCCTGAATATATCTGCTATCAGATAGAGGTTTCGGGGCTCAAGGGAGGCCATTCCGGGGCTGAGATTAATAAGGGACGGGGCAATGCCAGCAAGCTCCTTGCCAGGTTCATCTATTCTGCGCTCAGGCGGATGGATCTGAGGCTTGGAGATTTCGTTGGCGGCGACTTCGACAATGTAATCCCCAAGGCTTCCAAGGCGGTGGTGTTTGTCGAGCCGGAGAAGGTTGACGTGTTCGAGCAGATGGCGGAGGAGTTCAACGGGACTGTGCGGAAGGAGCTTGAGGCGACTGACGGCGGGTTCACGCTTACGGTTTCGATGATTCAGAGCGACGATATGCCTGCGGACAGCGAGTCGACGGAGAGGGCGATAACGGCAATTTACGCGACGCCAAACGGTATCCAGCGCATGAGCCCTGACATAAAGGATTTTGTGCAGACGTCTCTTAACCTTGGCGTGTTGCGCACATCGGCAAATTTCGTGAGCTTTTCGTTTTCCATCAGGTCGTCTTCGGCGTCGGAAAAGAACGAGGTTTTCTCCCGGGTGGAGGCAATTGTTGCGGCCTGCGGCGGTAATTCCTCGAAGCGAGGCGAGTATCCGGCCTGGGAATACAAAGCGGACTCCGTGCTGAGAGACATTTGTCTCAGAGCCTACAGAAGAACTTACGGCGGCGAGGCCCGTGTCGAGGGTATTCACGCAGGGCTCGAGTGCGGCATTTTTGCGGAAAAGATTGAGGGCCTTGATGCGATATCCTTTGGCCCGGATCTCAGGGATATACATTCGGTTCGCGAGAGGCTGAATGTAAAATCCACGGAGCGCATGTACAAGCTTGTTTGCGAGATATTGAACATCGTTTCGGGAATTTGAGTGACACCGAAAACAGCGGATTGCGGCTCTCCGGTCGTTATAAAACGGCGGAGAGCCGTATTTACATCAAGTGTATAAAAAGTATGCTGTAAAAATCACTAATTTTGTTCAGTTTGTATTGACAGTTTTGCCGTTTTGAATTATACTTACTGCATGCGAGAACGCATACAAGATTTTTTCTTAATATGCCCGCATGTGAAACAGGCTTTGTTTCAAACAAAAAAGAAAGGATTAGAAAAAATGATTTCCGACAGAAAATATGTTAAATCGGTGAGCGAAGAAGATTTCCAGACAATCAGACAGCTTCCGCCTTTTTCCGCAACGTCTGAAGCCGCATTAAGAGAAGCCTTTGAGAACGCATTCACGGGCTATTTTAGCGTTGGCGACATAGTTGCCGATGAGGCTTATTTCCCGAAGGGACTTTGCGTAATCCTGAAGGGCGTTATCGTTGCCGAAAACAGGTCTGAAGACCATATAGTCCATCTGAACGCCTTCATGAAGGGCGACGTATTCGGCGCAGCGGCGCTGTTTATAAACAGAGACAGCCGCTACACTTCTTTTGTGGTCGCAAAGAAGGATACGAAGATGGTTTTCATTCCGGAGGAGGCTATCGTCAAACTGATATCCACAAGGCCCCGCTTTGCTTTGGCATTCTGCGGTTTCCTGACCGGAAAGATTCGTTTCCTCAACAAGAAGATTGCAGGATATACGGCTAAGAACTCGGTGAGATGCCTGCTGCAATATCTTGAGGTTGCCTGCGCAGAAGATGAAGACGGTTCCGCAATAATCAATATCTCGTCTGCTGCGGATGAACTCAAAGTGTCAAGGACCACACTCTATGCGGCGGCTCAAACGCTTGAAGAGTCTGGCTTTATTAAACGTGACGGGAAAAGATACACTCTGCTTCGCAAGTAATCTTCAAGGGCGGAGACTGACGGAGCAGAACATGCAGTCCCGGAAGAGAGGGTATTATGAAAATAATTAAATATTTTACTGTTTTAGCTGTTGCGATTTGCTTATTGGCGGCTCTGTTTACAGGCTGCTCAAACAACAACTCAAAACCGGAAGACGAAACTCCTGTACGTGTTCTCACGCTCAAGGGGCCCACGGGTCTGGGTATGGTTCAGCTCATGGAGGCCAACGCCAATGGCATAACCGCAAACAAGTACGAATTTACAATCTGCGGCAGTCCTGACGAAATAAAAACCGAGATTCTCGCAGGCAGATACGACATTGCGGCCGTACCGATTAACCTGGCGGCAGCGCTCTACAACAAGACCGAGGGCGGGCTCAAAATAGCCGCGGTGAATACGCTTGGCGTGCTCTATATTCTTGAAAACGGAGACTCCATCAAGAGTGTTGCCGATTTGAAGGGAAAAACAATAGGTGCGACGGGCGAGGGTGCGACCCCTGAGTACGTGCTCAACTACATACTGCGGGCAAACGGCCTTGAACCGGGTGTTGACGTGACTGTCGAGTACTATGCGGAGCACGAGGAACTCGCCAAGAGAATCATTGGCGGCATGTGCGACATAGGCATGCTTCCGCAGCCTAATGTCACCGCGGTGCTTGCAAAAAAAGACAGTGTCAGAATCGCAATAGATCTCACAAAAGAGTGGGAGAAGGTTGACGAGACCGGTTCGGCGCTCACCCAGGGATGTGTTGTCGTGTCCAAGGATTTTGCGGAAAACAACGGGAAAAAGCTTGATTCGTTCCTCGGCGAGTACAAGGCTTCTGCAGCTTTTGCCAATGTACATCCGGCAGAGGCCGCGGCATACTCCTCAAAATTCGGCGTTGTTCCTGATGCGGCAATCGCGGAAGCTGCAATCCCGAAGTGCAACATCTGTTTCTTTGCAGGTGAGGAGATGAAGGCGAAAGCGTCCGGTATGCTTGGCGTGCTTTTCAGCGCAGATCCGAAATCCATTGGCGGCAAGCTTCCGGGAGACGACTTCTACTACGGGGTGAAATGATTCTGCGTTTTGAGGCAGTCTGATTGAGCGAGTTTTCAAGGGAATAACTGCTGCGGGAAAATGCGGTCAAGGTAATGAAGAACAAAAAAATCAGAGGAATAATTTGGTCGCTTCTCGGCGCTGCGTTTCTGGTGCTCCTCTGGGTCATCATCAGTGCGGCTGTGGGCAACCGCTGGATCTTTCCTTCGCCGGTTGATACTTTACAGGCGCTGGGAAGGCTTGCCGGGACGCAGACCTTTTACCTTGCCATACTCGGCAGCCTGCTGACAATAATTGCCGGCTTCCTCGCGGGGAACATTGCGGGCTTCGTCATAGGCGTTGCATCCGGTCTGTCGGACAGGGTGCACAGCTTTGTGAAGCCCGGCATGTCCCTCATAAAAGCGGCCCCCGTGGCATCCTTTATCATCCTTATACTCATCTGGCTCGGCAAGGCAATCACGCCTGCCGTCACAGCCTTCCTCATTGTGCTTCCTGTGGTGTGGCAAAACGTGGTCGCAGGCATTCACTCTGCGGACAAAAAGCTTCTTGAGACTGCTCAGGTTTTCAAACTGTCCCGCTTCAAGAAAATGAGATATATCTACCTGCCCTCCGCCATGGAAGGCTACATTGCGGCCGTGCGCACGTCAATGGGTTTTGCGTGGAAGGCCGGAGTGGCCGCAGAGGTTCTTTCGGGTACTTCGAGGACCCTTGGCGGCATGATTTACAGGACAAAACTGAGCATCGAAACACCGGAGCTGTTCGCGTACACAATTGTGGTGGTCGCGATAAGCATTGCAGCCGAATTTGCCGCTACGGCGATAGTAAAGGCTGCGTCGAAGAAAAAGAAAAAGGCCGCCGAAGTCACGAAAGAAGGTGCCGCCAATGTCTAAAAACGCCTACATTAAGGCAAATGCCCTTGAAAAAACGTTTGACGGCGAGAAGGTGACTGACGGCCTTGGTTTTTGTTTTGACGAGCCCGGAATATATATTGTCGAGGGCGAATCCGGCTCCGGCAAGACAACTCTTATCCGCCTGCTCGCAGGCCTTATAACCCCTGACGGCGGTTCCGTTGAAGCCTGCGGCAAAATCGGAGTTGTATTCCAGGAACCGAGACTGTTTGAAAACGTAACTCTTCTCGAAAACGTCAGGCTTGTCGCAGATAAAAATACCGGCGAACCCTTCGGTGCCCCGGAAGATCTTTTGCGCGCGGTTGGCCTTGGCGATGATCTCGGCAAGACCGCAGCCGAGTCCTCGGGGGGCATGTGCCAGCGAACATCAATCTGCAGGGCCTTGTACTACGCCCCCGAAATATTGCTTTGTGACGAACCTTTCTCCGCCATAGACGACGCCAATGCAGCTCTTGCGGTGTCCCTCCTCGAAAAATTTGCGGAGACCGGAATACTTGTTGTTGCGACCCACGGCGGCAAGGCGCCTTTCAAAAACATCAAAAAGGTTATCAATCTCTGAGGTCAGAATTTTCCCTATTGGGTATAGTTTTCAGAAACAAAGAACATCGCCAAGGCAGGCCCCTTTGCTCGAGATTTCGGTATTTTATTTTAAAATAAAAAGTGATAAAATATCCGGGAGTATGAATCAAAGGCAGGCCCCTTTGCCGAAATGACTTAAATGACATAGATTTCGCACGGAAGCATTGGCGTGTTGGAGGTGCGGAAAAGGAGTACGAGATGGGAAAATCCGAAAAACTATTTGCAACAAGTATGTTTGGATATTCTAAAGATGAAGTCAGAAGTTATGACAAGGAGCAGAAAGAAAGACAGGAGAGGCTTGAGAGCCAGATCAGAGTCCAGACCGACAGAATTAAAACACTTGAGGATCTGCTGAGAGCCCATGAGAACGAGATCAGCATACTTAATGCGAGACTTGATGAGGCGTCCAAACAGCGGGACGCAATCGCAAGAGTGCTTGTTGATGCAGAATTGAGAGCGGACGGCATTGTTAACGACGCCATTGAAAAGGGTGAAAACGAGACACGCAGGCTCATAGAGAGAGCAGACCTGGTGAGAGAACATATTTCCGGACAAATCGGGCGCGTAAGAGACGTTGGCGATGCGGCGGAGACATTTGCAAAAGCGATTATAGCAAGGCTCAGAGCCTCTGCGGATCTTTTCGAGCAGGAGCTTATGGGCGCGGTGGGAGATATTTCCTCCGATACGGAAAAGCAGCTTGCCGATATAGAAGCTACCCTTGACGAGGACTATTTTGCACCCTCAAGGCACGTAAAAGACGAGTCGGAAGAGCCTGCCGAGGAGCAGGAAGCTGAAGAAGAGACTGCTGAGACAGAAGAGGTGAACGCAACCGCTGATGCAGAGGAAGAGGAAGAGATCCCTTCGGATTTTTCCTTCTCAACATCGGAAGAGGGCCAGAGCTTCTTCAGAGTTTTAAGGGCCTGAAACGGGCACAGAAAACAGCAGGTATCACGATAAACTGAAAGGACAGAAAGGCGGATTGGCAGCCGATTTAAAAACGGCGGCTGCATGGCGCCAGGGAACCGTAAAATGGCAAAAAAATCAGGTAAAACAGATAAGAGAACTTTTCTTGTCAGATTGATCTGCCTCATTCTTGCCGTGACGATGGTCGGAACGACCGTACTCGCGGTTTTGCTGTGGATCTTCGGTCGCTGAGGCGGCCGGGAGACATTGGCGGCAGGAGACGGACATCTGCCGCAGATGAAGATTTTTAAAAAGATTCAGAAGATTTGACGAACGGGGGACGTGCTATGGGAGCGTTTCTGGCCGGCGGCAGCTGGTGGACGTTTTTAGTTGAATATTTCGGAATTGAAGGTCCCTATGACGTGGCGCTCATCATCCTTGATATCGCAATCGTCGCTTTTGTTTCGTACCACATTCTGAAGCTTTTTAAAGGCACCAAGGCGTCCGCACTGGTCAGAAGCATCATTCTCATCCTTGTGATGTCACTTGCCGCCAGATTTCTCAATCTGAGGGTTCTGACGACGATACTCAATGTGATTCTCAATATATTGCCGATAATCGCGGTGGTATTGTTTGCGCCTGAAATAAGAAAGATGCTGGAGGGCCTGGGAAGCAGGAAAGCGGGGGACGCAATCAAGAGCATCTTCAGGTTTAAAGATGCCTCCGACGAGCAAAAAAGAATCGAGATGAACAGGATTATCGGCGAAACTGTTGCCGCTGTCGGTAATATGTCAAAGTCGAAAACAGGTGCGCTGATAGTTTTTGAGAGGAAAATCAATATATCGGAGTGGGATGCGCAGGGCACAAAGCTTGACGCGGTGGTCTCTGCGAGACTTCTTGAACAGATATTTGTGAAAAACACGCCGCTGCACGATGCTGCGGTGCTCATAAGAAACGGAAGAATTTATGCTGCGCAATGCGTGCTTCCGAACACGAAGAACAAGGATCTGAGCCGCGAGCTGGGAACCAGGCACATGGCTGCCATCGGAGCCAGTGAAGAGGCTGACTGCATCGTCGTGGTGGTTTCGGAGGAGAACGGGATTGTTTCCTGCGCAAAAGACGGCCAGATTATACGCCACCTTGACAACAACTCACTTCGCACATTTCTTGTGGATGAGCTGATTCCGAAGGATACGTCCGGCAGGGAGGAGAAGAAAAACAAAGCGGGCCGCTTTAAAAAGAATACCGTGAAGGAAGGAGATGGCGGCGATGGCGTTTCTTGACAGGGTCAGGAAGATTTTTTCAAGCAGAATAGCCTTGATGATCTATGCGATAGCCATTGGCGTCATTGCATGGCTGCTGGTGACGGACGCAACAAATCCCTCCACCGAGGCGACTCTCACCGTTGAAGTTAAATTCATAAACGAGCAGGCGCTCACCGACAGGGGACTTGCCCTTTCCGAAGACAGCAAAAGCTTTACTGCGGAGATAAAGGTGTCGGGAAGACAGACGGTTTTGAAGAAACTGCGGACGGACGATATTACGTTCATAATCGACCTCGCCAATATCACAGAGGCCGGAAAGCACGTAATCACCGCGAACACACCGGAGAGCGGGAAATACGGGGTGAAAATAATCGATTACACTCCGAAGGAGTTTACCGTTGAGGCGCTGACCCTGGACAAGGCTTCCGAAACGCCGCCGGGGGATCCGGAAACTCTTTACACGGGCCCTTCAATATGATATTATGCACTGCGGTACAAAACCGCAGGAACGAGTTCTTGCGGGGGTAGCCGGTTCTCATGCAATGAAATTTTGTGAACCCCGTCAGGTCCGGAAGGAAGCAGCGGTAAGCGAACCCTTTCGTGTGACATGATCAAACCGGCTGCTTCCCCGCAAAAACTCGTTTTTTATATCGGAGAAAAGCGACATGGATTATATTGCACTGTACAGAAAGTGGCGTCCGATGACTTTTGACGAGGTCGTCGAGCAGGAAAATGTAGTCACAATACTGAAAAACACTGTCAAGAGCAGGCGCATTGCCCATGCTTATCTGTTCTCCGGTACCAGAGGAACAGGTAAGACATCTGTCGCAAAAATATTCTCCAGAGCCATAAACTGCCTCAATCCCGTTGACGGCAACCCCTGCAACCAGTGCGAAATCTGCCGGGGTATCCTTGGCGACAGTATGCTTGACGTGTCCGAAATCGATGCGGCTTCAAACAACGGTATCGACGCGGTCCGGGACATTATTGACGTCAGCAGCTACCAGGCCTCCCGGGCGGAGTATAAGGTTTTCATCATTGACGAGGTCCACATGCTTTCCACGTCAGCTTTCAATGCGCTCCTGAAGACGCTAGAAGAGCCGCCGGAGAAAGTTGTTTTTATTCTTGCCACCACAGAGCCCCAGAAGCTTCCCGTAACGATTCTGTCCCGCTGCCAGCGCTACAACTTCATGCGCATCTCAAGGGACGGCATTGTGGCGAGACTTGAGGAAATTTGCGAAAAAACAGGTCTTGAGTACGAGAGCGGTGCGCTGAAACTTATTGCCGCCAAGGCAGACGGCGGTCTGCGCGACGCAATCAGCATGCTCGACCAGACCATTGCCTTCTCGGAGGGCAGAATAACTGTCCAGGATGCCAGAAAGGCCGCAGGAGCCATTGACAGCACCGTGCTGGAGGACTTCACCGGAGCTCTTCTTTCGCGGGACAGCTTTAAAATACTGACCCTCACGGACGACATTTTTGCCGCAGGTGTCGATGCCTCGAATTTCATCGGCGAGCTCATTGGCGTGTTGAGAAGCCTCATGATCTGCCTCTCAACGAGAAATCCAAAGCAGTTCCTTTACGAAAGCGACAAAGATATTGAACGGCTCAAAAAGCTGGCCTCTTTTACAAACACCAAGGAAATCACCATGCTCATCAAAGAGCTTTCGGCTCTTGAAAACAGGCTGAAGTGGTCGATTCAGAGAAAAATCGTTTTTGAGGCCGGAATTCTTTCGCTCTGCGACAGAACGTGGAACAAGGACAATGACATCACAGACAGAATTGAGACCCTGGAGAAGGGCGTTGCGGACCTTGTGAACAATGGTTTGAAGCTTGCTCCCGGCACTGTAATTGCAGCCCCTGCTGAGATCCGGGAGGCCCCTGCCGAAAATGCCGCCGCTCCGGAGCCTGACGAAGCCGCCAAGGAAGAGGACGACACCGTCGACCTAACAAGAGATGTCTTAAATGCGCTTGAACCCATCGACAAGGCCCTCTGGAAGGAATTCATCGCCTCCGTCCGCGAGCAGTTTCCCGGCGTTGCGGGCACCCTGTCCACAAGGATAAATGACGCCTATATTATCGGAAAAACACTTTATATACTCCTGGACGATTTCCGGGATTTCAAGACCATAACCGAAGGCAGGCGCAAAGAGGTCCTTGCCCAGGCTGCGGCCCGGGCGTTCAACTCCCCGCTTAAGGTCAAGCCCGTTACTGCCGAGAGCTTTTTCGAGGAAGCACCGGAGCTTCTCAAATCCGCAGGCAGCGAGGATGAGAATGAACCCAGCGACGCAGCCAAGATTGCCGAATTTGCCGAGACCAACGGTATTGCTTTCGAGCTTGAGGATTTGCCCGGATCTGACCCCTCACTCGCCAACGCCGGCGCAGCCGATTTCCTTGAAACAGCCGGCTTTGAACCCAATGCGGAATACCCCTCTGCAGGCTCCGGCGAACCGGAAGAGGGCTTTACCGGCAGCGATTATACTGACGCCAATGTGCCGCCTCCGCCCGAAGACGAAGAAAGGTACTCGGTCATCATTCCTCAGCCAAACCCGGACTACGATGATTTTTCCGACAGCGATGAGTCTTACTCCGACGGTGAGTCAATGTACGGCGGTGACGAGGAAGACTGATATGAAATACAGGCGCGCCTCTTTTGACGGTATTGACGGCGAAATATTAAATAACACGTGTTATTTTACGAATTTTAGTGGTTTGTAAAAATATCGGTTGCGTTTCTT
>CACZNV010000133.1 GCA_902782645.1 uncultured Ruminococcus sp. | reverse complement strand
GAAACGTCTCTGCCGACGGCCATCCAGATGATGAAAACGATAAGCGCAATTGCCATTACAGCGGGAACGAATATGCCCGCCACCTTGTCGGCAGCCTTGGCGATAGGAGCCTTTGTGGATGCGATTTCTCTTACAAGTTCCGCCATGCGGTCGACGGTAGTCTCTCCGCTGACGCTTGTGACCTTGGCGGTGATGACACCGGTGATGTTGACAGTGCCGGAAACCGCCCTGTCTCCATCTTTTTTGAAGACAGGAACGCTTTCGCCCGTAACGGCGCTCTCGTCTATTTCAGTAATGCCCGATATGATGTCGCAATCAAGGGGGATTCGGTCGCCGGGGCGAATTGTTATGATTTCGTTCAGTTTAACATCTTTAGTATCAACAGATATCTCTATGCCGTCTCTCACAACAGTGCAGCGGTCCGGAACAAGCTGTTTCAGGGCTGACACCGCATCGGTGGCCCGGCCCTTGGCGAGTGCCTCAAGAAGCTTTCCGATTCCCATAAATGTGAGTATCATTGCCGAAGACTCAAAATAGTAGTCGGAACGCATCATGGGGACGTCGGAAGCTATAACCGAAATCAGGACGGCCAGACTGTAGCCGAAGGATGCAACGACGCCTGTGGCCACCAGCGAATCCATGTTTGGAGATAGTTTCACAATGCCCTTGAAACCGCTTACGAATATCCTGTAGTTTACAAGTATAACGGCAAGAGAAAGAACTGCCTGGATCGATCCGGAGATTACGGAAACAGTCCTGGGGGGAACGCCCTCGAACATGGGCATTTTCATGCTGTAAGACATTGAAACCGTAAAAAGTACCGCAAGAATGGCTGAGGAGGCAATAAGTCTTGCCACTCTGTCCCGTATTTCCTTTTTTCTGGCAGTTTTTGCGGCGTCGGAAGTTTTGTCGCTGTCGTCCCTGAGTCTGGCGTTATAGCCAGAAGAAATAACACTCGAAATAATCGATGACGGGTCAAAATCTCCTTCCACCCGCATGTCGCCGGTGAGAAGATTCACAGTCACGTTTTTAACGCCTTCCACCGCCCTTGCAGCTTTTTCAACCCGTGCGGCACAGGCGGCGCAGCTCATTCCCGTAATTACAAAATCTTTTTTCATAATTGATCTGTTTGGTGACGGCTTACTATTACAAGCTGTCCGATTCCGGAAGCCCTCATAAACCTGTCAAGATAATCCTTTTCACCGGCTTTGTCGCCGATGAACATCAGCTGTCTGTCGGACTCCGATGATGCAAAGGAGGAAAGTGCTCCTCTTACGGAGAGCATCGCAAGTTCCTTATCAGAGCAAACTGCGGTGACATTGTAGTCTGAGTCAATGTCAAACGATGCAGTTTCACCGGACGTCTTAAAATATATTTCCTCTGCTTTCCTTGCAACCGGTCCCGCCACTTCAGATAAAAACCTGGATTCGGCAGTTTCCGCTGCGGCAAGGGCAATTTTAACCGCCTCTATCTCGTTTTGAAGCTTTGAAATCTTATTGTCAATGTCAAAAAGCTCGTAACAGGCTTCAGAGAAATCCGAATCTCCCCCGGACGTAAGGGCATTTATCTCGCTGCGGATAGCATCGATTTTATCCGTAAGAGGTTTCTTTTTGGATTTCAGCGAAGTCATAGCTGCCTCAAGATCATAAACCTGTTTCATTACAGCAAAACGTCTTTCACTGTCTCTGGCATCCCGCATCACATCTTCCGACTCTCGCCAGCGATCCATTATTTCTCCGGCAGACTCACCGGAAAGAATCTCTAACAGTTCGCTGTTCTTGCCCTCAAGTTCAGCCTCAAGCCTCGCCTCTTCATCCGCATAAGTTGTGGTTCTTCCGTCAATCTTAAAACTGAACCTTGCTGCAAACTTGTATGCGGTTACAACCATGTAAAGAATCCCGAAAAAGGCCGCTCCGGTACCGATAATCTCAAAAGGAAGACCGAGGAAAGTCCCCTTAAGTGCTCGGGATCCCAGGCCAATAATAAATGCACCGCCAATGAGAAACAGCAAAGGCTTCAGCATCCTAAGAAACAGGTTTGCCTTTTTGGCCCGGTTATGTTCCTCTTTTATATAGTCGTACTGCCTCATAATCGACAAAATCTGATCATAAAGAGTCATGATTTTGTCTTTGTTCAGGAGAGTTCTTGCGGCATCGCACAGACCGTAAATACGTTTATTGGCGTCGATTTCCTTATTTACAGCAGAGAGCTCTTTTTCTGTGTGCTCAAGATCGTGTCTTAGCTTAAGAAGCTTCTGATCCCTGTCGGAAAACCTTGTGAGTGTGTTTCTCATTGACATCTTCTTGATGACAAGAATGTCAAAAGATCCTTTCTTGGTTCTGCTGTTAGTGAGAGATTTGAGTTTTGCGTTAAGCTGAGTTTTGAACTCCTTCGGGCTGGGGTGACCGTCAAAGACGCCAAGGAGCGCAGACAGCTTGCCCAGGGAAAGGATTCCGTTCTCCTTTGCCTCCGGCTCATAGCCGAAATCCCTTGCGGCGGAAATAAAGGCGCCTTCAGAGATTCTGAGGGTCTTTTCGCCAACGGTTCTTCCTATCTCAATCTTGACGTCTCTTCCTGTGACAGTGTCAATAATTCTGTAGACATCATCCTGTTTAGTCGCTCCGTAGAGGCAGGAAAGCCTGTAAGTCCTTCCGCAGGCGTCATAAACAAGTTCTCCGCCGTAAAGGACCTTTTTCCCCCGGCTGTCGATAAGCTCATCAGGCATATACAGAGTTCTTGTGGAAACACCGTTCCTCAGAGAATGGCCGTACAGCATGGTCCTGACAAACTCAAAGAAAAGGTCCGTATCGGATATGAGACCCTTGGTGACGTTCAGGATGCCCTTTTTATCGGGTTCAAACTCGCAGTTTATTAAATGGCCGAAGCCGAATATTACAGCTTTTCTGATTATCATTCGGGAAGGATACCCCCTTCCCGAACCGAATCACTGCCGGGCTCTCCGATATCAAAAGAAAAGTCAAACAGATCACCTTCGCCGGATTCGTCTTTTTTAACCTCCGGGGGTTCTTTTTTCTTCCCGAGAGAGCTATATGTGCCCGAAACATTCATGTTATCAATAATTTTAAGGGCAAGGTTTACGGCGGATTCGTAATTTCGTTCATTATGGGAAGTCGTGCCGGTCTTTCGTGAAATATCTCTGGAGGCTTTCACACTGTCCCATATGGCAGAGGTGTACATGCCTCTGAAAGTCTTTTCGTTGTTAAATATGGAAAGATCGGCCCGCTTCACAGTCCTGTCGCAAACCTCCACAAGAGGAAAGCTTGGATTAAGTATATCGCCAATGATATCCACATCGACATTCTCGTCAAACAGGAGTTCCCCGGTAAGCTCTATGCGGGTGCAATTGGCGGTATTGGTCAGCTTCAAAATATCTTTTGCGATAGCTGAAGGCGATATATCTTCCCTTCCCGAAACATCAAAAGTCACGGTCTCATACTTGAACGGGGCAACGTCAACATAGTCAGAGCTGACAAAACCTCCGTCGGACACTTCGCCGATATAAACTCCGCAATCGCCTTCTTCCGAAAATCCGGATGGGCAGACAGTGCCGGGCACCAGAAGGTTTCCTTTTCTCCTGCAGGACTTTTCGCCGCCAATGGCGCAAAGATCAAATCCGCATTCATTAAGCACGTCACGGGGCACGGGGTTGAAGACCCCTTTTCCCTCTTCACTCACAAAGCCGTGCATCACAAGGACGTTGATATAACTGGAGGACAGCCTTGGCGTGTCTCCTTTTGAAGTTATCAAAATGGATTCCTTTCTGAAATGGCCTTCAAAGGCCGCCCCGTAGATTCTAATTCCCTTGCGGCCTGTCTCCATGCCGCCGCTGATAAGATAATCCCTGTCCACAGCGCCCCGGAACCGGTCGTTGAATTCAATATAATTCATCTCCGCGGAAGGAAAAATGAATACATTTCTGGGCCATTTAAATGTTTTGTAGCAGGAATTGACGGAGCCGGGGTCGCAGGCACCGGGAGCGATAATAACTCTTGAAGTAAGTTTTGAAAATGAATCGGCAACATGTTTAAGGACATCCTCCGATGGATTCGGAGAGTCGAAAAGGTTACCTGTTATAAAGATGTAGTTTAAAGACTTCTTCGCTGCAAGGCTGAGAGCGGCATCAAAAGACGCGAGCCTGTCTGCAGCTCCCGTGATGCCGGTGCTGAACTTTCTGTCCAGATGGATATTCCCCATGGCCATAAACGAAAAGTTCTTCATAAAGGATTAAATGCCTTCCTCCGTGACAAGCGAGTAGTACTTGCCTTTCTTCTCCATGAGCTCCTCATGGGTACCCGTTTCTTCAATGCCGTTGCTGCCGAGCACGACAATGCAGTCCGCATGCCTTACTGTGGAAAGTCTGTGGGCCACAATGATTGTGGTTCTTCCTACGCACAGTCTCTCAAGGGCATCTCTTATGAGCCTTTCTGTTTTGGTGTCAACAGAAGCGGTGGCCTCATCAAGAATCAGTATAGGCATATCCCTTAAAACCGCCCTTGCGATGCTGATGCGCTGCTTCTGTCCGCCGGAAAGGGTCATGCCCCGCTCGCCTACAATTGTATCATATCCCAGCTCAAATTCATTGATGAATTCGTCGGCATTGGCAAGTTTTGCGGCGGATTTTATCTTTTCCATTGGCGTGTTCATCCCTTCGGGACTTCCAAAAGCAATATTCTCGGCAATTGTCCCGTGGAAAAGAAACACATCCTGAAGCACCGTGCTCATCTGGTTCCTGAGACATTCAAGTTTGAATTCTCTTATATCCGTTCCGTCAAGAAGAATGGAACCGCCGTCAACATCGTAAAACCTGGATATAAGATTCACCATGGTTGTCTTGCCGATGCCGGTGGGGCCTACCAGCGCAAAGGTTTTTCCCGCATCTATCCTGAGACTGACATTTTCAAGAACAGGCTCCTCCTGTTTGTAGGAGAAAGAAACATTTTTAAACTCGACGGTCCCTTTGACGGATGCAGAAGGCAGCTCCTTTTTCCCATCTTCCACCGGGTCCTTAGTGTCAAGAATCTCATAGCTTCTTTCAAGCGCTGTGGAGGCGGTGTTGAACTGCTCTACAATCTGCGCCAGTGAAATAACAGGCTGGTAGAAGTTAGAGACGTACATCATAAATGCCACCACATCCGCAGCCGCTATTGATTTGTTTTCTGCCATGATGCCGCCAATGATAAGCACCGCCACAAGACCGATGTTGTTGTTAAACAGTATCAAGGGATTCATAATGGCGCTGGCTTTGAGGGCCGACATGATGCCTTTGTAATGATTTTTAGACGACTCTTCAACGGATTTCCTGCACTCCTCCTGTTTGTTGAAAGAAGCGATCTCCCGGACCCCCGAGAGCTTGTCCTGGATATTGGCGTTAAGTTCTCCCATTTTCACGTGAGCCTTTTTGAAACGGGGCCTGAACTTGGTGGCATATATGAACACAAGGACCCCTGTGACAGGCAGCGTAATCATCGTAATCGCCGCAAGCTTAACATTTATCGTGAAAAGAAGTATTGCGCTGCCAAAGAACAGTATACCGTTTACCAGGAAATCCGGAATGGCGTGGGCAACAAGAGGTTCAATATTGGACGTGTCCGCAGTTATTCTTGAAAGCAGCTGACCTGTCTGCTTGTCGTGAAAAAACCCAAGGGACATGCCCTGAATGTGTGAATACAGCTTCATTCTGAGCCCGTCAATATAACCCCAGGCAGCAACGTGGGCAAAATAGCTTCTTAAAAACTGACCCGTTGCCGAAAGCACATAAAAACCCAGCAGAGAAAGGCCCAGCTTCACTGATTTTTCACTAAGCTGAGGATCTTCAGCGGCAATAAGCTTTAAAAGCCATCTTGTTATGAAGGGAACTGAAAGCTGAGCAGCGCCGACAAATATAAGTCCGATAAAAGCGATTGCAAGAATTCCGTAGTAAGGTCTCAGTTCTTTAAACAGACGTAAAGCGGGAAAGGGTTTGTTCCTTCCCGCTTTGTCTTTTGAGACTATCCTTGCCGCCGCATCTGCGTGGTCTTTAGTGTCAGCCTTATCTTTCATATTGTCATTTTCTGCAAAATGCATTATATGCAGCTCTTTTTACCTGATGTCAAACGTTTTCATTTCCCGCAGGCCCGCTTTTTTCCAAAGCGTTTTCGTTTTTATAAGCCTTGAATATCTTCATATAGTAGAAGATGTAGAGGATGAGGGACGTAATCACCGTAAAGATGGAAAGTGAAATAAGTATAACGGCAATTATATCTATGGCGGGACTGGGTATGACGGGGCCGAAAACTATTAGGAACAGCACGGATCCCTCAAGGATTACCGTATTTGCTTTTCCGTACCATTTTGCGCTTGAGAAATGAGAGGTTCTGAGCTTAAGAATAGTACCTAAGACAATCATAAATATCTCACGGATGACAAATGCGCAGATAAGGACGATGAGAAGCACCTTGAAACGCAGCCGGACTACCAGGCAAAGCATCAAAGCGCCCTGCGTGAATTTGTCGCCGACGGGATCCAGCAACTTTCCAAGCTCCGATGTCATATTGAACTTCCTGGCGATGATACCGTCGATTATATCCGAAAAAGCCGATATTCCCAGGAGAACCAGGGAAAGAACATACAAATTTCTAAATGCGTAAGTGTAAACAATGACAGGAATAAGGGCAATTCGGAACATGCTGATAATGTTGGGAATTGTAAAAATCTTATCGGACCTTGTATCTGATTGAAGTTCTTTCTTTTCAAGGACCGACGTTGTTTCCTCATTCGATTCAGTCATTTTACCGTCATTGTCTAACGATGGGTCATCTTTCATGATCATGCCTCCGTCATTAACGTCGACAATTATATAATATCGATAAATTTATTTCCATACTTTTCACTGAATTATTTGAAAAATCGCCAATGCACCATGCCGGCTGCTACTACATATTCCCCTGCAAGCCTTCTTTTCAGCTGTAAAGGCACAATATTTGGAAAACAGGCTTTAATTCTGCTTTCTTTTAAAACAGCCTGTTTGTATAATTTGCCTGTATTTAAAACTCACGGAGGTTTAATATGAAATATTTTCACATTGGCGCTATGGCAGACAGTTTCAGACTGCCCCCGAAAGAGGCTCTTTTAAAAGTCAGGGAAGTTGGAGCTGAGGGTTATCAGATCTATGCAAGCAACGGAAGCTTTGCTCCCGATAATCTTAACAAAACTCAAAGGTCAGAGTTTAAAAAGTATTCCGACAGTCTCGGGCTCACCATTTCGGCTCTGTGCGGCGATCTCGGAAGAGGTTTCTATAACAGGGAACTGAACAAGGTACTTGTGGAAAAATCAAAGCACATACTGCAGCTGGCCGCAGACCTTGACACCCATGTGGTGACCACTCACATTGGTGTTGTCCCTGAAAACATGAACGGCGAAAGGTTTGAGATAATGCACGACGCATGTCTTGAACTTGCGAAGGCAGCTGATGACATTGGCGTAAAATTTGCAGTGGAAACAGGTCCCGAAACATCCGCAACCCTTAAGAGATTCCTCGACACCCTCAATTCAAGGGGCGTCAGCGTAAACCTTGATCCCGCAAACCTTGTTATGGTGACAGGGGACGACCCCGTCAAGGCGGTTTACAATCTCAAAGACTATATAGTTCACACCCACGCAAAAGACGGTAAAATGCTGACAAAAGGCGACCCGGAGATAATCTACGGACTCAAGCCTGCTCCCGAGGGAGGCATTCCCGCGCCTTTCATTGAGGTGCCCCTTGGCGAAGGAAGCGTGGATTTCCCGAAATACCTTGCGGCTCTGAAAGACATAGGCTTCAAAGGATTCCTTACCATCGAAAGAGAAGTCGGCGAAGACCCTGCCAAAGACATCGCAATGGCAGTCGGATTCCTCAGGAAAACAGTTGAAGATCTTGATTAATCAAAATACAGGAGAAATAAACCATGGCTAAATTAAAAGTTGGTATAATCGGCAACGGCGGCATTTCAGGCTGCCACGTTACAGGTTATCAGGCAATCCCGGACAGAGCAGAGATTTATGCTCTCTGCGATATAAACAAAGATAGAGCTCTCGCCCTTGCTGCAAGGCTCGGCATCCCCTCCGAAAGAGTTTTTGACAATGTACGCGACATGGTAAAACTCAAGGAACTCGATGCTGTGGATGTATGCACATGGAACAACGGACACGCAGAGTGCACCATTGAAGCCTTAAATGCGGGAAAACACGTGCTCTGCGAAAAGCCTATGGCGCTGAATGCGAAGCAGGCCGTTGAGATGCAGAAGGCAGCCGAGAAAAACGGCAAGCACCTTCAGATTGGTTTTGTAAGGCGTTTCGGCAACGACATGGAAGTTCTCAAGAACATCGAAAGAGACGGTTTCTTCGGCGACATCTACTACGCCAAGGTGAACTACACCAGACGCAACGGCTGCCCCGGCGGCTGGTTCTCAGACAGTTCAAGATCCGGCGGCGGGCCGCTTATTGACCTTGGCGTCCACGTAATTGATTTCTCACGCTACCTCATGGGAAACCACAAACCGGTATCCGTCTACGGAATAACCTTCGACAAGCTTAAGAACCGACCCGACATCAGAAAAGCAGGAGGTTATTTCTCCTCCGACTCCGGCACCGGCGAAGTATACGATGTGGAAGACCTTGCCGTCGGTCTTATAAGGTTTGACAACGGCTCAGTTATATCCATTGACGCGGCCTTCTCTCTAAACCAGAACGGAGACAAAGGCGACATGGAATTCTTCGGCACCAAAGGCGGCGCCAAGATTGCCGGAAACGTTGAACTCTATTCCTCCATATCCGGGTACATGACAAACACCCAGCTGGCATACCCCACCGCCTTTGATTTTGTGGGCTCCTTTAATGCTGAAATCAAGCATTTTGTGGACTGCATCACAGTTCCCGGAACAAAATGCATTGCCCCGGCCGAGGACGGCGTCGCACTCATGAAGATTCTTGACGGACTCTATGAATCATCAAAGACAGGCCATGAGGTAGTACTGGATTAAAACAATATAGCGGTCGCGCTGCTTTTTGCCTTCAATCAGGTAAAAGCAGCGCTTTTCTTATATTCGGAGGAAACATGAAAACATCCATCAACACATACAGTTTTTCACGGTTCAGGAACAGTGAAGGTAACCCCCTTACCATGCCTGAGATGGCGGATACCGCAAAGGAGATGGGTTTTGACGCCATTGAATTTGTGGGTCTTGCGATACCCGAAGGAATGAACACCGACATCAAAGGCTTTGCAAAGTACATGAGAGATTATTGCAAAAACATAGGTCTTTCGATATCCGCATATACTGTAGGCGCAGACTTCCTTGTCCCCGGTGTCGCTGACAGGCTTAAGGCTGAGGTTGATATTGCCGAGGCTTTAGGAGCAAAACTTATGCGCCACGACATAACTTTCGGGCAGCCCGAAGGGAAAACATATTTTGATCTTATACCTGAATTTGCAAAAGAGGCAAACACAGTGACAGAATACGCCGCAGCGAAAGGAATCAGGACCTGCACCGAAAATCACGGCTATTTTTCCCAGGATTCCGACAGAGTGGTTGCCCTCTGTAAAGCGGTGAACAACAAAAATTTCGGACTTTTAGTGGATTTCGGCAATTTCATGTGTGCGGATCAGATCTCTGGTGAAGCAGTTAAAGAGGCCGCTCCTTACGCAATTCATGTACACGCCAAGGACTTCAAATACATCTCAAAGGAAGAATCAAAGGATCCGCCGGCAGGATATTTCAACACAAGAGCCGGCAATCACATAATGGGCTGCGCTCTTGGCGACGGCGTTGTCAACGTGAGGGAATGCGTGAAAATAATGAAGTCGGTAAACTACGACGGTTACATAACACTTGAATTCGAAGGACCCTTCGGAGACCCGAAAGAAGAAGTTAAAAAGGGATTGAAATTTCTGAAATCCTGTTTCTGATTTTTATAGTATAAAAAGTTAATTAGAGTGCGGCAGATTATAATCATCCCCGCACTCTTTTTCTCATCCTGTCAATAAGTTCTATACTGTGAACCCTGGTAACTCCGTTTCCGTCATCGCTGCCGTCAAGAAGTCTTCCTACCTCTTTGATCTTGCCCTCTTCGTCAAGTATAACCGCCTCGGTCTTGACGGTTTCACCTTCAACATTCTTACCCACAAATATGTTTCTGTCAGAAACAGCCGCAATAGGGGCAAGATGGGTGACGCAAATCAGCTGATGGCTCCTGCTTACGGAATAAAACTTCTCCGCAACAGAAGCGGCGGCAGAGCCGCTGATACCCGTGTCAATCTCGTCAAATATTAATACAGGTATCATGTCCACGTCAGCAAGACATGACTTAATGGCAAGCATTATTCTTGAAAGTTCGCCGCCGGATGCAGTTTTTGAAAGGGGTTTGGGAGCTTCTCCCGGATTTGCGCTGATCAAAAACTCCACACCGTCAAGGCCGTTTTCCTTAAAATCGGGATCATCGGAATCAAAGCTTGTAAAATCCACAACAAACTTCACCTTGTTCATTTCGATATCGCCAAGGGCTTTAATTACGCCTTCGGTAAGAACCTTGGCGGCTTTTTTTCTGTAAGCTGTAAGTTTTGATGCCAAAGATCTGAGCTCCGATACTTCCGATTGGGACTGCTTTAAGAGCGTTCTTGCGGTTTCTTCCGAGGACAATAATTTATCAAGTTTTTCTTTTGCGTCATCTTTGAATGAGATTATATCGTCAACACTGTTCCCGTATTTTCTTTTAAGATCATAGATAAGATCCAGCCGCTGTTCCACATTTTTTGCATCCTCCTCATCAAAGGAAGACTTTTCAATCTCACTCTGCAGTTCATCCCTGCAGTCCTCAAGGATATATCGCGCCTCTTTTATCTTAGAAGCGATATTTGCGTAATTATCGGAATATTTTTCAATAGAATCCAGTTTTGCCGCAGCATCGTCGGAAAGGGACAGTGCCCCCTCGCTTGAGCCGTAACCGCCCTCACCGTCAATGAGAGCCAGTGCGCCGTTTAAAGAAGATGAGATCTTTTCGGCATTGTCGATAAGCTTCTGCCTTTCCTCAAGTTCCCTGTCCTCTCCGGGTTTCAGCGCAGCAGCGGCTATCTCATCCACCTGGAAACTTAACAAATCTATGAGCTGAGCTCTCCTCATCGGATCCACGTTAAGCTCGTCAATGAGGTTCAAGGTATCCTTATGAGCGGAAAGCTTTTCTTTGTATTCATTGAGAAGGCCGTTAAGCTCATTTCCAGCGAAAGCGTCAAGAAACTTAATATGGTTCTGAGGGCTGAGAAGTGAATGGCTGTCGTGCTGGCCGTGAACATCCGCAAGGACCTCGCCAAGTCTTTTCAATGCGCTGACAGTTACAATGCGGTCGTTGATTCTGCAAACATTCTTTCCCTGGTCGTTATAGCTTCTGAATATGATAATCGAGCCGTCCTCTTCCGGATCAATGCCGAGTTCAGACAAAGCTTCATTAATCTTAGGGTTCTTTCCGGCATCAACATTAAAGACTCCTGTAATTTCGGAGGCCTTTGCGCCGTTTCTTATAAAATCCCTGGTCATTTTCTCACCGAGAAGGCAGCATATAGAATCGATAATGATGGATTTTCCGGCGCCGGTCTCACCTGTTATGCAGTTCATGCCCGCATCAAATTCGAATGACAGGCTGTCAATGATGGCGGTATTTTTCACAGTGAGATATGAAAGCATCTTTTAATCCTCCGCTTTTAATCCTCCGCGGTCCTGCTCTCTCCGAACAGTTTTCCGGATACAGCCGAATAGAAATTCGGCGGATCGATTCTCAATATTTTCATTTTCTTCTCGGAGCATTCGCATATGAGAGTATCGGAAAGATCTATTTTTTCGTCAATATGGCCGTCGATTATAAGTCTGATTTTTTTGGATTTGGCGACAGGCTTAATTGAAACCACGCTCTCGGGTCTGGCAACGATGGTTCTGCTTCCCATCTTTTGAGAGCAGATGGGCGTAATCAATATAACATCGTTCCCCGGCTCTATAATCGGTCCCCCCGCTGAAAGGGAATAAGCCGTGGAACCGGTCTGAGTTGCCACAATAATACCGTCACCGGTGTAGGTGCCGACGTAGGCGCCGTTGACGTTAAGAGAAAGGTGACATGTGTTTGCTATGACCTCTCTTGTGACCACAGCGTCGTTTATTGCGACGCCAATGAAATTCTTAACACCGTCCCTTACAACGGAAACGTCCAACACGGATCTTTCCTCCAGCTTGTAGTCCCCGCTGCAGATTCTCTCAACCGTGGCATCAATGGAGCCTTTTTCAAACTCGGTGAGGAAACCGATGGTTCCAAGGTTGAAGCCGAAAACGGGTATATTCCGTTTGACAGCCCTTCCTGCAACTCTGAGGAAAGTTCCGTCTCCTCCGATGCTGATTATAATGTCGGATTTTTCGTATACGTCGCCTGAATCCTCATGTTTACCCGCAAAAAAGACTAAGACGCCCTTCTTGCGGAAAGCGTCGGCAAGCCTTGCCGAGTAGCCTGCGGCATCCTGTTTGTTTTCGTTTACAACTATTCCGACATTCATTATTAAAAGTTCCTTCCTTTAAGGAATTCCTCTTTGCTTCGTTTTAATTATACTTGATTGCAAAAACCAATCAAGCAAAATATTATTGCCCGGAAATATGGATATTCAAACCGGAGTAAATGGAATCAATATCCCAGCTGACCCGAAAGAGAGTCGTCATCGGTAATCCATGATTCCACATCAATAACCCTGTATTCGTCCGCAGTATCCCTGATATAAACCGTTTTAATCCCGGCGTTTATAACCATCCTTTTGCACATGGAACAGCAGCAGGAGTTTTTGACATATTCGCCGGATCCCACCTCAAGACCGGTAAGATAGAGCGATGCGCCGATCATATCACGTCTTGAAGCTGAAATAATGGCATTGGCTTCTGCGTGAACGCTCCTGCAAAGCTCATACCTCTGGCCCCTGGGTATATTAAGCTGCTGTCTGATACAAACGCCAAGGTCATTGCAGTTTTTTCTGCCCCTGGGTGCGCCTACATAACCGGTGGAAACAACCTCGTCATTTTTGACAATGACTGCGCCGTAAAGCCTTCTTAGACAGGTTCCTCTTTTCGAAACAACCTCGGCAAGGTCAAGATAGTAATTGTTCTTGTCGCGTCTTTCCATAATTGCTTTTCCCCTTTATATAGCTATAATAAGTTAGTTTAGTCCAGCGTCTTCTGAATAATCTCAGCCTTGCCGTCTTTTATTTCAATCACCGCATATTCGCCTTTTTCAAGCGCCCCCGGATTAACTGCTGTAACACCGCAGGCTTCGGCAATGTTTTTTACATGGGTATGTCCGTACAAGGCATATGTGCAGTTGTACCCGTATGCGGCTGCGAATAGATTCTGAAGACCGCTCCTTACGCCCAATGTGTGTCCGTGACAAATGTAAAACCTGATGCCGCGGATGCTCACAGCCTGGGTCTCAGCGTACTCGCCAATGAGCTCAGTGTCGCAATTTCCGAGAACGCAGTATGTGTCCACGTTTCCCGGAAGCTCATAATCGCGAAACTCCAGGAACCCGGAGAGTCCGTCTCCGAGAAATATAATCGCGTCAGGTTTTTCGTCATTATAAGCCTTGGCGATATATCTCCCGGAGTAATGAGAATCTGAGATCAAAAGAACACTCATCTGTAAAATGTTAATCAGGCCTTTGCCTGGAGGTCAAGAAGCTTCTCGTATGCGGCGTCCCATGCGGCTGTGTTGACGGGCTGGTATGCCTCAATAGGGAAGGAGTTCCTGATAACGTCTCTTGCCTGGTCGATACCTGAGACCTCTCCGAGAGCGATGAGCTGGCAGGAAAGGTTTCCGATGGCTGTAGCTTCAACAGGACCTGCGTAGACGGGACGTCCGATTGCATTGGCGGTAAACCTGCTGAGAATCTTGTTTTTAATGCCGCCGCCGACGATGTTGAGAGACGGTACGGGAGCGCCTGTAATTTCTTCAAGGCCGAGGATACACTGCTTGTACTTAAGCGCAAGGCTTTCTTCCACAACGCGGATGATTTCACCTTTGGTCTCAGGAACTCTCTGGCCGGTTCTTAAGCAATAATCCTGGATCTTTTTAGGCATATTGAAAGGATCGAAGAAATCGGGATGGTCAACGTCGATAACGGCAATGAAAGGATCTGCGTTCTCAACTGCTTTGTTCATCTCCGCGTAAGAGATGGCTTCACCCTTCTTTTCCCAGTCTCTCATGCACTCATTGTTGATCCAGAGACCCATGATGTTCTTGAGAAGTCTCACATTGTTGTTGTAGCCTCCCTCGTTTGTGTAGTTTAGCTTCAGGGTCTTCTCGTTGATGATGGGCTTCTCAAGTTCTATTCCCAGGAGAGACCATGTGCCGGAACTGAGGAATGCGGCGCCCTTTTCGGCGTAAGGCACGGACATAACTGCAGCGCCTGTATCGTGCTCTGCCACGGCGATTACCGGGATGGGGCCGACGCCAAGCTCATTCTGCACGCTCTTTGTGAGACCGCCAAGCTTGGTTCCTGCGGGAATGACCTCTGAAAGGATGTCGGTCCTTATGCCAAGCTTTGTAAGCATATCTCTTGCCCAGTCCTTCTTGTTGGGGTCATACATCTGTGAAGTTGATGTGATGGTGTATTCGCAGTATTTCTCGCCTGTGAGGAAATAGTTGAAAAGATCGGGCACAAAAAGGAGCTTGTCGGCAATGTCAAGAGCCGGATCGTTCTCACACTTCATGGCAAGAAGCTGATAGAGAGTGTTGAACTTCTGAAATGCTATACCTGTAGTGTTATATATCTCTTTGTCCGAGAGAATGCTGCAGGCCTTTTCGATCATGCCGTCGGTCCTTGCGTCCCTGTAGTGGACAGGGTTTCCCAGGAGCTTGCCGGATTTGGAAATGAGACCGAAGTCAACGCCCCAGGTGTCAACGCCGATGGAAGCAATGTCCCTGTCGCCGCCGTTAACTGTATTTATGATGCCCTTCTTCATCTCATGGAAAAGTCTGAGAAAATCCCAGGTGAATGTGTCATTCATCATAACGGGGTCGCTGTTGAAACGGTGGGTCTCTTTCAGGAAAAGCTTATCTCCGTTGAACTCGCCAAGGATAGATCTTCCGCTGCTTGCACCGTAGTCAAATGCCAAAATCTTCATAGTAATTATCCTTTCATAGCTGATGCTTTTATTGATTGTTCATTGACGCCTTGCGAATCTCGCCGCGCTTGATTTTACCGCTTGTGGTTTTCGGAAGCTCCTTTACAAACTCGACAATACGCGGGTATTTGTAGGGAGCAGTCACCTTTTTAACGTGGTTCTGAATCTCTTTTTTTAGTTCTTCGGAGGGTTCGTAACCTTTTGCAAGTACGATGGTCGCCTTGACAACCTGGCCTCTTACCGGGTCGGGAGCGGCTGTTACGGCGCACTCAAGTACCGAGGGGTGGGTCATAATAGCGGATTCAACCTCAAAAGGACCTATTCTGTAGCCTGAGCACTTTATAACGTCGTCGTTTCTTCCCACGAACCAAATGTAGCCGTCAGAGTCGTACCAGGCATTGTCGCCGGTGTGGTAATTGCCGTCACGCCACAGGCGCTCGTTGGCTTCGTCATCCATGTAGTAACCGATGGTGAGGCCGGTGGGTCTGTTTTCTTTAGCGCCCACAACAACGATTTCGCCTTCCTCGCCAATGTCGCAGGGAGTTCCGTCCTCCCGCATGATTCTTATGTTAAAAGAAGCTGCAGGTTTACCTGTGGAACCGGGTCTCGGATCAGCCCATTGATAGTTAGCCATGATGACCACACTCTCGGTCTGACCGAAGCCCTCATAGATTCTGTGGCCTGTAATCTTCTGCCAGGCTTCCATAACGGAAGG
>CACZNV010000132.1 GCA_902782645.1 uncultured Ruminococcus sp. | reverse complement strand
GTACCTGGAGTCCTGCGCTGACCTCATCAACCAGGAGAGCCTCACCCGCTGGCCCACGCTTGAAAACGTCAAGAAGCACCTCATCAAGGACACCCTCGACTATATAAAGGAAGCCTCGAAGCCCATCACCTACACCATCGGCTACAAGACCGTGGTCAAAGGGAAAGACCTGATTGTTACGGAGCGGGTTGACCAGAAGATGCCTTGCCCGTTTACATCACAGTACAAGACGGTCACAGAGAAGCTTAAGAATGCCTTCAACAGTATTCCTTCCACCGTGAACCGCCTGAGAAGGTATGACGAGGACATCGCCGCAAACCGCAGCATAATCGACGACTACAAGAAATCCAGCGAGGAGTATTTTGTAAAGAATCCCGAAGACGCCAAGGTCTACAAGCGCTGGAGACTTTTCACCTCAAAGAAGACCATAAACGAGATCGAGTCCAGATTCCCGTCAAGCCTTCTTGACAAGAAGACAGCCGCTCAAAGAAGCGAGACCATCGTTTCGACTCTCATTGCAGAGAGGAAAAAGTTTGAGAAAGAGAACACCATCTGACTCTCAGATTTGAGGGCCCGGTGACTGACAAACATGTACGCAAAGTTTTTTAAACCCTTTTTCGATTTCGCCGCAGCTTTGATTTTAATCCTGCTGACGCTGCTGCCCATGGCGGTGATTGCATTGGCGGTGCTTGTGACAAGCCCGGGACACGCATTCTACTGTCAGAAGAGGGTGGGAAAAGGGAAAAAACTTTTTACGCTAATAAAGTTCAGGACCATGAAAAAGGGCACCCCCGAGGTGGCCACACATCTGCTCCAGAATCCCGAAGACAGGATCACCGGGGTGGGAAGGTTTTTGAGAAGGTTTTCTCTTGACGAGCTGCCCCAGCTTTTCAACATCCTGACGTTTAAAATGAGTTTTGTGGGGCCCCGTCCGGCTCTATGGAACCAGGACGATCTGGTGGCGGAGCGGGACAGGTACGGCGCAAACGACGTGAGGCCCGGGCTTACGGGCTGGGCTCAGATTAACGGAAGAGACGAGCTCTCCATACCCGCCAAGGCAGCGCTTGACGGCGAATACGTAAAGCGCATGGGCCCGGGGTTTGACTTTAAATGCCTCATAGGCACCGTCAGGGCTGTGTTCAGGGCGGAGGGCGTCGTGGAGGGTGCCGCCAAGGAAACTACCGAAGAAAAAAATTCCGATAATATAGGATAATTCTAATGATTTAATCACGAGGTTTTTATGACTCTTTCAGAACAGATTGCAAATGGCGAAAAGAGACTGGCAGTGGTGGGGCTGGGCTATGTGGGGCTTCCCCTTGCTGTTGCTTTTGCCCAAAAAGGTCTTAAAGTGACCGGCTTTGATATTTCGGAGAAACGCATTGGCGTGTTGAAGAGCGGTGTGGATCCCACTGAAGAGGTGGGGGATGAGGCTGTCGCCGGAACGGACATTTTTTACACAAGCGACGAATCGGATCTCCGGAAATGCTCCTTCTTTATCGTGTCCGTGCCCACGCCGATCAACAGCGACCACAGCCCGGATTTGAGGCCCGTCATATCCGCAAGCACCATTGTGGGAAGAAATCTCACCAAGGGCTCGATAGTGGTTTACGAGTCCACGGTTTATCCGGGATGCACCGAGGACACCTGCGTGCCCATTCTCGTTAAAGAGTCGGGCCTGGAATACGGCAAGGGCTTTAAGGTTGGCTACTCTCCTGAGCGCATCAATCCGGGGGACAAAAAGCACAGGCTCACAAACATCCAAAAGGTTGTGTCCGGCATGGACAGGGAGTCCCTTGAGGACGTTAAGGCCGTTTACGATCTGGTGATCAAAGCGGGCACTTTCCCTGTTTCCAACATAAGGACAGCCGAGGCCATCAAAGTGGCCGAGAACAGCCAGCGGGATGTGAATATCGCTTTCATGAACGAGCTTGCCGTGGTGTTCGACAAGATGAACATTGACACCGGCGAGGTCATTGCCGGCATGAACACAAAGTGGAACGCTCTCGGATTCAGACCGGGACTTGTGGGCGGCCATTGCATTGGCGTGGACCCATACTATTTCACCTACGAGGCGGAGCGCCTGGGCATTCATTCCACGATTATCCTTGGCGGCAGACAGGTTAACGAGAGCATGGGAAAGTTCGTGGCGGACGCGGCGGTGAGAAAGCTTGCCGAGGCGGATGTTGCTGTCTCAAAAGCCAGAGTGACCATTTTGGGTCTCACCTTTAAGGAAAACTGCAAGGACATCAGAAACACCAGGGTGGTGGACATTTACAACACTCTCCGTGAATACGGTGTCAGGGTGAAAGTGGTGGATCCCAGGGCAAATAAGGAAGAGGCTCTGGCGGAGTACGGAATAAGGCTTTCAACTCTCCAATCCATCAAAACCAGCGACTGCGTGATAATCGCCGTGGCCCATAACGAGTTCAAAAGAATGGGTCTTTCCGGCATTGCAAAGCGGTTTACCGACAACGGCAGGCCCAAGGTGATAATAGACGTTAAAGGCATTATTCCGAAGGAGGAACTTGAAAATTCCGGATTCCTCTGGTGGAGGCTCTGACAGCCGGCTGTAAAGTTTAAAACTGACAGGCTCCGGGAGATTTTGGCCGGAGCTTTTTTTGCGCCCAAATTGAATGCAGCTTAAATATTTAAAGCTTTTATTTTATTGCAAACCTGCGGCTTTTGTGTTATCATCAATATGATACGCTGCCGCGGTTTTTTATTTGCTGCCGGGGCGGCTTTACACAGGAAAAAACAACGGGGCGGCACAGCCGCCTCAACTAAGGAAACTCTATGGCAGACAAGACTGATAAAAGCGGCTTAAAGCAGAAAAAACCGAGAAAGCACACCGGCCAGGCGGTGCTGGTACTGTATGATCTGGTGATATTCCTTGGCGTGTGCATTATCATGCTTGTCCTTTATCAGAACCGCTCCGCCGACGAGAGGCTGGGAGCTCTTGACATGTTCCTGCATATAGCTCTTGCCGGCATTCCGATTTTTGCCGCAAGGATCATCGGAAGAATCTACAATCAGATCTGGAGATACGGCGGCATCCAGTGCTACATCAGGCTCCTTGTCACCGACGGCGCAGCCTTTGTGGTTTATTTGTTTCTTGAACTTTTCCTTCCTATCAAGCACATCACCATCGCGAGAGGCTTCTCGATTTACTGTGCGACCCTTCTGGGCTCTCTGGCCATCAGGATGATTTACAGGTACGTGTACAAGTGCGGCAACACCCGCACAAAATACGGCCGTTTTCTCCTCTCTGTGTTCAGGTTTTTCGCGCTTTCGCCTTCAAACCAGGACAGAGACTCCGCTGCGGTTCAGAGCAATGTGGTGATACTCGGCGCAGGGGACGAGGGTTCAGCTCTTGCAGAGGAGATGATCGGCGACCCCAAGTCAAACTATGTTCCGAAATTTTTTGCGGACGTGAACAGGGATAAGATAGGGCGCCAGATACACGACCTTAAGATCTACGACGCCTGCGCGGTAACGGATATAATGCTCCGGGAGTATGAAATCAGCGAGATTATTTTTGCCTGCCCGGAGATTGACGAGAACATTGCAAAAACCCTTTACAGGCGTTTCAGGGACTGGGGCTTCAAGGTGAGAACCTGCGACTATAAGTCACTCCGGGGCGGCGTCTCCGAGCGGGGAAGGTTCAGAAACATGGGCCTTGACGATTTGCTTTTCAGAAAGCCCAAGAGCATCCTTGACGAAAATACCGCGGCCTATTACCGTGGCAAAAGGGTGCTTGTCACAGGCGGGGGAGGCTCTATAGGAGCTGAGCTTTGCAGAAAACTCGCCAAGATGAAACCATCGCTTATCGTCATTGCCGACATCTATGAGAACGGCGCCTACGACGTGAGACAGGAGCTCAAGATAGTCTACGGGGATGAAATCGATGTGAGAATCGAGATCGTTTCGGTCACAAACTACTACGGGCTGTTGAAGGTTTTCCAAAAATACAAGCCTGAGGTGGTTCTCCACGCCGCAGCCCACAAGCACGTGCCTCTCATGGAGGAAAACTGCGTGGAAGCGGCTTACAACAACGTCTTTGGCACCCTTAACACCGTTAAATGCGCCGTTGAGACAGGTGCTGAGCGGTTTATAATGCTCTCCACCGACAAGGCGGTTAATCCCACAAACGTCATGGGCGCCACCAAGAGGCTCTGCGAGATGATTGTAGCCGCCTACGCCGCAAAAGAGGGAAACAAGGTAAACTTTTCCGCCACCAGGTTCGGCAATGT
>CACZNV010000131.1 GCA_902782645.1 uncultured Ruminococcus sp. | reverse complement strand
TTGCGCTGGAAAAACTCGGAAAACCTGCGACCGTTGAAAACATCAATCCGTACAGGCGCTCTGATGTCAGCTATCAGAGGACTGAACTTGCCAATGCCTTTTCAAGAGATTATAATGAGACAAGCGGGAATGTGGGACTAAGGAAAGTAGTCCGGACATTTGTCAAGGAAGCCGATGAACTTATACACGTAACGATTAAGGGAAAGGAAACGGTCTGTACAAACGAGCACCCGTTTTACTCTCCGGTTAAAGGATGGACAGCAGCCTGCAAGCTGCGGGCGGGAGACATTCTTGTAACGGTAAACGGGGAATATGTAGTCGTCGAGAAGATCCAGCACGAGATACTCGAGAGTCCTGTAAAGGTTTACAACTTTGAGGTCGAAGGGTACCACACGTACTATGTCGGCGATGAGGGAGTGCTGGTACATAATGAATGCAAGAGGCTTGGCGGTGGACACGGCCGCGATATTCATAAGGAACGCATAGATCGTTTCATAGAGGCATTGGAGAAATCTGATAATTACACAGAAATATACGGCAACAGAGCTTTGAAAACAGCAGGGTTGGTCGGTAGCCAAAGGCCTGATGTTATTGCTCTTGGCAAAGACGGCATATACCATATTTGGGAATTTGCAAGTAAATCTCAAGCTTCAGGAGTTGGTTTGGCTGTTTTGAAGCTTAAGATGAAAATAATGCAAAAGAATAATCCCTTGGCTATTGTCGAGGAATTAATTCCTTGGAATTGAAGTTAAAGAAAGGAAGCATCTATCATGATAAAACAACTCGATTTTCAATATGGCGATTCCTACAGAACTGCAAGTTTTTTTGAATATAATGGACTATTCAAAAAATTAGATGATTGCTATCTTTTTTGCTATTCAAGCCGTTTTAAGCATGATACTTTAGCTATAGATTGTTTTAACGCCGAAGGACAGCAAATAAATCATTTGCAGTTAGAGGTCGAAGATTTCTTAATACCGTCACAGTGGATTCATGACGAAAAGAAAGACCGGCTGATAGTCTCTAATAAAGACTATTTAAACTTAAACACATTGAAAATGGAACGCTCTGAGCAGTCATTCGAGACGATTATCAACGATCGTATGTATAAATTTGCGAAAGACCAGTATGTAGTCGGTCCGTATCTAATCAAAAACCCATCAGCAGAAAAATACGAATGTTACCGTTTGGATTCGGGTGTTTTGCTTTGGAAACAAACACTGAGGGGATACCTATATCACAACATCATATTGAAGGACGATACATTCATTATTTGCACCGCTGAGCATGGAGGCGGAGTCTATTTGCTGGATGCCAACACAGGTATCATAAAGAATGTAATACTTACGAAAGGAACCAATAAAATCTGTATTGTTGACAACATGCTATATACATACGTTCTGGGAGAAAAAGGAAAATTCATTTCGTTTGATATGAACACAGGGAGCATAATAGACCAAATTGAATTAAACCGAATAACTATAGACTGCCCGTTATTGGTTCAAAACGGAGAAGCTTTAACGCTTTCGTTTCTTCGTGTTAAAAGGAGAGAATGCATAAAACAGAAACACATACGGGAATATGTTCCTGTTATATCTGTAATCAAATTGTAGTTAGCAAGTTTAGATTGGATTAGAGCATTCCTTGAGAATATGGTTTCTCGGCTTGGGCGTACAGTCTACTGCCTGGTTTTTGCGCACATGTCGTTATTCTGTATTTGCTTGCCTAACATACCTGCATGTGTCGTCAAAGGTAGCCTGAAACTGTTGCCGAAATTCCCGTTTTGAGATAAAATTATAGGGCAGTTCAAAAAACGGGGGTGCTTAACATGATGATCGGCTCCTGCGGAGTTTGGGGCGACGACAAGATTGTAAAAGTCAAAGAATACGGCTGCGACTGTTTTGAGCCGCCGCTTTTCCTTGTTGCCGGGTCCGGTTTTGACAGTCTGAAAAGAACCCGCGAGATTTGCGATGAGGCGGGCATCCGGTGCGTTTCGCTGAACGGGATGCTTACGGGCGATATGCCTCTCCTTGGCGGCAGGGATTGCTACGGGCCCCTTGAAAACTATTTGAAAGACGCATTCGCCAAGGCATCGATCCTTGGCGGCAAAATCGTTGTGCTCGGCTGCGGAGCTCAGAGACGCATCCCGGAGGGAATGAGTAAGGAGACTGCGGAAGAGAGGTTTTGCGATGTTCTGCGGGAAATTGTGCTTCCTGCGGCAAAAGAATACGGTATTGCAATTGCGCTGGAGGAACTTCGCAAAGAGGAGTGCAACTTTATAAATTCCGCCAAAGAGGCAATGGACATCGTGAAGAGGGTCGGAGACGGGGCCTTGAAGCTTCACATTGACTATTTTCACACAATTCTCGGAGGAGGGACTCTTGACGAGATAGCAGGGTACGGCAGCAGCATTGCCCATGTCCATCTGTCGAGTCTGAAGCATTTCAGGGAGTTCCCGAAAGCTGACGATATTGAGGAGATGAAAGCTTTAAAAGCGGCTCTTGACAGGGCGGGGTACGACGGCGCCGCCACATTTGAAGGAGTTATACCCGGCGACTTTTTTGAAACGCTGAAAGAGGCTGTGGCGGCAGTCAGGAGCGCGGGTTTTAACTGACCGCAGATCAGAGGCAAAATGATGGAAAAAACAATTTTTAACGAGTTCAACTCAGGAAAGAAAATACTTCATTATCAGGACAAACTGGCCCGCTTTTTTGACGCAGGAAAGACGCTGATAGTGACTGAATTTGATCTGACCAACAAGTGCAACAACAACTGCCCTCTATGCGTTGGCGTGAAAGAAAACGGCAGCGAGCTCACCTGGGACGAGATAAAAATGATTGTTTCGGGCCTGAAAAAGATGGGCAATCAGGGCGTTATAATCAGCGGGGGCGGCGAGCCTCTGCTTCACAAAGACTTTGTGAGGACCCTCGAACTGATTAAGAACACGGGGATGGAAATCGGGCTCAACAGCAACGGTCTTGCCCTTGACAGGGAAAAGGCGCTTGCAATCGCCAAGTACTGCTCATACTTCAGAATC
Organism: uncultured Ruminococcus sp.; assembly: GCA_902782645.1. Lineage (GTDB taxonomy): Bacteria > Bacillota > Clostridia > UBA1212 > UBA1212 > UBA1212. Next base: position 32,687 of record CACZNV010000131.1, on the reverse strand, counting down.
AGCCTCGACGCGGGAACTGCGGAAATGTATAAAAAAACCCACGGGATGCCTGAAAAAAGCTTCCTCAAGGTGTGCGAAAACATGCGGCTTATGGCCAATGTGAAAGAAGAGACCGGCTCGGCTGTGTCCTTTACCGCAGGCTTCCTTACCGGGGAATCGACCGTGTGCGACATGGAAAAATTTGTGGTCCTCTGCAGGGACTGCGGCGTGGGTGCGGCACAGTTCAGACCCTTCACGGGCGACAGCACGGATATTTCCGGAGAATATCTCAGGCTCAAAGAAAAATATGAGACCGAAGATTTTAAAGTCAGAGCCTCGCTTCAGAAATATGCAAGGTTTGAAAAGGGTCCTGAAAGGGATTACAGCCGCTGCCGGGGAATGTTCTTCTCGACAGTTGTCACCGCTGACGCCAAGGTCTTCGCCTGCTTGCACCACAGACAGGATCCGGATTTTCTCATTGGCGATATGAGAGGAGAGGGCAAGACTTTTGAAGAGGTCTGGAACTCCTACAGAAAATGGCAGGTTTACGAAAGTATCAATCTTAAGAGGTGTCCTCCGTACTGCAGAAACGACAGCTTCAACACGGTGCTTGAGGACCTTGAGGGCGACTGCATTCACAAAGAGTTTCTGTGAAGTAAAAGCACACGGTTTGGTCTTCAAAAAACACCGACAAACGGTCTCGGGCGAGTCGCATGATAAAATCCGGACCGTTTTTTGATTTGTATTTTGACATTCAACACTTGTAATTTGACATTCATTGGTTGTAATTTGACATGCAATTTGACATTAAACGCTTGTAATTTGACATTCTTCGCTTGTAATTTGACATGTAACTTGACATGCCGCCGCCAATGCAGATACGATAACAGAGCAGCTTCAGGCCCTGTCCCGGGACGCACTGCTGCAGATCGATGAAAAAGAATATGCGCTTCCTCTTGAGGAACGGGGGCTGAGCATTTTGAAACTCGGCATAGCCTTCTACAAAAAGCAGGCGGAAGTTGCCTGCAAAATGTGAAAGACTTTAGCGGTTTTTGATGGTACAATAACAGGTGAAAACTTGTGACTGAGAGCTTCTGAGAGGCTAAAAGGCGGGCAAAGGACCGCCAATGTAAAAACGATGAACGATCTGAGGAAAGAAAAAAGATACGGCTATATCGGCCGGACGGCGCTGCTTGCGGCCGTTGCGGCCTTTTTGGCTGTTCTGCCTGCCCTCATTGCCGGCAGGGGGATGCTTCTTTTATCGGATGACTTCACATGGCAGCAGCAGATATTCAACATTTACAATGTCTCGCTGATCCGCTCGCCGGCAAACTGGAGCTGGCTCATAGACCTGGGCTCCGACCCCTCTACGGCTCTCAGTTTCTACAATTTGAACAGCCCGTTTACGCTGATAATTGCAATCTTTCCTGCGGCTGCGGCGCCGTATCTGACTGCGCCAATGCTGGTGCTGAAGTATGTCACAGCTGCTGTCGGCGCCGCGGTTTTTGCGAAAAAATTCGTTAAAAGCAAAAACGCGGCAATGCTTTGCGGCCTGTTTTACGCATTCTCCGGCATTCAGACGGTCAGCCTTCTTTTCCCGTTCCACGACTCGATGGCTCTTTTTCCGTGGCTGCTGGCGGCGTTTGAAAAGCTCCTCGAAGGCAAACCTCTTGTGTTTGCCGCGGCGGTTGCGTTGTCGGCAATGACAAACTTCTACCTGTTCTTCGGCGAGGTCATATTCCTTGTGATATGGTTTGTGTTCAGGGTGCTTCTCGTGAAGGGGAGTGCAAAGGCCAAGCTGTTTGACTTCGGCAAGGTGCTTTTCGAGGGTGCGCTGGGTGTTGCCTTGGCGGGTGTTGTGTTACTGCCTTCGATCTTGGCGGTGGCCTCGAACCCCCGGGTGGGCTCCCACGATTTCAGCCTCTTCTACCACTTCACGCAGTATGTCACCATCCTTCAGGCATACTTCATGCCCGCGGATGTGATGGGCTCCGGAAACTATCTGTTCCAGCAGGGCTGCAGCTCCTGCGCAATGGCTCTTCCCTTTGCCGCTATGGCCCTGGTTTTTCCCTATATAAAGAAGAATTTCAGGAAGGCAAAAGCTTACCTCCCTGTGACATTGGCGATAATCTCGCTGGTCCCCGTTCTGAACGGAGCCTTCTCGTTTTTCAACACCCACTATTACGCCCGCTGGTTCTTCATGCCCGCCCTTGTTTTCGCAATGCTCTCCTGCGTTGCCGTTGACAGGTACACGGCGGAAGACGCCAATGACACGGAATCGTTCACCAAAAAAGACATAGTTTCCGGCGCATTGATCAACCTTGTCTGTGTGGTTCTCACAATGCTAATAGAGCTGGCGGCCGTCCTCTGGTACAAGCTGAGGGGCGTAACGTCGATGACCGAAAACGTCAATGTGGCCATGCTGGTGATCTACGGCTTTGCGGGCCAGGCTTTCGCCTTCGGCATGCTGGCGCTGGCGATCAAAACGGATCCGAAAAAATTCGCAAAAACTCTCACCGTATGTGTTCTTGCAGCAGGTGTTTTGACGACGGGAGCGGCAGCCCTGAGATACTCTTTGGGCACCCATGTTGCCGAAAACTACTACGAAGAAGGCATTGCCAATACAGAGGGGGCAATGGGTGCGGACAAAGCCAAGGCGATTCTGACCTCATCCGGCGGTATCGCAAAACTGCTCCCCGCAGATAAAAACTACAGGATGCGCTGCGACTGGCATGAAGAGGGCAAGACCTACTTCGCAGATTCATTCGACAACGTATCAATGCTTACGGGCATACCCTCCGTCAACTCCTTCATCAGCACAGTGGACGGCAGCCTGTTTAAGTTCTACGAGCTCATTGGCGAGCCGAGAAACGTCACCACCACAGGCAGTTTTTCAGAGGCGGAAATGGCCCTACTGTCGGCAAGGTTCTACCTCACTTCAAACCCGAATGGAGGTCCCGCGGGAGGCAAAAAATACGCCGAGTATAAGTACCCCGACGGCAGCGTCGTATACATTTTCGAGTACGAAAACTTTATTCCCATGGGCTTTGCCTACACAAGTTATGTGACCCCGGAGGAAATAAAGGCGCTTCCGAAGGACCAAAGGGCCCTCGCTATGCTTTCCTATGTGGTCCTTGACGAAAAAGACGCCAAGGCGGCAGGTGTCAGCCACGGCGACATTGGCGGGTTGAAGAGCCTCTCCGACGCTGCCGCGGAAAGAAAACTTTTGGCGGCAAAGACTTTTGAAATGACTGACGACGGTTTTAAGGCTGTTTTCGAGGCCGGCGAGCCCTGCGTCGCCTTTGTTAGCGCGCCTTATTCGACGGGTTTCACGGTGAAGGTCAACGGCAAGACCGTAAGCGCATATGAATCTGCGGGCCTTATTGCGATACCCCTTGAGGCGGGTGTCAGCAGCGTGGAGGCGGTCTACAACACTCCGGGAGAGAACACGGGATTGATATTGACGGGCTGCGGAATCGTTGTGGGCTCTGCAGAGATGATAGCAGTGATTCTTTTCCAAAAGAAGAGAAAAAGAAACCTTAAAGAGAACTCGGCTATTAACAACGGTTCGGGTTTGGAATATAATCAGACAGATAAATAAAGAAAGGACGGTCCGGGGCTTTCCCCGGGGCATAAAAAATGGCAGTTAAGGACGATTGGAAAGAGTTTGGCGGAGACACAGGACGGGCTTTTAAAGGCTTTGGCAAGGCTCTTGCAAAATCTGTGAAGAAAGGTTTCAACAAGGCGACTGAAGAAGAGCCCAAGGAGGGCGAGGAGGATCCCGACCTGAGAAAGGACTGGAGCGGCGTCGGCCACAGCTTCGGCGACGCAGGCAAAGCCATCGGCAAGGCGATTTCAAGCACTGCAAAAAAGGTGGTAAAGGACAAAGACAAGGATAAGGACAAAGAGCCCGCAAAAGAGGGCGAGACCGCCGACGAGGTCGTAGACGACGTCTGAAAGGCGCCGGAGACGTGAAACCCGGAAAGAATTGCAACGGAAGGTGATTATTTTGGAAGAAGAGAGAAGAGTTGTAAAAGCCGTCAGAAAGTTCCTCGATGAAAAGGAATACGACGCTATAATCGTCAGTTCGTGGCAGAACGTCTACTACTGCAGCAGCTTCACAGGCTACGGCGACGCACTGCTTTTGATAACGAAGGACAAGAAGTTCATCATAACGGACTCCCGCTACTATGTGCAGGCCGGAAATCAGTCCGGCGACTACGAGCTGGTCAAGAGCGGCGCATGGAACCTTAAAACGATGGCAGATCTTGTCATGCAGGAAGGCATTAAAAAGGTGGGCTATGAGGACCTTGCGGTGCTTCACACCATGTATGTGAACTACTTTGAAAAGCTTGGCGTGGAGCTCTTCGGTGTTGGAAATCTCTTCCTTGACTCAAGAATCATCAAGACCCCCGAAGAAATCGCCAAGGTAGAGGCCGCCTGCGACCTTGCCTCCGCAGCCCTTGAGAGAACCTTCAAGTACATCAAGACAGGCATCACCGAGATTGAGCTCGCCGCAAGGCTTGAGTATGAGATGAGAACGGCGGGCGCGGACAAACCCTCTTTCGACACTATTATCGCGTCAGGCGTGAGAGGCAGCATGCCCCACGGAACCGCCAGCGGGAAGGTCATCGGGAAGGGCGACGGCATCACCATAGACTTCGGCGCCTTCTACAACGGTATGTGCTCGGATATGACGAGAACTGTTTTTGCGGGGGAGCCCTCTGCGGAGATGCGCAAAATCTACGAGGTGGTAAAAGAGGCCCAGCAGACCGCTATTGACGGATACAAACCCGGAATGAAGGGCAAGGATCTGGACAAGCTGGCAAGGGATGTGATTGCCGGCTACGGCTACGGCGAGTATTTCGGCCACAGCCTTGGCCACGGCGTGGGGATCGATGTCCACGAAGGCGTTTCGGTGTCGCCCGGAAGCGAGCTGGTGCTTGAAAAAGGCATGATATTCAGCGTCGAGCCGGGAATCTATGTTCCTGGCCTTGGCGGTGTGAGAATCGAGGACCTTGTTACCATTGGCGACAACGGCAAACTCAGGATGATCACAAAGGCGCCTGTGAGAGATCTGCTGATCTTTTGAGGCAGCGGAATGGTAAGGGTTATCGCGGGGACCTGCCGCGGACGCAAACTGAAGACGCTTGACAGCGACGGGACAAAGCCTACCCTTGACAGGGTGAAAGAGGCCATGTTCAGTATGATTATGGAGGAGATTCCCGGGGCAACGGTTTTCGACATGTTCTCCGGCAACGGCAGCCTCGGAATCGAGGCCCTGAGCAGGGGTGCAAAGCATTGCGTTTTCTGCGACATCTCCGCCGACTGCGTGAAGATAATACGGGAGAATGTTGCAGCCCTTGACCTTGGCGGCATGTCAGAGGTCGTAAAGGGCGACTACAAGGAGGCCCTGCAGGCCATGGTCAGAAAAGACCTGCATGCGGACCTGCTCCTGCTCGATCCTCCCTACAGAAAAGGGTATGTGGAGAAGGCCCTCACCGCCAAGGGCATCGAAAGAATCTGCCGCGGAGTAAATGAGGACATTTTTCCTCCGAAGAGAACTGTGGCGGTCTGCGAGCATGCCAGGGAAGAGGAGTTCCCGGATGTTATCGGCGGATTTGAGAAAATCAAAACAAGAAGCTACGGCACCGTCGCCGTGACACTTTATGAATACCGTGGAGAGTAAAAATTTGCCTATGGAGACGAAAAAAAAGAGGATTGGAATCTATCCCGGAAGCTTTGACCCGTTGACGAACGGACATTTGGATATTATAATTAGAGCATCCAGATTGTTCGACTCGCTCATCGTCGGAGTCCTGCGAAACGACGCTAAAAAGACACTGTTTACGATGGAGGAGCGGGTAGCTATCATCAGGAAGTGCACAGCGGACATACCAAACGTGAAGGTAGAAATGTTCGAAGGCCTGCTGGTGGATTTTGTGCACGAAAAAAAAGCGGACGCAATCGTGAGAGGTCTTCGTGCCGTATCGGATTATGAGTACGAGCTTCAGATGGCTATGCTCAACAAACACATGAGTCCGGACGTGGAAACCATATTCCTCATGACCGATATTAACAACTCATATCTGAGTTCAAGCGTGGTTAAGGATGTGGCGATGCACGGCGGAAACATCCGCGGCCTTGTGCCTGAGAACGTCATTGGCGACATTTACGATAAAGTGAAGACGAAATAGAAGGAACGCCTCGGGTGTTCAAAAAAGAGAGGGGTGCCCGGTCCGGGCAAGACGATACAAACGGAGGATAAAAAAATGGCAGAGTATTACGAAGACGACAGACCGGCAGGTGGAGATTCCGGAAATTTTTCTGTGGGCGCTGAAAAGAAAAAACTTGCCGAGTACAAATCGGCACTCGAAGAATTGACCGGAATCGTCGATTCCATGAAAGAGGGAGGCTTTACCCGCAAGAAAGGTACGATAGAGGATCCCGCAAGGCTCAGAGAGATTGTAGCTTTGCTGAACGACAACCTTCCGGAAGCAATCGACAGGGCTCACAACGTGCTTGACAACGCAATGACCATTGTCAACAGCGCAAACAAAATGAAGAAGACACTCGATGAACAGTCCGCAAAGCTTGACGCTGATATCCAGAAGCGCAAGGAAGACTGCGACAGAACATGCTCGGATGCCATCGAAGCCGCCAATGCACAGGGCAAAAAAGAAGCCGAAAAGATTGTTGCCGATGCTGAAGACGAAGCTGCCGTTATCGTGGAAACAGCTAAAAAGAGAGCCGCAGGGCTCGTCGAAGAGCACGCCATCACAGCGAAAGCTAAAGAAGACGCCGCGGTTTACATGAAGACCGTCAAGGACGATGCGGACAACTACTCTGCAAACGTTCGCGCCGACGCCGATGCCTATGCAGACGCAGTTCGCAAAAAGGTTGAAAACGACCAGGAGAAGGCTTACCAGAAGCTCAGGGAAGTTGTCAATACAAACCTCCAGATGATCGAGACCGTCTACACGAAGATGGAGAACGACATCAAGGCAAACTACAAGACGATAAGCTCTGACCACGCAATGTTCCTCGAGAAATACGCAAACAAAAAGTAACTCTCGCAATCGTTTGATTCAGCGGTTTACAGGGAAGCAATACGCCTGAAAATGCGGTTGCTTCCTTGTGTTTCTCAAAGAAGCCTTTATTTTCCGGAAATATTATAAACTTCGTTTAAAGAAGAAACGGTATAATTAATCAGCAGGGATTGCACTATGAGGTTTTTTGTCCCGGACACCAATATCGACAGGGAAGCCGCCAAGGCTTTCATCACAGGCTCCGACGTGAGCCACCTGAGAACTGTGCTCAGAGCTGAACCCGGCGACGCTCTCACTCTTTGCGACACTGCGGGTACCGTCTATTCCTGCGTAATAAAAGATATTTCGAAGGACTGCATCACCTGCGGAATCACCGGCAGCGAGGAATGTCCTTCAGAGCCTAAGGTTCCTGTGATTCTTCTCCAGGGCGTACCCAAGGGCGAGAAGATGGAGTTTATAATTCAGAAATGCGTTGAGCTTGGCGTAAACGGCATCATTCCGGTGGTCACCGAAAGGACTGTCGTGAAGTTTGACACAAAGCAGGACGCAGCAAAAAAAGTTGCCAGGTGGCAGAAAATAGCTGCCGAGGCGTCGAAACAATCGGGGAGGGGGATAGTTCCTTTCATTGGCGATGTGGTGAAATTTAAAGATGTTTTCAACGTCATTGACGGGGGCCTCCGGATAATCCCCTACGAAAACGAGCACGAAAAAACGCTCAAAGATGTTCTGCGGGAGAGACTCCCCGCGGATAAGATTTACTTATTCATCGGGCCCGAGGGCGGATTTTCAATGCAGGAAGTTGAAACCTCGGTTAGCGAAGGGTTCACCCCGGTGACGCTGGGCACCAGAATACTCAGGACGGAGACCGCAGGCATGGCAACCCTGGCGGCAATAAGATATGAGATAGGTGATTGATAGCGGCGGATTGGTATTGCCGGTTCGGAGCGGACAAAGACTGAAGAAAATGAAAAAAGAAAAAAGTACAGAAGCGAACAAAAAGAAGGCGGCGAAGCGGGCCGCAATCATGACGGGAAAGGTTTTTATCCGCATTTTTGCGGTAATTCTTTCGGTTGTAATTGCCGTCATGATGGTTCTTATTTCGTCCATTTACATTATCTCCAAGAGCGACACCAAGGTCGTGAAGGATCTTTTTGTGACGACAATGATAGACACGGGAGCCCTTGACTTCTGCGCCAGAATGTTCATTTCCGATGAGGAAGTGAGCAATATCCTTGCCAGAAACGAAATAATTGTTCCTGAGGGCGCCACGGACACAAGCAAGATCGTCGTGGGTGTTGAGGAAGAGGATCCCGAGCGCAAAAAGAAGAAAGAAGAAGAAGACAAGGAGCGCGGCATAGTTTACGACGAGGATGGCGTCTGCCTGATGGACATCAAGGGCAGAACCTACGTGGGCAAGGCGCTCATCATCAAAGACCCCTCGAGGGTCAAAGTCGCAGGCCTTGAAAAGTACGGCGACGGAATAGTCGGTAAAACAACCGAGCAGATGGCAAAAGACGCCAATGCACTTGCCGCGGTTAACGCCGGCGGCTACAGCGAGAGAAGCGACTACAGGACGGGCGGCATACCCGAAGGGCGCAACGAAAGCGGCTTCGTCATCATCAACGGAAAGCTTCTGTGGGGCCGAGAGAACGTGGAGTATGAAGTAATCGGTTTTGACAGCAACAACATCCTGCACGTTGACAATATGACTGCCGCCAGGGCCAGAGAGCTCGGTATACGTGACGCCGTCAACTGGGGCCCGATACTAGTCAAAAACGGCGAGCCCTGCGTCGTGCCGACAACGGGTACAAACGTCGGTTTCCACCCCAGGACGGCAATAGGCCAGCGCGAAGACGGCTCGGTTATACTGCTTGTCATTGACGGCAGACAGTCTCACAGCCTCGGCGCGTCCTACACGGACCTGATTGAAGTGTTTATGCGCCTCGGCGCTGTCAACGCTGCAAACCTTGACGGCGGCATGTCGTCATACATGTACTACAAGGACGAGGTCATCACGAGCCCGTACATGCTCTATTTCAACGGAAAACGTACTATTGCGACAAGCATCATTGTTACGAAGCTTGGCGAGTGACATTTATTATTGCAAGAGGCAAAATGGCAGAGAAAGCAGATAAAAAAACAGAGAAAAAAGAAAAGATCAGGAAAAGAGGCAGCCTGTTCTGGAAGATTTTCGCCGTGTGGCTCGTTGTGCTGGCGGCGATATGCGTTGGCGTGCTCATCTACGGATACAACGTGATGATGGACTACGACAACTCCCAGAAGTTTCCTTACGAGGAAACGGTCAGGATTGCGTCGGTCATTGAGAGCGGAAACTACGATATGCTCTATGACCGTGAGACATTGCCGAATTCCATGACGCTGGAGCGGGAGGAGTACGAAAGGCGCATCAGGGAGGCTATCGAGAAGAACGGCGGCTGCGACGTAATGAGAGCCTTCTCACCCAACGCCGTCGAGAATCCGACTTTTTTGATAAGTGCCGGCGACAGAAAGATTGCCACGGTGGTCTATGAAAAAGTGGTGGAAAAGACAAAGTTCGGTTTTGACACCTACAGGTTCCTGTCAATTACGCCTTTTTATGAGGGCTCGTATGCGGTGGAACTCCTTGTTCCGGAGGATTGCGACTTCCTGCTGAACGGGGATGTCATTGGCGATAAGTTCAGAGTGGGCGACCCTGTGGTTACAACCGCAGCTGAAGATGACTTTGAAAAAAGCGGCGAGCAGAAAGCCTACTATTACCGGGTTGACGGATTGATGGTAGAGCCCGAGTTTAAAATCGTTTACCGCGACACGGGAAGGGACGCGGATATGATCTGGGACGGAAAGCTCAACGTCTGGACCACAAGAAAGTACGATGTGGCTGCAACGGCGCCCTCAAATTACAAGGTCTTTGTCAACGGAACGGCCATCTCCGGGGACGGCAGGTTTACCGCCAAGAAAACCGGGACCATTGACGAGGTCAGCGACGTGAAGCAGTACCTTGACAAGGACGTGACCATGGTCTCCTACCACGTTTCGGGGTTGCGCTACAAGAATGAAATCGATGTGGTTTACGAGGACTTTGACGGCAGACGGTTCACACCTGAATTTGACGAGTACGAAGAGGAATACATCGCGACCGCCGGAATCACTCCGGAAGACACCTCAAAGTACGGAATCGATTTTGATTTTCTTTTCAAGAGAGCTCTCAGCTACGCAAAATTCGTAAACGATGACGACGATGAGAAGTTCGAGAAAACGGAGCTCAAAAACTATTGTCTGCCCGATTCCAGGGCCTATGTAAATTTCCAGAGCCTCTGGATCACATTCACTTCCCACAACAGTTTCTGGACTGAGAACGAAAAACTGGCGGACATCACCTTCTACCATGAAGATTTCTTTGTAGCCACGGTGGAATTTGACTACTGGATCAAAGGCTTCAACCACCAGACCGACAACACCAAGGTCCTCCAAAACTCCGTAACGTTCTGGTATGTCAGAATTGACGGCACCTGGTACATTGTCGACTTCGCTTTGAACATTACCGGCGAAACAGATTAACTCTGCAGTAGGAAACAGTATATGAAACAGCCGCCGGCGCATCACTTCGAATTGCGCCGGCGGCTGCTGTTTTTTACGGCGAAATCAGATGTTTATGCAATTTTGGTATTTTGTGGGCAGCCCCTCTTTATAGAGGTGGCTGTCGTTTGAGTGCTGGAGCGTTTTGGGGATAACAAGGCCTTCGCTGTTCAGCGAAAACTCCACAACGGTCATGCCGCTGTGGCCTATGTCAAAATGGCTCGCATAGAGCGGATAAGGAATGTCCAGCAGCATGCTCAGAAAAGCGATCCCGAAGCCCTGGTGGCAGAAGAGGGCGATCCGCTTGTCGTTGTGGCTGACAGGCGTGTAAATGCCATTGGCGGGGTCGTGTTTGTACCCCAGACTCAAAAGGAAATCGTCAACGCTTTTCTGCACCGCTTCAACGCCTTCCTTGAATTTGCGGTCCTCAAACAGCGGCGAACTTGCCCAGTCCCGCCCAAGGGCCAAAACCTCAGGCCTGTTAAAAAGCCTGTTGTACTTGGCGGTGAAAAAAGCCCAGGTGACATTGACCTCATCGTATGGAACCGTAAAATATCGCCAAGCAACGTCCTCCATTGCCCAGTCGCACATCACGGGTTCGATCCCGAGGGCCTCCGCTGTAGGCTGTGCTGTGAGATAGGCGCGAGGCAGGCTCGAAGTATATATCTCGTCAAGCCCGAAAACGGAAAGCCTTTTTGCAAGCGCATCAGCCTGCTTAAAGCCCTGGGGCGTCAAAGTGTTGTTCGGATAGTCGGGGTCACCGTGACGAATTACGTATAGAAGCATACAGTTCTCCTGATAATATTGATGTAGTGGTTTACCGCCAATGCGATTATACCATACTATCCCAAACTCGGCAATTGATTAAAGGACTGTTGAGCCTCTTTGTTTTTATTCGACAAAAAAGAGTCAAAACCTGAGGAAGATATTTTTTCAAGAACCTCGGAGATAGTGATTATATCTTCCTTGCAGCCTCCCATAATCCATTTTCTGTACACTGCGACTCTCCCTGCAACAGCGAATGTGAATACAATATCCATGTGTTTTTCCGGGAGCCCCGTATGCGCTCTCAGGGCATCTTTTAGTTTATTTGAAATCCGCGTATCTATTTTTTCAACAAATTCTATGCGTTGATTCACAAACAGGACTTTTGAGAAGAAGAGCATGTCGTTATTAATCATTTCGCTCAGAGCGCGCAAAAAAGATTTGCGGCCCATTAAAAAGTCGTTCAAATCGGAATTGTCAATAAGGTGGTTCAGCTTTTTAAGAACAGATTCCTCAATTCCCGATTCAATTTCATTAATGCTTCTAAAATGCCTGTATAAGGTAGATTTGTCTACATCTGCTCTTGTGTAAATATCTTTAACTGTTATCTTGAATCGTGCTTTTTCTGAGAGCAGCGACAGGTATGCATTTATGATTTTTTCTTTGCTTTTAGCAATACGAAAATCGTCCTTTTTGGTGTAGTGCATGCGTATCCTCCCTCCGGTAAAGTCTGTATTAATGAATTCTTTCTTATCACCAATTTTATATATTGATTCATCCTTTTCAACCGAAAGCCGCCAATAAGCCAGTCTCAGGCGTTTCGGCGGCAATAACATTGTTTTGCAGAGTTATGCAACTCTTTTCGGCAAAATAGGTTGTATATTTGCCGGATTACTTCGAATACAATATCAGCATAGGTGAAAACAAAGAAACAGACGGAGGGATATGTATGAAACTCAGAAGCCGTATTGGATTTAAAGCAGTTGCTTTTATCCTTGTTTTTGCAATTGCAGCTGCATTAATTTCGGTTAGGTTTAACGTAATTGCCTTTGAAGATTATGTACCTACGGTGGGAAACGAAGCGGTTCCTGATTTGTCATATATTGAAACTGAAGCGGAATCCGTCCCGGACGCACTTTTCGAGGTTTCTGATTCGCGCTCTTCTAATTCTAAAACCCTCCGTTTTAACGACGGCTCAATGCTTCTTTGCGACAAATGGGGCAATGAGTATATAGAGTACTTCTACGACGCATCGGGCAGCCCTTATGCTCTGAGATACTTCAATGGCACATCATATGCAAAAAATAACTTTGTAAAGAATGCCGAAGGTGATATACTTGAGTTGAGAAATACCGCAAATACGCTTGTCGCAACATACATTTATGACGGCTGGGGAAAGCTTGCATCTGTAAAAGACGGAAGCGGAAATGCGATAACATCTCAGACGCACATTGCCAATCTGAATATACAACAACATATACGGCGGAGATCGAATTGCCATGAATCTTTTTGGCTATGATGAAATGTATGTTGTCCCGTATGAACGATGTGACGGCTCGAATCAGATAATAAAAATTACAGACCCATCCACATGGTGTGCTGGCAATCCGTATCGTTGAAGGAGGATAATACCCTATGAAAAAGAAATTGATTATTGTCGTATTGATTGCACTGATTATTGTCGTGCCTGCATGCCGCAATAAAGAAACAAGCGCAATTGAGTTGATAACCGGACAGTACTTTGATTGGAATACTCAATCGAATAGTGTGTTTGTGATTGATGAAAGATTGTATCATGCTGTTGATATTCATGCTATTGCAAGGGAGGATCTCGAGACTTCAATAGTCGTAAGTGAAGAAGTACATATTATAACAGATTCTGAAGGCCGGTGGTGCGTCGAGTATGGTCGTGCAAATAATGATTTACCATTTATTCTTCTAAGGTGTGAAAAGCTTGGACTTTATTTGCTTGTTCCGTATAGAGCACAGAGATACTTGTTTGACTTTGATCCTGCGAGACCTTTAGGCTACTGCCTAGAACCCTTGGATAAAAGCTAAGCACCAGCCCAAGAATAGAATACCCATTTCAAACACAGAGGCTATCATATACGACGTCAACGAGAACACTCTGTCATACTTCAACGGCCAAAGGTATACATTCACCTGGCAGAATGGACTGGTATGGACATCAAGATCATTTAGCATAATCGATAAAGGGTGAACAAAAAAGAGGACTCATAATGAAAAAGATTTCTAAGAAAGTGATTATTGCGGTTATAGCGGTCGTTGTTTTGGCAATAGCTGCTGTGACGGCAATCATATTAATCAAAAAGCTGCGAATTGTCAGAGAGTATAAGTTCTCTGCTGCGGAAAGTGATATTGGCGGTGCGGTTCAGATTGACAGATGGAGTGCGGAGCCTTATACGCTTTATCCGTACGGCGGAACATTGTACTTCTATGCGACCAAAAACAAGCAGGATGGTTTGGATGAAGGACTTTACAAGGTAAAAGGGGACCGGGCTGTCAGAATATTGAGCCTCTCACAAAGTGAAAAGCGCGGCGCAGAATCTTGCGTAGAGCGTCCTCTCTGTTTTATCGACGGCCACCTCATTTACTATTCATTATTTGACTCCCGGGAAAATGATGCAATCAGGTCGTTTGATCTAGAAACCGGGATTCAAAAGGACATTCTCAAGGGCGAGAGAGTATCTGATTTGGTTTACGAAACGGAGTACTATTCTCCGGTAAAAGAAGATGCTGCGAACTGTTCTGTAGTCTTTCAGACGCGAACATATACGGAAAGCCTTGGACCGTATTTTACGATTTCGGGCAGCGATATTGCCTTCCATGACAAGTTAGAAGCTCCGGATCCATATGCGGGCGATTCGTTTTCCTTTGGCGATTATGAGTACCGCCAAGATGACGTTTTTATGTATCAGTCAGACTCTGAGACGGAAAACAGGATTGGCGCGTTCTGCCCGGGACGGGTTTTTGAAACGGCGAACGGAGAATTCCTTATAGTTCAAAGAACGGGCACGTCAGGATTCTGGTCAATCGCCAAGGACGGCACTGTGAAGGAATTGTTTCATGTTCTGCAGGGAGAAAAGATTATGAATTCCGTCTGTTTTTACGGGGAGTACATGTATCTTTCAGTCAGGCGGTATAAAGTGTATAACAAGCTGGATGTTCGAAGGTTCAAGAACGATTCGGAAGAGGGATTCTGGAAAATCAATATCCGGACCGGCGAAAGGGAAAAAATCTCCGGCACCATGTACAGTTCGCTGATTGCATATGGCGAAGACGGAATAATTGCATGCTCATACTCAAAAGACATTGCCGTTTTGGATTACAACGGGAAAACCAAGGCTAAGATACTGACTGGCAGCGGCTCGGACCATTTTGACGAGTATTGCAGAAACCAATTTTATAAGGCGGAATAAACGTGGAAAAACAATGGACAGAATTACCAAAATCTACGAGTTGGACTGGCATGGAACAGTATTAGGGGTTGACTCATCCCGGACATTTAGCATAATTGATAAAGGGTGACCGGGAGCCTGCGAAAACATGACACTGTTCAATTGATTCTGGTGTCTTTCAATGCCAAACGGAAAGTTGTATAATGGGCGGGGTTCAGATACTCTGCCTTTTTTTATGAAACTTTAAAGAGAGCCGCGGGGCGGCCGTTGGGAGATGAAAGAATGCTATCCGAAAAATACAGCAAAAACGTTAACGCGAGATCTGTAATAAGGGATCTATTTGAATACAGCAAGGCGCGTGCAGCTGAGATAGGCGCCGACAATGTGTTTGACTTCAGTATCGGCAATCCGAGTGTGCAGCCGCCGGAGTGTGTCACTAAGGTTGCTATGGAGATTCTTGGCGGTGAAGATCCGGTTGCCGTGCACGGCTATCCCAGTGCGGAGGGCATACCGTGGGTCAGGAAAGCCATTGCCGATGACCTCAACAAACGGTTTGGCGAGAGCTACACGGAGGAGAACATATTCATGACGATAGGAGCTGCGGCGGCTGTGACCTGCTGTGTCAGAGCTGTCAGCGACTTCGGGACAAATGACAAAATAATCACCTTCGCTCCCTATTTCCCGGAGTACATGGTTTATGCGAAAAGCGCGGGAATAAAGCTTGAGGTCATTGAGGCGGACATTGAGCAGTTCCAGATCAATTTTGACGCTCTTGAGAAGGCGATAGACCGGGATACAAGAGCGATATTGATCAACTCGCCAAACAACCCCAGCGGCGCTGTCTACAGCGAGGAGACAATCAGAAAACTGGGAAAGCTTCTTGAAGCAAAACAGAAAGAGTTCGGACGCAGCATTTACATTATTTCCGACGAACCTTACAGGGAAATTGTTTTCAGGGGCTTCAAGGTGCCCTATGTTGCGGGAATATACGCCAATACCCTCGTCTGCTATTCCTACAGCAAGGCCATGTCGATCCCGGGAGAGAGAATCGGTTACGTTGCATTCACGGACAGGTGTGAGGACGCGGATATATTGCTGAAAGTGCTTGCCGGCGCCGCAAGAGACCTTGCCTATGTGGGTGTGCCTGCGCTCTACCAGATGGTTGTCGGAAAATCGGTGGGACAGACCTCCGATCTTTCAATTTACCAGGAAAACAAGGACATTCTCTACAAGGGGCTCATCGACGCCGGCTATACGTGCGTTGAACCGGGCGGAACCTTCTATGCATTCCCCAGGTCTCTGGAGCCGGACGCGGTGGCTTTTTGCGAAAGAGCCAAAAAGTTCGAGCTGGTCCTCGTACCCGGCAACGGCTTCGGCTGCCCCGGACACTTCAGAATTGCTTTCTGCCAGCCCAAAGAGAAGGTCGAAAGGTCTCTCGAAAAGTTCAGACAGCTTGCAGAGAGTTACAGAAAATAAACACGCAAAGGAATTGCGGAAACAAATAACCAATGTCATCCGGAGGAAATCATTATGAAAAGGTCTGAAATAAACAAGGCGCTCAAGGAACTTGAGGCGATGTGCCAAAAATGCGGATTCAAGCTTCCGCCGTTCTGCGGCTTTACGCCGGAGCAGTGGGAGACCCTCGGCCACGAATACGACGAGGTGCGGGAGTGTATGCTGGGCTGGGATATCACCGACTACGGCATGGGAAAGTTTGACGAGGTGGGATTTTCCCTCATCACAATAAGAAACGGCAACCGTCTCATGCCCGAAAAGTATCCAAAGGTTTACGCCGAGAAGATACTCTATCTCAAAGAGGGCCAGTATGCGCTGAATCATTTCCATTGGTACAAGACAGAGGACATTATAAACCGCGGAGGCGGCAATGTCCTGATCCGCGTTTACAACTCCCACGAGGATGAGACTATCGACTATGAGAGCGACGTAACCGTCCACACCGACGGCAGAACATATACGGTTCCGGCAGGAACTCAGGTGAGGCTGACTCCCGGCGAGAGCATCCACATCACGCAGAGGCTCTACCATGATTTCTCCGTTGAGCCGGGCACCGGCAACGTTCTCCTTGGCGAGGTCAGCCAGTGCAACGACGACAACAACGACAACCACTTCGATCCCCCGGCAGGAAGATTCCCGGCAATCGAAGAGGACGAGGCTCCTTACAGGCTCCTCTGCAACGAATACCCGAAGGCAAAAGACTGATTTTTAAAAGACGCTTCGGTTAGTTTGAATTAAACGGAAGGAAACGGTTCGGATGGTAGGCATACTGCTTCTGATAAGCTATATTATTCTCGGCATCGCTGCCGGAGCGGCGCTTTTCTCCTCTGAAAAGACCTGGTTTAAGAAACTCTGGCTTGGCGGTGTCATAGGCATAATGCTCCTCATGTGGTCCCATGTGCCTTTCTCGTTCCTGTTCGGATTTACGGTGCTGTCCCATGTCTTTGGAATCATCCTGTCGGTGATCATCGTTTGCGGGATAGTTTTCCTGAAGCCGCTCTGGCTTTTGAAGCGGGGGAGAAATAACGGCGAGATCATTGGCGATTACAAGCAGGCGCTCTTTGATCCATTCAGACATTATTTCACTAAATTTACGAAAAAAGACGCGTTCATGCTGGGCTTTACGCTCACGTTTTTGGCGGTCGCTGTCGTCCTTGTGGTGACGCACACGCTGAACTACGACGACGGGGCTTACTACACGGGGCAGGCGACCTACGGCGACATGAATATGCACCTTGGTTTTATTACGAGCATTGCAAGGCAGCACACTTTCCCGCCCACATATTCGCTCCTTGGCGGTGTGGAGCCGCTGAACTACCCCTTCATGTGCGATTCGGTCTCATCGTCAATGCTTCTCTTCGGATCGTCTCTCAGAACAGCCTACATGGTGCCGATGTTCTTTGCGTTCTGGTTCGTTTTCATGGGCGTCTGGTACATTGCGGAAGCCATCCTGAAGAGCATCGGCAGGACATCCCTCGCGTTCTCGTTCTTCTGCCTTGACGGCGGCTTCGGACTCATCTATTTCCTTGACGGTACAGCTTCAAACAAAACCAATTTCACAAGGATATTCACGGCCTTCTACGAAACGCCGACAAACCTGGTGGACAAGAACGTGCGCTGGACAAACGTTATAGCGGACATGCTTCTGCCTCAGAGGGCGACTTTGTTCGGCTGGATGTGCCTGTTCATAGTGCTCTACATCCTTTACAGGGCTGTGTTTGAGCAGAAAATGAGCTATTACCTTGTTGCGGGTGTCCTTGCCGGCTTATTGCCAATGATTCACACCCACTCTTACCTCGCCGCCGGAATCATCGCCTTTGCGTGGATAATCGTGAGCTGCGTAAGGGATAAATTCAGGCCAAGGATCCTTCTCTGCTGGCTGATGTTCGGTGTCCCCGCCCTCATTCTTTCCGTGCCGCAGCTGGTGATGTGGACCTTCAATGCGGTTGGCGGCGAGCACTTTGTGAGGTTCATATTCAACTGGTCCAACAGCAGCGCATCCCCGAAGGACAGCTGGACCTGGTTCTGGGTCAAAAATGTGGGTTTGACTTTCCTGCTGATCCCCGCCGCTTTCCTCTCTGCAGAGGGAAAGAAAAAACTGCTCTATATCGGTCCGTTCCTCATCTTCACCGTTGCAGAACTTATCGTATTCCAGCCCAACCTGTACGACAACATTAAGCTGTTCTTCGTCTGGTACCTCTACATGGCCATCATGATTGCCGACTTCCTCGGCAGCTGCTATCAGAAGCTGAAAGGGATAAGAGGCATCAAGTATATCGCGGTGCTCATAGTGATAGTCATGACAATTTCAGGCACGCTCACTATAGGCCGGGAGCTTGTATCGGCAAGGCGCGACAAGGAAACCAATAAGGGCGAGGCTTATCAGCTCTACAACTCCGCCAATGTAAAAGCCGCCGAATGGATTGAACAGAACACCGATCCGAAATCGGTGTTCCTGTGCTGGAACAATCACAACAACACCATTTCTTCTCTCACCGGCAGAAACATATATGTCGGTGCAGGCACGTTCCTCTACTTCCACGGTGTTAACTACAGAGACCGGGAGGCTCTGATGAAGAGCATGCTTACGGACGAGACCGTGTTTGAGGCAAACAGGGTGGCTGCGAATATCGACTATGTTTACATTGGCGATTACGAGAGGGGCAACCTGTCAAATCTGATTACACCGTATCTGCGGGAAAACTACGAGAGGGTTTATAACGACAGCGGTATTGAAATCTTTAAGGTCAGCGACCGTTAAGCTTTTTTCAATATACGCGAGTATAATTAGAACTGCTCGAAGGGCGAAAGCCCCCAAAGGCAAAAACGATAATTACGGCCAAATCCTCCTTTTGTTGTGGCACAAAAAAACTCCTTTCTTTTTCATGATCCGTAATTATCTAAACCCTTTTTCCCCTTAGGTCAAGCGGTCGTAGGCATAGCGACCGCTTGCATCTGTTTAAGGCGCGTTTCAAAGGAAATGAGATTCGAAGGAAGAATGTAGATATTATAGAACAGTACGATATTTTCGCCTTAGCCACGAGTTATTAAGCGCAAAATAACGCAGATGAAGAGATTGTTTTTTAAAGGCGCAAATGCTACAATCAAAGCCAGATAGGTCGCAAACTCTTTTTCTGGAAGTATCCGTCTAGATGTGGTCCTATTCGATGAAAACAAAAGAATTCTATGTGCGTGGGATTTAAAAACTGGTTCTGCCAGGCTTACAACAGAAAGAATTAAAACAATTATCGATATTTCTGGAAAAGGTTTTTTTGAGATTTTCGAAATAAGAGGGTAATATGAAAAACAAAGAAGTATATAACTGGTTCGGAGATTTTTTTGAGAAACGCGGATTCAAAAAACATGGACGCTATATCATCAAAACGAACAATAGTTCGGTTTTTGCTTTCTCATTTGAATGCACAAACACAAATAGTGTTTATTTTAGGTACGCATATTTCCCGCTTTTTATTCCAGAAGATCACTTTCACTATGCATATGGAGGCCGTTTAGAACAGATAGTTTCGGGCAATACATCTTTGTGTATGCCATATGAAACAGACGTGTCAATAAACAAATGGGTTGATCTGGTAAAGAAAACGGTAGACTGCCGCATTTTACCATTCTTCTCTAAGATAAGTAACCCTTATAATCTCCAATCTATGTTGATTCATAAATTTCCCGAAGAATTCAAGGGATCTGTTTTAAGTAAATACAAATTACTTATTTATCTATGTGTTATGCTGGGAAACCCGCCAAGAGACTTGACTTTTTTAGTTAACAAAGCAATTAATGAAATCAACAAATCGCAGATATCCGACTCAATCAAGTACAAGTTTGAAGCCGATATTAATGCACTTATTTCGATTACATTCATTAATGAAGAGAAGCGTATTGAATATTTTCGTACTATAATAGACAGCACGAAGAAAATGGTATTTGGATTGTAATACCGAATAATCGAATGGGTGGTGAATTCAATAAATCCGTAAACCTGCAATTAGATGATTCCGTGTCTTTTGTGAAAAGACCCTAGTAGAGAAAGAGCTTTACTCTCCAATAACATCAAGAAGCGGAGTGCTAATATTTATGAAGCTACTATCAAAGCTACAAACAATTACCTGAGACAATCTCTAGCGGCTTTTTGTTTGTCTTTTTGCCTGCCGCGGTGTATAATTCAATGCGTGGCGCAGTGCGGTTTTCACAAATTAATCCGGGGATAGCATTATGGCGGAAAAAGCTTTCGAAGACGAATATTTTGATATTTGCGGCGGGACACAGGCGGTTAAAGAGGCCGCTGCGGGCGTTTGGAAAAAGTACTACGGCAATGACAAATTTTTCCTTAAATATCCGAAAAAAACTATTTATGAGCTTCTTGTTCACAGCGCAGGGAAGTGGATGCGGGAACCTGCTGTGGATTTTGAAGGAAGAATCATAGACTTTAGATCATTTTTCAAAAAAATCGATGATACAGCGGCGGCCTTTGTGGCCGCAGGCATAAACCGGGGCGACGCCGTGACCGTATCGATGCCCAACATACCCCAGGCTCTTTACTGCTTCTACGCACTCAGTAAAATAGGTGCGGTACCGAGCATGATCCATCCGCTTTCTTCGGCTGACGAGATTTCGCAGTATCTTTCCATTTCAAAGAGCGTGATGCTTCTTACGGTCGATCTGTTTTTCGCGAAGAATCTTGCCGCCGCAAACGAATGCTCGAAAAAGACGGGGCGCGCGATAAAAGTCGTGGTCACTTCCGTCGGCGATGAGCTCTCCTTCATCAAAAGAACCGTATACGAAGCCGCCAATAAAAAGAAGGTCAGAAGCAGTGACCTTCCGGAGAATGCCCTGACTTGGAAGCAGTTTATTGCAGCCGGCAGGGGCACTGAGACTGAGACTTTCGGCTTTGCAAACGGGAAGCGCGAGGATGAAACCGCGGTGATCCTTTATAGCGGCGGAACGACGGGCACTCCGAAGGGAATCATGCTGACGGATTTGAACATAAATGCATTGGCGATACAGACGCTTGCCGCGAGCGGTGAAACGAGGGAGCCGGGGCTGAAAATGCTCTCCGTGATGCCTCTTTTTCACGGCTTCGGGCTGGGAATAGGCATCCACATGCCCCTTATATACGGTGTTGAGTGCGTTCTCATGCCCCGTTTTTCGGTGGAGGGCTACGCAAAAATACTCAAAAAGAAAAAACCGAATTTCATACCCGGCGTCCCCACTCTTTTCGAGGCTCTTCTCCGCTCCGAGTCCCTTAAAAAAGCAGACCTTTCGTTCCTGAAGGGCGTTTTCAGCGGCGGGGACACCCTGCCTCCGGAGCTTAAGGATCGCGTTGACGGGTTCCTCAAGGAACGTGGCGCCAAGGTTCAGATCCGCGAAGGCTACGGCACCACCGAGTGCGTGACGGCTTCCTGCCTCACACCCTGCAGCTACAACAGGCGGGGAAGCATCGGCATTCCTTTCCCGGACACTTATTACATGATCGCAAAGACCGGTACGACAGAGGACGCGGGAACGGACGCTGAAGGCGAGATCTGTCTGAGAGGCCCGACGGTCATGAAAGGATACATTGATAATGAGGAAGAAACCGCCAATGCGCTAAGACTTCACAGCGACGGTCTGATCTGGCTGCACACGGGCGACATTGGCGTCATAGACGGGGACGGCTTTATATACTTCAAACAGAGGCTCAAGAGGCTTATAGTCTCGTCGGGCTACAACATTTATCCGACTCATGTAGAGAAGGTCATTTCCGAACACCCGGCGGTGCATATCTGCTGTGTTATCGGCGTCAGGGACAGCTACAAAATGGAGCGGGTGAAGGCCTTTGTGGTTGTGAGAAAGGGCTATGAGGCAGGCGACGCCCTGGCGGAGGAAATCAAAAACTACTGCCGTGAGAAGATGATAAAGGTCGCCGTGCCCAAAGAGATCGAATTCAGAGAGGACCTGCCGAGAACGCTTGTCGGCAAGGTCGACTACCGGAAACTGGAAGAGGAAAACCGGGGGTGACTGTTATGAAAAAAGGATACGGGAAAGTTGTTGCCGCGGCCGTGGCGGTTATAATGAGCTTTACAATGCTTGCCGGGTGCTCGCAGAAGCAGCAAGGCTGGCGTGACGTACAAAAGGGGGTAACGGATGTGGTTAACGGCGAAGTATTAAATGCGGAATTTTGCGACAATTTTAAGGTTTCGAACGTGTTCTCGGACAACATGGTTCTCCAGAGAAACGAGCATTTTCGCGTTTGGGGTTTTGCGGATGAGTCGCAGAACGGAAAGAAGGTTTGCGGCGAGTTTAAGGGCGTGACGTGCGAGGCGCTTGTCGAAAACGGCGAGTGGGAGCTCACTTTCGGGGCAAGGCTCGATGCCGATCCGGTGGGCGCTGACCTCAGAATATACACCGACAAAAAAGAGGTTGTGTTTAAGAATGTGCTCGTTGGCGACGTCTATATCGTCTCGGGCCAGTCGAACGCGGAGTACCCGATGGGCATACACTGGATGTTCCTGGGGGAGAACGACGACCGCTGCCCGAAGGACCAAATCAATCCCAATCTCCCAATCAGGCTGAACTACAAGGGCCAGGGCTACGTCAACGGCGTCAAAGTGAGGGGTTCCGAAGAAGTCGCCAAGGACATCGACGACGGTCTCGGCGGCTGGACTTTTGCGACAGCTGCGAACCTTGAAGGCTTCTCCGCCATTGGCTATCTCTTCGCGTACCACTTCGTAAAACTGACCGACGGAAAGATTCCCGTAGGCCTTGTAGAGCTTGACGGCAGCGGTCGCCCCCTCGGATGCTTTGTGCCCAACGAGGTTGCCGAGAAGTACGGTACCGACATTTTCAGCGAAGAAAAGGGCTACTATGTCACCGAAGGCATCAACGCCGAATGGGGACGGTTCATGTTCAACGAGTATTTCCACCCCTTCGCCAGGATGGCCATCAACGGTTTCATCTGGTATCAGGGGGAGAGCGATCTGCTTGAGGAGACCACCAAGCGCTACGATGATGCCTTCGTCGGCATGATCGAACACATGAGAAGCACGCACAACCTCGTCAACAGAGATTTCCCCGTGTACTTCATCGAGTTCCCCGCAATCTTCCTCCCGGATCACAACTACACCGGCACCGACAACTGGGCCTTCCTTGACGTAGGAAAGATCCGCGCCACTATGGGCAGCCTTGTCAACATGGGCGCCAACTTCTACCAGATTCAGTCCTCAGACCTCTGGACCGACAAAACCTACTGGAACAGCCTCCATCCGAACTGCAAATACGAGCAGGGCGAGAGAGCCGCAAGGATTGCCTGCGCCGTCAATAACTGTGCCGGCATCACCCTCTCCGAAGCTTCCGGCCCAATTGTCGACAAGGTCACCTACTCCAAGGACCTCAAAAAAGCTACAATCAAGTTCAGAAACGTGGGCAGCGGCCTTAAAACTTCAGACGGCGGAACGAACGTGAAGGGCTTCACTGTTCTTGCAGGCTCCTTTGTGCTTGCACCCTCTTACAACGTCACCGCCAAGATCACCGCCAAGGACACCGTCACCGTCACCTGCGACATGCCTTTCGTAGGTGTTGCCTACAATGCAATCACAACGTGCGTGTTTGGCGATGAAATCAACCTTACAAACTCATCGGGCGTGCCTGCAGGCGCCTTCCTTGACCATTTCGGCAAATAAGAACCTGCAGAGATTATACAGACTGCAAATGGATGATGCTTGTGCGGAAAACTGAATAAACTGCTGTTTCCGGCACAGTAAAGAGACAAAACGGCAATCTTTCAGGTGATTTGGAGGATACTATGCAACTATTTAACCATAACAACAAAGACAAATTGAAAGAGCTTTTACATTTGGGCAATGTTCATGATGCCCAACTTAAAAGTGTAAATTACAACGTCGTGAAGAAAGGTTGGAGCTCGAACTGCACAATCCGTTTACGGCCGAAGAAATAGTGGTTGTCTTTAAGAATATTGATATTATACTTGCAACTAACAGCAGATGGCCGACAGACCGGGATACGGCAATGGGACTGTATTTGGAAGAGAACTTCACAGCCCTTAACAATCTTCCTCAGAATAATTGCGAATACGACAAGGATTCTCTCTGTATGATGTTTGAGTTTTTCGGTGGTGAACTCCACATCGTGTCAAAAGAAGTATCTATTGAGATAACTCAACTGAGAAAAAAGGCATGCGGTCATAAAACGCCCGCATACCTTTCACAGGGAGGCGACGAACAAATGGACGAATTAAGCAAAATCTACGAAATGCTTGATTGGAATAAACCCTGTGATGTTCAGTCTGAAGGAAGATTATTGGCGTCAAAAATGGAGGATTTAAACGTTCTGATACAGCCTGCTTGGGGTGAGACAGTCAATAAAAATGTCTGGGATAATTGCAGCCTTGTTCTTTCCTCAAAAACAGATGAAGAACTGATTCCGTATATCCCGAAGTTACTGGAGTGGCTACAGGATATGAACTGGCCCGGGTCTGTTCAGATTTATAAAAGGCTGCTGAGTTTCAAAGACAGAGAACTTTTGAAAAAGGCGATAAATGAATCGTTAGAAGAGGCTGAAAAACAGAATGACTCTATCTGGGGCTTTTCCCTTAAGCAACTTTTGACAGTTTATTTAGCTGAAGAGAACCGCCTGATTGATAAAGGGTGAGAGGAAAAGAAGAACATGCGGTCTTATTACAACTGCATGCCCTTTGTGAGGAGATTATTAAAGAATGAAAATCCATGGTAAAGCCTTTCTATACAGTTGGGCTCGTCATAAGCTAAATTATAGAATTAACAAAGCTTTTCTGTTTAAGGCTAACTAATTCGATTAAGGTTATCTTATGGTTGACCGTTAAGGAGGTAAATTAACATGTGGAATACATTGAACAACGAAGAATCCTTGAAGGTTTTTCTAGAAAGAGTTGCATATTTTCACGACAGCTGTCTACAAAGCTTCTCTTTTGTTTCTGGAGCTTACGTAGATTCACGCTTAGCGATGCATCCAATAAATGATAAGAGAACGCTATGTATGGTTTTTCAGAGGCAATTTGAAGATTTTACCAATTTTGAAATGGAATTCAGTGGATTGAAATCGCTTTATTATGTTCCGACTGACCCTTTATATACATGTGAAATCGAATCTGTAAATATGTATTTTAAAGATGAACTCATCTATTTTGAACATGATAGCTGTTTGATCTCCGACGAGATAGGACAAACTATTATTAATTCTGTTTGTGCAGAGCGCTGTAGGTGGAGAATTATTTTTGATTAGTAAGTTACTTAGGCTTGGAATGGTGTGGAAAAGAATTGGGGGGGAAAAAAATGAAAACCTACAACATTAGTATAAAAAACGACGGGTACGTTTACTGCAAGTCTTGTCGTTATTCCGCTCATGATTTTTTGTCCGAGAGTTATACTTTCTCAGAAGGTATAAACATGCTGATCGGTGAAATTGACTCCGGAAACTGGGCTATTAGCTACTTGCTGTCTATGTATCGACATCGCCCGAAGGATTTTGTCTTGTTTGAGCAACCCAAAGTTGCTGTAAACGACAAAATGATTTCCCTAAAGGAGTTCTCAAAGGCATCTTGCTATATGGATAAAACAGATCCTTTGTTTTCCTCTACCAAATCTGTAAAAAAACAGATTAAACAAGGATTGGCTCACAGCAAATTGGACTATTCTTATGACGATATAAAGAATATATTCGAGTTAGACAGTCAACGAGTTGAGCGCTCCCTTAACAAGGTCGGAAATGAAATTTTCAGGGCTATGGCTGCTATTGGGCTTTCCTATAACAAAGAGGTTTTTTGTTTTCCGTGGTTAAGCCATAAACAATTTGAATATTATCACGGGAACTTAACTATCTTACTGGAAATACTGGAAAAACTCGGAAAAATCGTTATTATCCCTGTTGGGATGCCGGCTACAGAGACAACTGAGAGTATGGAACAGCAGTAGTAAGATAATATGCCGGGCGTGCAGCACAACATGTGCGCACGCCTCATATACAATCGTTGCATTAATCGTATATTTTCCCTAAAAATACGATGGAACCCTGTTGACAAAGGTTGTTGCCCCAATTATAATATTTTCGTAGTAACTGTTTTCGATTGAAGACTTTCGGTCTCCACTTATTGACGAGGTGTAAAAATGAGACGATTATTTAGGAAGTTAATCGTTTTGTTGATACTGGTAACTATGGTTGCTCCGACTGCAATCAGAGTTCTCGTGTTTGCGGCTGCTTCCGTTGAGTCAAATCCGGAAAATGATGCTGCGGCTGTTACTGACGTTCTCGAAAACAACAGGGACCAATCATACTATTCGAATACATTTTTCCTCCAAAATAAGGCCACCGGTCTATTCCTTTCTCTCGCCAATGATTCCGACATTCTGTTGAATGCTTACAATGGATCCGATGAACAAAAATGGCAAATAGTCGAGAACCCGAATTCAACAGTTTCGCTGATTAACCTCTCGCAGAACACTCCGGGATACGGAATCGATTGCTATGCGGTCGAAGCAGTTTCTTCTTCGGCAGTTGAACTGAATGTGCGTGCTGCTGCTTCAACTATTAATCCTATTTATCAATACGAACAGGGATTTTTCATGGGTACGACAGGCGGTTATACGACCTTTATGAATAGGGAGTACTTTTTCAGCTATCTTGCCGCCGATTCCGTGCTTCTTTCAGTGGCGGTCCTTGGTGCTGAGACGGACTTTGCCAAATGGTCGCTGATACCGTGCGGGAATCCGTATGTTCTTCCCGGCATATCCGACGGATCATTTTCCGTCAACAAATACAACACAACGGGTCCTGACGGGCTTGTTTCAAAAATGAACTGTTATTCATATTCTCTCGGCATGTATTCAGACTCGTCAACCAACACTCTGGACAGCAACTATTTAAAGCTGCAGCCCGGCTATATTTCAATGACACCTTTTGAGTACTCGTCTTTACTTCCGTATGTTCTGTACAACAGCGAAATGAATCGAAAAGAATTGAGTGCTGAAGGAATAGAGTATTGGGCGAACTCGATTGTTGACTCTATCGGCGAAGATTTACATTGTTTTTACCGTGACGGACAGCAGGCAAGCGACCGTATAAGACCGTCTTCGCTCAATGAAAAAATGAGCGGCCCATGGAAAAAGATAGCGTTAGTTCTTTCAACTACATGGAGTCCGGAGTTTTCCCTTCGCGTTGATTATCATTTCTATATAGAGCATGATGACGGATACTGGTCTCACAAACGGGGTCTCACTGATACTCAGATTGTTGACTCAAACGGTCTGTTGATTCAAGATCCTCAGACTGCCGGCAGATCATACGGAGCCTTAAACTACGACTGTTTCGTAGGGTATTTCAAGATCAAAATGGATTCGGTTCCCAATTACATTTACGACAACAGCGATATATTCAGAAATGTAGACAACTATGGCGAGATTCCTGCAATGGCTTGCAACATTGGCACGATTTATCCTGCGTATTCTTTCTCTGCTGAGGTTAAACCCGGAAAAATAGAACACGTTTCTGCTTTTGAAACTGTTTTTGCGGACGATGACCTGCCGGACTCCGGACCCGCGACGGATTTTTCATGGAGCGGGGATGCCGAATGGTTTGAATTTATGGTTTACACTTCCGCAACATATCACATATTCTCGGAGAGTGATGACGACCTCTTTGCTTCGCTTTACAGCGGCGATACGCTTATAGCGACAGATAACGATTCGGGAAACAACCACGATTTCCATTTGACCGTTTATCTCACGCCGGGTGTATTGTACAGACTGTGCGTAAGCGGTTATTCAGACGGAACAGGATATGGCGACTACGTGGTTTGTTTTTATTGACAAACACTGTTAAACGACCATCTTTTGTTCTCTGCTTTTAAGGAGGTCAACTATGAAAAAACGCATTATTATTACATTGGCGATTTTTGTCGCTGCCGCCCTGATAGGCACCGCGGTGTTCTTCACGGTGAAAAATGCAGCAGCTCAAAACGCATCAAATAAAACGGAGAAAAAAGAAAGTCAGCAGGTAAGGGAGGAAGAGCATATCACTTCCGCAGTTGAGTTCTTTGGCAGACCGGATGTGTTCATCCCGCTTTCCGAAATTCCCGATAGTATCAGAAAGCAGGGCACCGATAAGATTGTTACATACAAAGGTCAGAAATACTACTTCGGAACTGTCCCGAATTTTTCCACCGGCGCAATGCTTATACTTACGGAGGACCAATCCAGGGAACTGCTGACGGCTCCTGACATAGCGGAGATTAGCTATTTTCAGTCGGAATGTCTCCCCTATATGGTAAAATGGAGGCGAGTTTACACTGATTATCACCCCGGAGACATCTATAGGAACATATATGAAATCAGGAGGATATTTTACTATTTCTTCGATGACAGAACCGTTGTTGTAGCTAACGACCTGTTCGGACTCGGACCACTGAACGGAGACGGTGCGAGAATTGAGGTCATTGCCAACGGCAGCAATCCGGATTTTCTTATTCCCGAAGAGGGGGCGGAAAAAGCCGAACAGGGGACGTATTACGACTCATACTTTGAATATATCGTGAACCTGGAAAACCGACGCGGGAGTTATCAAACAGACAATCCGTAACCGGGGAGAATGTCCGCACGTTCAAAGGAGGTCTACAATGAAAAAACGAGCCATAATTGTTTTGGCGGTTTTTGTCGCCGCTGCCCTGATAGGCACCGCGGTGTTCTTCACGGTGAAAAATGCAGCTGCTCAAAATGCATCAAATAAAACGGAGAAAAAAGAAAGTCAGCAGGTAAGGGAGGAAGAGCATATCACTTCTGCAGTTGAATTTTTAAGCAGGGATGACGTTATTATTCCTTTATCCGAACTTCCGGAAAGTATCGGAAAAGCGGGCTCCGATAGGATCATCAATTATATGGGGCATGATTATTACTTTGGATATACCGCAAATATGGTTGGCGGTTTAAATGCCATGCTTATACTCACAGAGGAGCAATCTCGCGAGCTCCTTACAGCCCCCGATATTTCGGAGATAAGCTATTTTCAGTCGGAGTGTCTGGTTCATATGTTGAGATGGAGACGGGTGTATGCAGATTATTTTCCCGGCAATATGGCCCAAAATAGGCTTGATGTCAGGAGAATAGCTTATTACTATTTTGACGACAGGATCGTCATTGTAGTATGCGGCTGCGAACTCTGCCCCGTGAACATGACTCGGGCAAGGATTACGGTTATTACCGACGCGGAAAAAGAGTCATGCCCGTTCCTGATTCCTGCGGAGAACGGTGAAAAGGAACCTGAGGGAACCTATTATCAGTCCTATCGTGACTACGTGATATCATTTTACGACGATTTTAATGACTTCTACGCTCAGAATGTGCTCGGCTGGCCCGAAAATTGGAAGGAAAGTTACGAGACGCAGCCGGAATAAACCAGGAGCCGCGGGAAACCGCGGCTTTCTTTTTTAGATGAAATCCGTGGCGGTTGGGTGGCGTTGGGTGGCCTTGGGTGGCGGTTGGGTGGCGGTTGCGCAAAAAAACGCTTGCAATGTTATTTTGGCTATGGTAAAATCCGCCCGTATATCGTCAAAAGCGGTGACGGAAAAAAGTAGCGCTTAAAACGGCCGGCAGAGAGCCTGCGGATGGTGAAAGCAGGCGGCGTTTTACCCGTGAAACTCATTCCCGAGCTTCCCGCGCGAAGAGGCAAAGCTTTTAAAAAGCGAGCATGCCTTGTGTAGAACGGGACGTAAGCAGGCGTTAACTGTGAAAAAAGCGAGCCGGAGCCTAAGCCCGGCTAAGTAGAGTGGCACCGCGTGGATAATCCTCGTCTCTATGTCATGATTGACAATAGAGACGATTTTTTTATCAGACAAAGGAGGGCGCCTTAACAAATGAGCAAAATTTTTGGTGAAAACGATAAAAGAATACATGACATGACTCTGGGCGACCTATTGGACCGTACTTCGGAAGTCTTTCCTGACGTGGAGGCTATCTTCTACAATGACAGGCCTTTTCAGAAGACTTACGCTGAGTTCAGGGACACCTGTAACGTTATTGCAAGGGGGCTTCTTGCCATTGGCGTGAAAGCGGGGAGCCATGTTGCCATTTGGGCTACAAACTATCCCGAGTGGATACTGCTCATGTTTGCCACTGCAAAGATAGGCGCCACACTGGTCACCGTTAATACAAACTACAAGATATTTGAGGCGGAATATCTGCTCCGCCAATCCGATACGGACACCCTTGTGCTCATGCACGGACTCAAGGACACGTGCTACACGGATATCATCAATGAACTCTGCCCGACCCTTAAGGACAGCAAGCCCGGAGAGCTTGTGTCCGAGGACCTTCCTATGTTGAAGAGGGTCATTTACATTGACAGGCTCGAGGATACGCCTGCGGGCATGTATCACTGGTCCCAGCTGGAAAAAGAGGCAGAGAAGGTTTCCGAAGAGGAGCGCAGGGCTATTCAGAGGAAGGTTCAGCCGAACGATGTTGTCAACATGCAGTACACATCCGGCACCACAGGGTTCCCCAAGGGCGTTATGCTCACCCACAGGGGTATTTTGAACAACGGGAAATGCATTGGCGATAACCAGAAGCTTTCCGAAAAGGACAGGGTCTGTCTGCCGGTGCCTTTCTTCCACTGCTTCGGCTGCGTACTGGGCATCATGGCCTGCGTGACCCACGGTTCAACGATTGTGCCTGTCGAACGCTACCATCCGGTGAGAACCATGAATGCGATCCGCGACGGCCGCTGCACCGCAACGTACGGCGTTCCCACAATGTACATCGCAATGCTCGAACATCCGGATTTCCCGAAATACGACTTTTCCAACATGCGCACCGGCATCATGTCCGGGTCGCCTTGCCCCATTAAGGTTATGCAGCAGGTCGTTGAGCTCATGCACATGACCGAGATCACGATCCCCTACGGTATGACGGAGACGTCGCCTGTGTGCACGATGACAAACACGGAGGACAGTATCGAGAAGCGCGTTGCCACGGTCGGAAGGGGAATGCCTTTTGTGGAGGTCAAGGTTGTAAATCCTGAGACAAACGAGGATCTGCCTCCCAATACCCCCGGAGAGGTGGTTGTGAGGGGCTATTCAGTCATGAAGGGCTATTACAACATGCCCGAAGCAACCGCCAATGCCATCGACGCGGACGGCTGGTACCACTCCGGAGACCTTGCCAGCGTTGACGAGGAGGGCTACTTCCACATTACGGGCAGAATCAAGGACATGATCATCCGCGGCGGTGAAAACATATATCCGAAAGAGCTGGAGGAGTTTTTCTACACTCATCCCAAGGTGCAGGATGTTCAGGTAATAGGCGTCCCCGACGCCAGCTACGGCGAAGAAGTCTGCGCTTGCATCGTTCTGAAGGATGAGGTCAAGGCGGCGGAGAGCGAAGAAGACCTCAGCAAGGAACTGATGGATTTTGCGCTGAAAAACATTGCCCGCCACAAAAAACCGAAATACATCTGGTTCATGGACGAGTTCCCCATGACGGCAAGCGGCAAGATTCAGAAGTACAAGATGAGGGAAATGGCTGTCACGCACTTTAATCTTGGCGATGCGGCAAAGATTGAGACCGCGTGAGGCGGCCCGGCGGAGGTTGAAATGGCTGAAGTAAAAGCATCATATCAGGAACAGTTCACGGCGGGACTCTACGACATCGACGTTGCCGGAAACCCCAAACCGTCAAGGCTCGTGGAACGCATGCTTCTTGCGGCTAACAATCACCTTGACCTTTTGAACTGGTCGTGGGAACACCTCTACAAGGACTTCGGCGTCGCGCTCGTGCTCATCGAGGTAGCGGTAAAAGTCCTGAAGCCAATGAAGCTCGGTGAGAAGATGAACCTCATCACATGGACCGCCGGGAGGACCTACCCCATGCTCATGCGCTGGTTTGTGATTGAAAACAGTGCAGGCGAGAGGGTGGCGGAGTCGATGATGAACTGCGTCCTGATTGACGTCAAGACGAGGTCGCTCACCAACGCGGTTAAGTACGGCCTTGACCTGTTTGAGGACGAGACACCCCCAAGGGAAGTCTCAATCAAGCGTCCGCGTTTCACTTCAAGGTTTGAGATCGACGAGGCCTCTGCGGATTTTAAACTAACCAAAGAGGTGGTCTGCAGCGACCTGGACTACAACGGCCACATGAACACGGCAAGGTACGTCGAGCTCTCCGAAAACCTCCTCGGCCGCGAGTTCCTCATGCAGAACACCGTCAAAGAGGTGAGCGTCCGCTACGAAAAGGAAACCGCCTACGGTGAGACTCTCGAAACGTTCGGCTACGACAGACGCTCCGAAGCCGCCAATGCAGGCGAGGTGGAAATTGCCGGAAGGGCTGCAGGCACCAACAGATTTTCCGCAAAAATA
>CACZNV010000130.1 GCA_902782645.1 uncultured Ruminococcus sp. | reverse complement strand
CCACTCAATGGAGTTTGCGAAAACTTCGAGAAGATTTGTCTTCGTGGGGGCGCCCATGAACATATTCGAGCCGTCTTCCTTCATATCGGTGTCATATTTGACGCCCTCTTTTTTAACGATATCGGCAAGAGTGGCCTCGGTGTAATCAGCCTTTGCAGTTGTTTTGTTTCCGTCCGCATCGGTTGACTCGATGTCCTTAACACCTTTTCCGGTGTACTTTCCGGTGGAGAGAAGCTGGTTGTAGATATCCTGAACCTTTGTTCTGATTACAGCTTCCTCGTCTTCCCACTCCTTGAGCTTCTTCTCGTAATCCGCCTTCTTCTCGAGATACTTGTTGTATTCCTCGAGTTTCGTTTTATAAGTCTTATATTCCTCGGATTCCTCGTCCTCTGTCTCCGGCTTTTCGGGTTCTTTTACTTCCGTGGGAGCAGTGGGTTTCGTGCCGGAAGGTGATTTGGAGATAGCGAGCACCTGGAGGTTAATCCTGCGGAATGTATCTCTGTCGGCAAGATATTTTGCGAGAACTGCATCCTCGCCGGTGGACTCGGTTCCTGACTCTTCATCCTTGTACTTCAGGTCGGAGAGGTTGTAGCCGTCCATCGCTTTCCGGAGATAGTCGGAGGTGTAATTGTTGACAGCTTCGTACTTTGCCATGTAGTCGGTCAGCGAGCTGAGGTCCTCATACTTCATATCGACTCCGGCCATAGAGGATGTCCAGTAGTCGTATGTTCCGCCGTAAGACCGGGAATAAGTCGCGATCAAGTTCGCATAGTAGTTGAACATGTTCTCCTTATCGCTCTTTGAAACCTGGAAGCCGTTCTTTTTAGCCGTGTTGTAGATAACGTAGAACTTTTTGACCTCGTCAAGAGCTTTTGCTTCAGCCTCGTCCTTCTTTTCCTTGGTCCAGAATTCTGTCGAGTTGAAGTCGTCTCCGGCCTCTTTTTTAGCTTCGGTTTCCATATCGGATTTCACACCTGCGAGAGTTATCTTATAGTCAAACTTCGTGATGTTCATTCCGTTGACCTTGCCAATGTAATTATCAAAGCTTGCAGCGATGACAGCCGCGACAACGAGGCCGACAACGACAAGCGATATTACAACCGCTACAATAATGATTACCTTAGTGTCAAAGCTTGATACTTTTTTCGCTGTGGGTCTTTTTTTATCGTAAACACCTTTAGCCACTTTACTTTACCGCCTTTTCTTAGACATAGTTGTTTTTGCGGCAGTTTTATCAACCGTTTTTTAGGTTTTAAAAACATAACCGCAGAAAGAGCAAACAGTATTATACACTTCCCCCGCGGGTATTTCAATCGTTTTGTTTTTTTTAATTTATTAATAAATAAGTTGAGGTGGGCGGTGAAAAGTGTTAGAATTTCTGTAACAAAAACACCCAGCAGAAGGAGTCGGAAAATGCAAAATCCTTTCAGCAAAGCCATTGCCCTGACAACAGGCGACCCGGGGGATCTTTCGGTTGTCAACGTCTACTCGGATTTTTACGACGAGTTTCTGACCACGAGGCCCGAGCCCGGTTCAAGACTTATACTCAAGATAAACGCTGACGG
The DNA here is from genome assembly GCA_902782645.1 of uncultured Ruminococcus sp. GTDB lineage: Bacteria > Bacillota > Clostridia > UBA1212 > UBA1212 > UBA1212. The sequence goes on along the minus strand of CACZNV010000130.1, from coordinate 18,832 downwards.
AGAGTTTGCGGTTTGGGTCAACGGTCGTTTTGTCACGACGGGCCAGCACTCCCAGTTTCCCGGCAAGCCCTGCGTCGAGTACGCCGACATCACAGACTTTGTGGTTTCGGGGACGAACCGCATTGCGGTCTGCACCTACAGGCAGGGGCTCACCACTTCCACGTACATTCAGGGCAAAGGACAGCTGCTGTTTGAGGTGATTGAGTTTGTTTCCGGCCTCATGGAGGGCTTTGTTGTGCTGGCATCATCGGAAAAGACGCTTTGGCGGTTTTCGCCCTGCTACAAGAGCGGACCCGTGCCTCAGGTTTCCGGGCAGCTTGGCTTCACTTTTGCTTACACAAAGGCAGAGGGGGACGACGGTTTTCTGGGAGCAGACTACAGTTTTGAAAAAGCCGTTTCCGACGGCTTTACACAGGCGGTGCCCCTTGAGGATTTTGAGCCCGGGGATTTCACCGAAAGAAACATTGAGAAACTTGCAATTCTTGACGCAAAGAGCTGCGAACTCGTGGCCCAGGGACTTTTCGATTTCGGAAAAGAATACAGGGAGACTAATTCAAAGCCCCACGCATACTACATGCAGAATGCGGCGCTGAAGTCAAAATACATTGGCGAGATCGTAACGGAGAGGCGCAGCACAAGGGAAATACCTGCGCCGGACAACTATGCGCTTGAGCCGAAGGGAGATCTTTTGCCCGCAGAAAACGCCGTGACTCTTAAAACAAGCGAGCTTGTGCTCACGGGAGCCCTCAGGGAGGGACGGGGTGTTTATGCGGTGGCTGACATTGGCGAGGAGACGCTTGGATACCTTTCCTTCAGGTTTGCTGTAAAAAGGCCCACTGTGATAGGCATTGCATATTCGGATCACCTTGACGATCTCCGCGCAAGAAGCTATGTGGGAGGCAGGTGCTTCTCAGAGACAATCATTATCCCCGCGGGAGAGACCGCCCACACACACATTCTAAGCAAAATCGGAGCCCGCTACCTGATGATATATGCGGAGACGGATGAGATAACAGTTTCGGGGCTGGGCATCGTGCCCGTCCGCTACCCCGTCGACCCGGGAAAATGCGGAAACTTCAAGGTGAACGACGCCCTCCACACGAAAATCTATTCCACATGCCTCAGCACCCTTCTGCTGTGCATGAACGAGCACTACATGGACTGCCCTCAGCGGGAGCAGGCGCTCTATGCGATGGACAGCAGGAATCAGATGCTGACCGGCTACTATACTTTCGGCGAGTATGACTATGCAAGGGAAAGTCTCAGCCTTCTGGCAAGATCCCAGCGTCCTGACGGGCTGCTTTGCCTCTGCGCTCCGGCGAAAGTATCCGTCACCATTCCTTCCTTCTCCCTTCACTGGGTTATCGCCCTCTGCGAATACACCAAGTACAGCGGGGACATTGATTTTTTCAACGAACACCTGCGCACCGCCAATGCAATAATGGCCTCAATAGTAGCCCACCGCACCGAAAACGGCGCCCTGGTGAGGCTCACCGATTCTCAATGCTGGAATTTTCACGAGTGGACAGGAGAGCTCTCCGGAACTATAGGCAGCGAATCCCCCGCCGATGCGGACGCCTGCCTCACCGCCCTCTTCATCATTGCCACCGAAAGTCTCGCGGATATTCTTCTTGAGACCGGCGGCAGCGACAGCGGAAAGCAGGACCTTGCCCGCAAGCTGAGCAAGCTTGCAGCATCAATGAGGCTGGCCTTCAACGAGACCTTCTTTGACGAAAAAAACGGGCTCTACTGCTCATATAAAGATTTGGCGGCCGGAACCGGGCCACGCTTCTACAGCCAATTCGCCAATGCGTTGGCGATACTGTCAGGCGCCGCCGCGTTAGACCCCGCCTGCCTCGGCGGCGCGGTCAAAGCCCTCACCGGCGAAATCGACAGCTTAGAGGTTAGCGACTGCACCCTTAGCACCTGTCTTTTCAAATACGACGCGCTCATGTCCCTGTCCCAGGATTACATTGGCGCGGTTATGAACGAAATCACAGAGCTTTGGGGATACATGATCGGCCGGGGCGCCACATCTTTCTGGGAGACCATAAAGGGAGGCACGGATTTTGACGACGCCGGTTCCCTGTGCCACGGGTGGTCTGCGATTCCCGCGGTCGTTTACTACAAGTACATTCTGGGCATAAAACCCGTCAAGTGCGGCTTCAGGGAGTATTCGGTAAAGCCCGCCATGTGGGACAACCATTTCGCCAAGGGCAAGGTGTTCCTGCCCGCAAGGTCCTCAACCCTCTACGTGACCGTGGAGGGCAACTCCTTCTTCTACGAGGAAAAAATCTGAATCACCTTATTCTAAACAACTCAACCAACGCAAAAGGAAGCCGCTTTTTCAGGGCTTCCTTTTGCGTTTAAACGTTTTATATTTAAATCCTTTATTTGCGCCTTGCGGTGGCAAAGAACCTTCCCGGCGAATTGTCAAACTCTTTCAGTTCCAGAACCTCAAAGCCCTTCTCCGCCAGCATTTTTGCCGCAAAATCAGGTTCGAGAGGTATCTCCTCAACTGTGTCGTCGGTCCTCACGTAGAGGCCGTCCCCGTCAAGGGAATAGCATATAATGTCATACGTCATGACACCCTTATTATATTCCGCGGTCCAGATGCAGGTCCCGTCGCTTCCGTCCTCAAAGAAGACTCCCTTTGACGCCGCCTCCCTGAAATATTTGTCCGTCAGAAAATCAAATATCAAAAGACCGCCCCTGTCGATGAAGTTCTTTGCCCTGTCCAGGAAGACGCCAAGGTCACCCTTCCCCGTCATGTGGTTCACTCCGTCCTCAAGGCAGTACATGGCCGCATAGGACCCGAAGGTGTCCATTTCACGCATATCCTGGCAAAGCCACAGCACGTTCACATTCTTTTCGTATCCGAGTTCGGAGGCGATCTCCAGCATTTCGGGGCTGAGGTCAAGACCCGTCATGTCGTAACCCTTTTCGGCAAGCATTACTGTGAGTTTTCCGGTGCCGCAGCCCACGTCGATAACCAGTGTGGACTTTTCGATGTCCGCGCCGTTTTCGGTGTCATTGGAGTCTTCCGTGGCTGCAGCCTTTAAACCCTCCGTGTTTTTAACGGAAGCTTTTGTTTTTGACGCAAGAGCCTTAAGACCCCCGTTTCCGTAAAGTCTGAAGCGCTCCTCAAGAAAATCCGTCAGGAACTTTCTGTCCACGTCGCCCGTATACATATCGTAAAAACCAGCTATATTTTCGTACATATCATCTGTTGTCCGCTAAACGGCTGCCTTTTAAATGTCTGCATTGCCAAGGCTTTTATCAGCCTGCAAGCACCTTAAGCGCCTCCTGAAGCTGCAGATCGTCCTCGAAAGGTATCTCCGAAGCCTTTTTGTTTTCATATCCTTCACCGGGCTGAACTTTTACATCCGGCTCGATTCCGATGCCGTCGATGCACTTTCCGGAAGGAGTGTAGTACCTGAATGCAGAGAGAGTCAGGCCGCTGCCGTCGTGGGGGAATGAAATCATAATCTGGCCCACGGCCTTGCCGTATGTCTTCTCGCCAATTACGGTGCCCGCCTTGAAATCTGCGACCGCACCTGTCACAAGTTCAGCTGCGCTTGCCGTGTTTTTGTTGACAAGAACGCAGAGTTTAAGCCCGAGGTTTTTTTCGTCCGAAGTGTAGGTCTCGACGGTGGTGCCGTCCCTTTCCTTGGCGGTTGCAATGACGCCTTCGGGGAGAAGCATATCCGCAATCTCCGCCGCGTCCTCCACGTACCCTCCCGGATTGTCCCTGAGATCCAGCACCAGAGCTTTCGTATCTTCTGTTCGGAGAGATTCCAGCATTGCCGCAAACTCTGAGGGGGCCGAGGGGGTGAACTGATCGATTCTTATGTATACGATACCGTCTCCAAGGTCCCTGCCCTCCACTATGCGTCTGGTCAGCTTCTCCGTTGAGACGCTCACGGTTTTCATGCCGCCGTCCTCAGATTTTACGCCTATTGACAGGGTCGCATTCTCTTTGGAGAGAATACCTTCGATTTCCGACTCGGTTGCAGAAGATATGTCGCTGCCGTCGATTGTAACGATTATGTCGGAGACTTTGATGCCCGCTGTATCGGCGGGAGATCCTTTTTCCACGCCGGTCACCTTAAATCCGCCCTCGGTCTTTTCTACCGCTGTGCCTATGCCCGTGTATTTGCCGTTTATGAAGTCCTTGTAGTCCTCCATCTTGCCGGGTCTCTTGTAGCGGCCGTAGGGGTCGTTGATGGAGTCCACCATTCCGATGACGGCGCCCTCCAGGAGCTCGTCCGCATTTGTCTCAAGGTAGTAGTTGTCGGAGATGAACTTAAATATCTCCTCCAGCTTCATAAGCTGCTCGCTGCTGGCGCCCTTTTCCGTGAATCCGCCGCCCTCAAGGCTTGACTTTCCGTTTGAGCTGCCTGTTTTCGATACGATCCGCCCGATGAAGAATCCGCACAAACCGCCAAGGAGAATGAGCAGCACAATGCCGATGACGAACACGGCAACAACCGTCCTGTCACCCTTCACGGATCTCTCAAAGCCCGCCTCTTCCTCAGGGAACTCTTCTCCCTCATCTTCCGGGACGGTGTTCTCAGCCTCCGGGTTTTCGGTTTCAGAAGCTTCTCCGTTTCCTGTATCTTCTTTTATCTCCTCGCCTTTTTCCGCGTCAAAGCGACCGTAGATTCCCGGATTTTTAGGTTTTTCTTCCGTTCCGTTCACCACGTTTCCGAAAAACTCCTCAGCCCAGGGGTCCCGGCTTGTCTCAGAATTGTTGTTTTCTTTGTCATCCATAGTATTAAACCTTTATGTGTTTCCTTGCGGCAAATATACTCGCTATAAAACCGGTGCATGCGCCGAACAGGAGATAGAACACAAGTATTCCGGAGGATCCCGATGCGGCGAAGGTGAGGGGTACGATATTGGCGTCTTCCGAAAAGCTCAGGAGAAGCTTGTAGACCCCGTTGTAGACACCGCCAAGGGCAAGGAAAGCCAAGGCCGCCCCCGCAAGCCCCGTCAGCACCCCTTCAATGACGAAGGGGGTAATGATATATGTGTTTGTGGCACCGATAAACTTCATAATCTCAATCTCCCGGTGCCTTGCGACAACCGTGAGCTTGACGGTGTTGAATATCAGCAGCAGCGAAAGCGCGGTCATCACAAGTGCTGCGGCGATGGTGCAGATGTTAATCCAGAACTGGGCCTTCTCCATCTTCTCAACCACGCTGAAAATGTTCGGAGCGCTGTCGATCATATCCCCCGCGTCTTCCATTATGCCGTCAACAAAAGCCCTGCCGTCCGCGTAATTGTTAAGCTGCACCTCCACGGAAGCATATTTGAGCTTGCCGCTCTTGTCCAGGTTCTCGAAGTATTCCCGGTTGTCTTCAAACTCTTTGAGCATGTTTTCGAAGTTTTCCTGCTTCGAAATGTATGTGGCCTGCTTGACTTCCGGGCTGGCGGCAATCGCCTCGTAATACTGCTGAGCCGTCTCCTCGTCCACGTAGTAGTGAAAATTGATTTTGAGAACAGGTCTTTCCTTAACCTGGCCGATGATGTCGCTGGTAACGATGCCCGCCTCAATGAAAGAGCCCACCACAAGGAGCACAAAGAACACCACGATTATGGATGCAAAGACCATAAACAGGTTCCTTGCTGCGTTCTTAAGGCTCTGGAGAAGCACGTAAAATATAACTCTGAGTTTTTTCACAGCGCCGCCCCCTTTCACTCATCGCCAAGGAGTCTGACTCCGTGGTTCAGCTCAATAATCCGCTGTCCGATGCCGGCAACGATCTCACGCTCATGGGTGGCCACGATTACCGTTGCCCCCATCTTGTTGATTTTCTGCAGGATTTTCATGATTTCAACGGAATTCTCCATGTCGAGATTTCCCGTGGGCTCGTCCGCAATCAAAAGCCCCGGAAGGTTTACAACCGCTCTTGCGATGGCAACCCTCTGCTGCTCGCCGCCCGAAAGGCAGTCCGGCTTCTCGTTCCGCTTTTCAATGAGGCCCACAAGGTCAAGGGCCGCCAGCACCTGCTTTTCAATCTCTTTGCGGCTCTGGCCCAGCATTTCAAGGGCAAATGCGACGTTTTCAAAGACGGTCATGCTCTCTATAATTCTGAAGTCCTGAAAAACGATGCCCACAAGGCGCCTGTAATACGGAACGCCGCTGCTCCTCACGGAGCCCAGGTCGATATCGCCGACAGTGATTCTGCCGGAGGTGGGTCTTTCCTCAAGCATGAGAAGTTTTATAAGGGAGGACTTTCCCGAGCCCGAGTGGCCCATGAGGAAAGCAAACTCACCCGGAGCGACGCGGAAGCTCACATTGTCAAGGGCTCTCACACCGTTCGGGTACTCCTTCGTGACTTTTTCAAACACTATTTCCGGTCCTGCCTGTACCGGAGTTTCATTTTCTTTAAAATCATCCATAATACTGTTCCTTCCGGCGCTGCCGCATTATCCGTTCACAGGAAAAACATCTGCGGCAAGGCGTTTTATCTTTTGTTTGACTGTTTTTTCGGCTTTTGGGTCTGTTCACGGCCGGTGCGTTTGTCCGGCTGACCCTCGTCGCCCGGCTGAGGCTGGGACTCCAGATAGTTCACTATCATAAAGCCGATGCTTATCTTCAATCCGTCCTCAAACCCCGTGCAGTCAAGTCCCGTCAGCTTGTTGAATTTCTCAATCCTGTAGTTCAGGGTGTTTCTGTGGACGAAGAGAGCCTTGGCGGTTTCAGTGACATTCTGATTGAGCCTGAGGTACATTTTGATGGTATAAATGAGCTCGTCGTCGCTTTCGGATCTGGTTTCTCCGTTCTGAAGGCGCAGGCAGTTCTCAAAGAAGCTGTTCCCGAAGACCTCCCGCAGATAACTCTCGCAGACGTCCCTCTTCTGTCCGTAGAGAATTCTCGCCACCCCGAGCCTGTCGTACAGGTAGACGGAGCCCTCCATGTCGAAGGACTCGCCAATGAGAAGAGCCTTCTCAGCGCTCTTAAACGAGGCGTCTATGTTCTTAAGCTGCTTCACCTTCATGCCCACCGAAACGGTAACCTCGAGGGCGAGCTCTGATCTTACGGTCTCGATGGCAGACTCCGCCGCCTCCACCGCATTTTCAAACTTCATTTCGTCCGAAAGAGGAACGATTACCGCGCAGGCGTCCGACCTCATTTTGACCGTCACGAATCCGTCCCTCTCCGGGAAGGCATATTCAAGGAGCCCGGCGACCTCGCAAAGGCTGCTCTCCTGCAGGTTTTCGTTCAGATTCCTCCTGTCAAGGGTCACAAGAAGCACGGTGTACTCCTGGGAAGGGTTGTTCTTCCCTGCGGCCGCGGCGAAATCTCCCTGGGTCACTGAATCTCTGCCGCCAAGGAGCAGCTGCCTGAAAAACTCATTTTTTCTTGCCGCGGACACGGAATTGTTCTCCAGGTAGAAGAGTGCGGCCAGTTTGAGGGCCTTGGCGGCTCCGTCGAAGGCATCTTTCCCGCCTTCCGGAATGTCGCAGTAGAACCAGAGGTCTCTGCCCTCCGCCCTCACGGCACAGAACATTCTGCCGCCAAGGCTCACGATTCCGCCGTCATCGTCCGGCAGGTCTATTGCCAAGTCCGAAACAGGGTACAAGCCACGGCCGGCGCCGTCGCAGACGCCAAAGCCTCCGCCCATCATCTCCGCTATTTTTTCAATGAAACCGGTGTCTTCGGTTTTTAAAATCTCTGAACTGTTCATCCCGCGTACCTGAAACTGAGAGCTCCCAGGGGGAAACTCTTTCCCGACACATAGTAATCCGTTATGTCGGACTCGTTTTCTATATTGTCGGCAACTTTAAAGTAAAACGTGTCGCCTTCGCCGCAGCCTATGAGGCTCTTAGAAAGCTTCACAAACATCACATTTCCTATGATGTTATATTCGGCCTCTCCGGCTTTCCGGGTGCTGAATCCCTCGGTCAGATTTTCCACGCTCAGTCTGCCTCCGGACTCGCTCCTTCCGATTACATAGTTGTAGCCTTCCCAGCCTTTTTGGCTTATCCTCCCCGTGCCGATGAATATGTTCATCCAGGAGGTTTCGCCGTTTTGTCTTCTTTCGATGTCGCTTAAGGTTTCGATCCTGAAGTAGTAGTATTCGCTGTCCTCCGCGATTCTGACCTCATCCACAAAGTTTCTTGTGATTCCGGTCTTATACCTTATGTCAGTGGAGGCTCCGGTGCTGTTCCTGCCCCGGTCGGAGATATTGGCTGTGCAAAAAACCGCATGGGCTTTTTCCCACCCGCTGTCGGACACGCCAATGTCTATGGAAATATTCTCCGCTTTCACCTTGGCGTTTCCGAGGGGCACGCTCTTGTACGCTCTGATATTTGCCGCCAATTGAATGTAAAAGTTGTCCTGATGGCCGCCCTTCATGGGTTCAACGTCCCTGGAGAACTCGGTGTCGCAAAGGTCCACCATCATGTAGGTGTCCCCGTGGTCCATTCTGCCCGCAGTCCACTCGTTCCAGCCCGTCACGAAAACTATTGCCGGATCCGCTTCAAGGGCAACGTTCCAAGTGGCCTGGAAGAACTGTCCCTCGGCGGCCTTGTCGTGTTCGTTTTTCTTGGCAAGCACGTTCCAGCCTCTTCCCCAGTTGTCGGCTCCCGATACCACCGAATCCGACATTGGCGGGCAGGGATGGGAAGCTACCGCAACGTTTATGACGCCGTTGTGCACCTCCGCAGGGTATGTCCACTCTATCCAGGGGAACCCGTTCTCAAGGAAAGGTTCGCTGGGCCACTGGCACTCTCTGAAGTGGAAATAGTTCTGTATTTCCTCCGAAAAAGCCTCGGGCTTATACGTTTTATCGCCTCTGCCCCTGGCCTCCAGAAGGTCGTCGTTGAAGTCGATTCTCCCTATAATAAGGGGCTTTCCGTCAATTCTGTACCAGGCGCTGTCATACTTTCCGGACTTGTAGTAGTCATCGTAAAGATCCCTGATTACCCTGTGGGTGTAGGAAGCGGTGTAGAAAACAAGCTCCGGGCATTCATCCCAGCCCGCCTCTTTCAGCTTCACCACCTCGTTGATTATTCTCAGCGCCACAGTGTCATAGGTCACCGCGTTTGTGACGTCAAAAACCAGGAAGTCCACACCTGCGGCGGCAAGCATTTCAAGATGCTTCCTTATAACCCAGGAGTCCGCCGAATTGTAGTACCCGAAAATGGGCTCTTCCCAGAAGAAGGCGGGATTTCCCTCAAACTGATAGCTCTTGTCAAGGAACATCTTTTCAAGGCCGCCCTCTTCTTTAAGGAGCTCCGATACGTTCACCACGGAATCCTTGCCGTGCTGTCCCAGGGTCAGGAAGTAAAAAATGCCCACGTCCCTGGACTTGTCCTGTTTGTCGCCTGTGACCGCGTCAAAAGATCTTCCGAGCCTGTCGATGCCCACCACTGTGTTCGAAGTCTTTCCGTTTCCGTAATAGTCCGCAGCGTCAACGTAAACGCCGCTCTCCGGTTCGTCAGTTTTCTCCGGGAACAGTGTTTTCACATCTTCTTTGCTTTTTCCGCAGCCCCAGAACCCGCCAATGCAGCACACCGCAAGTCCCGCCGCCAATATTCTCTTAAATGTCCTGGTAAAAAATGTCATCTGTCTCTTCCGGGCGCACCGGCCCGGCTCTGATTATTCCTGAACAGCCGCTTCGCAGCCGTAAACTTCAAATTCGTAAATGCTGCAGTAAGGATATCCCTCAAAGCTCTCACCTTCGGGAAGATCCGCAACAATCTTAATCACTGCTGCAAATGTATCCTTCGGAAGATCCCCCTCGTCGATGAGAGCGCCGGCCTTTGTGGTAAAGTTGTCGTACTCATATGCGGTCTTCCACTCGTTTCCGTCCTCGCTGACAAGGATGCTGTAGGTGCCCGTCAGTGTCTCCCAGATGATGTAAAAGTCCTTAAGCTCATATCTGCCGCCAAGGTCGATTGTAATCTCGTGCTTCAGATTTGTGTTCCAGTAAGGTCTGCCCAGATCGAATCCGCTCCACCTGGTGGTCTCGTCGCCGTCAACTATGGCCGCAGGGTCGCCCACAGTTTCGGATTTCTCGTTGTAATCGGTCACCACGTTCTTTTCATACACGACATTGACAAGCTTCGGCGCCGGCGCTGTTGTCTTCTCGGGCTGAGCCGTTTCCGTGGAAGCGGGTTCATCCGTTGTCTGAGGCGCTTCGGTCTCCTTCGGTGCTTCGGTCGCCGGAGCTTCTCCGGTTTCCTCCGGCAGCGGGGTTGAGTTTACGGGTGTTTCGTCAACCTTCCCGCTTTTGCCGCCTTCTGCGCTTTTGCCGCAGGACACGGCGCAAATAACCATAAGCATCGCCAATACCAAAAGAACTGTCTTTTTCATTTTTACTCCTTCTTTCCGCAATTTCCCACGGGTCACCCGATTCCGTGCCCCGTTTTGTGCACTGTGCACATATTTTAACGCTTGCACCCTTCTTTTTCAAGTATTAAAAAGGCGCCCGCGCGCGCAAGGGGCCTTTCCGCGGGCTTTTTTTCGCTTTTTTGCGGGTGTTTTTACGGATGTTCTTCATTGCCAACAACCCTCATATCTGATAAAATGAGACCGCTTAACAATTCCTGTCCAAAGGAGACTTCCTATGGTTTACAAAATAGTATCATCCCTTGACAAATGCTTTCCGGACAGGAAAGCTGCAGACTTCAAAGAGCTGAAGTCGTTTTCAATGCTTAAGAACGAACGTTACTCGTTTCAAATCTGTTACGATTCGGATCCATGGCTCAGTCTCGCCTCAAGTCCAACAGTTATCGGCATCGAATCTCCCCTTTCAGACTCAATCAAACTCTATAAGGTGAGAAACGTGCCCTGCGACCACCCTCTCCGGGACAATCTTGCGGATGACCAGTTCGAGAGAACAACCCCCGGTCTTTTTCCGGACGTTCTCGAGCCTATGTCCCCCGGTGAGAGAATCCTCAAGAGCAATATTTTGAACGCCGTCTGGGTGGAGGTGGAGCCCGAGGGAAAATTTCCCGCCGGCACCTACCCCATAACGTTCACCCTTGAGTCTCCCGACGGCATATTGCGCATCGGGGTCGAGTGCGAAATCATAGATGCGAACCTTCCGGATACAGATTTTATATTCACCCAGTGGTTCCATGTGGACTGCCTCAGGGACTATTACCTGACAGGGGATTATGACAGAAGGCTGTGGAAAATCATTGGCGATTTTGCGGAAAACGCCGCAAGGTACGGCCAGAACATGATTTTGACGCCGGTGCTCTCCCCGGAGCTTGACACATACCCCTCGATTTACAGGACGAATGTGCAGCTGGCCAAGATCACCTGCGAAAACGGCCGCTACAGCTTTGATTTTTCCCGCCTGAGAAAATGGATTCGGGTCTGTGAAAAGGCCGGGATGAAATATTTTGAAATCAACCACCTCTTCTCGCAATGGGGTGCGGCCAAATGCCCCCAGGTCTGGGCGGTAAAAGACGGAAAGTATCAGCGCATTTTCGGCTGGGAAAACGACGCCGACAGCGATGAATATATCGCATTTCTGCGTGAATTTCTGCCTGCGCTCGTAAGCTTTCTCAAGGCGGAGAACAGGCTTGAGAAGTGCTTCTTCCACATATCCGACGAACCCTTCAAGGATGTCATTGAACATTACGGGAAGCTGGCCTCCATAGTGAAGCCTCTTCTTGGCGGCAGACCAATCATGGACGCCCTTCGGACTACGACTATTTTGAGCAGGGAGTGTGCGACATTCCGATACCCGCCAACGACCACATCGAGCCCTTCATAGAGCACAACGTCAAGGGGCTCTGGACCTATTACTGCTGCGGCCAGTGGAACGGGGTATCCAACAGATTCTTCGCCATGCCCTCCGCAAGGAACAGGGCAATAGGCGTCCAGTTCTGGAAGTTTGAGATAAAAGGATTCCTTCAGTGGGGATACAATTTTTACAACTCGTTCCTCTCCTTCACCAAGGTCAACCCCTTCGTTTCCACCGACGGCGACGGCTTTGTGCCTTCGGGCGACACCTGCTCGGTCTATCCCGGCCGCGAGGAGACCCCCCTTCCGTCTCTCCGGGAAGTTGCCTTCTTTGAAGGTCTTCAGGACATGAGAGCCCTCTCGCTTCTCGAGAGCCTGATCGGACGGGAAAAGACCCTTGCCGTTGTCGAGGACGGCATTGAACCTGTGAGGTTCAACAAATTCCCCTATAACAGAGACTTTCTGCTGGGTCTCCGGGAAAGAATCAACTCAGAGATAAAAAAACAGCTTAAAAACCGGTGATTTATTGACGCCAATGTTAAACAAAAAGGAGTGAAGTCATGGCAGTTTATACCTTAAAATCCGATAATCTTACAGTTACTTACAATCCGGAAGCCCTGTCGTTTACAGCCGGAAACGGCGCTGAAACATGGGTGACAAAGCCCGGCTGCGACCCCAAGGTCGTCTCCCGGAAGTTCGGGACACTGCTCTTAAAGGACGCAGTCTGTGTGTCGGACGCATACGAGACCGGCACGGTTTCAGGAGTCAGAGCGAGCTACACGTTTGAGGAGAGCGGCATTGCCGTCATCACATATGTTTTTGTTGAAAGGTCCGACGACACCCTCCACTGCGAGTTCTTTGTGAGGGGCGACATCTCCTCAGACATTGAATTTGTCTACTGGCCTGCGCCGCTGGAGTTTAACACCGAAAACGGCTGCACCGTTCTTCCGAAGATGCAGGGCATGCTGCTCCCCGCAAAATGGGAGGGCAAAGTTCCGAAATACCAGGAGTGGAGAATGCTCTCGAGAGACTTCTACATGCCCTTTGCTGCCCAGGTCAGAAACGGTTCAGGGTGCATGATGATATTTGAGACCCCATGGGACGCCTGCTGCTTCGTCGACCACGTGCCCGGAGGAGATACAACCCTCGTTCCCTATTGGCGTCCGTCTCTCGGCCACTTTACGGTCCACGGAAAAAGAAAGCTCAGCTACCGCTTCCCGAAAAATGCGGACTACAACATTTTTGCGAAAATTTACAGGAAATTCGTGTGCGAGCACGGGGATTTCGTGACCTTAAAACAGAAGTTTGAGGCAAACCCTCAGGCGAGATATCTCATCGGTTCCCCTGTATTTCACGACGCCATCGCGGTGATGATTCACCCCGATTCGGAGGCTTACAACAAGGAAGAGCCGGAGAGGAATGAGTGGTACTTCAAGTTTTCGGACATTGAAAAGAAGCTTGAGCAGCTGAAGAAGGAAGGCTTTGAGAAGATATACCTTCACCTTGACGGCTGGGGAAACAAGGGTTACGACAGGCTCCATCCGGACCTTTTCCCGCCCTGCCCCGAGGCAGGCGGCGCAGAGGGCATGAAGAAGCTTTCCGAGAAATGCCGGGAGCTGGGCTACAGATTCGGCATACATGACCAGTACAGAGACTACTATTACGAAGCTGAGACTTTTGACATGGACAATGTGGCCGTTGACGAGTTCGGAAACTACGAGCTCTACAACGTATGGTGCGGCGGTCCCCAGACCTTCATGTGCCCGGAGCTCTGCCCTCAATATGTCAGGAGAAACTACAAAAAGTTTGACGATCTGGGCATAAAGATCGACGGAACATACCTTGACGTGTTCTCCGTTGTGGACCTTGACGAGTGTTTCAATGAAAAACATACGGTTACAAGGCGTGATTGCGTGAAATACCGCCGGGAATGCTTTGATTATCTGAATAAAAAGGGTATAATCACTTCTTCGGAGGAAGCGGTGGACTGCGTGCTTCCCTCGATAGTGCTGTGCCATCATGCACCTCTCGCTGTGGATGAGCTCTCTGCCACAAACGGCAAGGCGGTGGGAATACCGATTCCCCTCTTTTCACTTGTGTACCACGACTGCATGGTGGTGCCGTGGTTCGGAATCGGAACAAAAGGCGGCTGGCACATTCCCGCTACAGACAGCGGTTTCCTGTACGCCCTTCTCACGGGGGGCACGGTATACGTTGGCCCGGGCGCATCCGAGGAAGGCATAAGACTTGCGCATATCGCTCTCGACCTTCAGGCCGAGCTTTGGGACAAAGAGCTTTTATCCCACGAATTTATTGACGGAAACCCCCGCAGGCAGAGAACTGTCTTCGAGGGAGGCACAACAGTAACAGTTGATTTTGATACGGAGGAGTTTAAAATAAGCCATGATTACAATTGATGTTATTAAGAGTTTCCGCACGGACATTGAGGACTATGATTCGCTTGAAATCACCAAGATTGAGAGCGGCCATATCAATCAAACCTACGAGGTCAGGGACAAAACCCTTGCGGGGACCTTCCGCGGACACTACATTTTCCAGAGGATCAACACAAATATCTTTAAAGATCCTGTGGGACTCATGAACAACATAATGCTTGTGACCGAGTTTGCCGCAAAGACCGCCGTCGCCGCGGGGAAGGACCCCAAGACGAATACCTTGACGCTTATGAAGTCGGTTCAGGACAAGGTCTACTATGTGGACGGCGAAGGGTATTATTGGCGGTGCTATCTGTTCCTTCCCAATTCGGTCAACCTTGACGTTGTGGAGGTGACGCCAAACACATACGTGCAGGCCGGCGGCGCATTGGCGGATTTTCAGAGAATGCTTGCGGATTTTGACGCTTCAAAGCTCTGCGAGGTTATTCCGGGCTTCCACGACACGAGAAACAGGTTCAAAAACCTTAAGAAGGCCATTGAGGAAAACCGTTCGGGCCGCGCATCTCAGTGCGAAGAGGAGATCAAATTTGCCCTCTCCCTTGAGAATATCACCGGCACCGTCATCGACAGGCTCCGGGACGGGCGCCTGCCCCTCAGGGTCACACACAACGACACGAAGCTCAGCAACATAATGATCGACAACGACAACCACGAGGTGCTCTGCCTCATAGACCTTGACACGGTTATGCCGGGAAGCGCCCTTTACGACTTCGGCGACGCCTTAAGAGCAGGCGGTTCCTCCGCGGCGGAGGATGAAGCGGATCTTTCAAAGGTCAAATTCCTCGAGCTGAATTTTGAGAAGTACTGCGAGGGTTACATTGGCGGCGCAAGGGATTTTCTCACCTCCGAGGAACTGGACCTGCTCCCTGAGGCGGCTGCAATTCTTACCTACGAATGCGGTATAAGATTCCTTTCGGACTTTCTTGACGGCGACACCTATTTTTCCACCAAATACCCGGAGCACAACCTGGTGAGAGCCAGAAACCAGTTCAAGCTTGTGAGAGACATACTGGGCAATTTGGACAGGCTCCACGCCATCGCAAACAAGTTCAGGTGAACTTTAATTGAAGGGATCAAAAATGACAAAAATTCTGAACTTCGGTTCGCTAAACGTTGACTACGTGTATCACGTTGACCATTTCGTGGCGCCCGGCGAGACAATCGCATCATCGGCAAGGGACGTAAACTGCGGCGGCAAGGGTCTCAACCAGAGCGTCGCCCTCGCCTCGTGCGGTGCGGAGGTTTACCACGCGGGAAAGATTGGTTCCGACGGCAGCATGCTCACCGCGCTTCTTAACAAAGCCGGTGTTGACACGTCGCTCGTAGGCATCTCGGACGGTCCTTCAGGCCACGCGATCATACAGGTCGACAAAAACGGCCAGAATTCGATAATCCTTTTTCCGGGAGCCAATCACGAGATCAACACGCCAATGATTTCAAGAGTCATGGAAAGCTTCGGCAAGGGCGACTTTGTTGTACTCCAGAACGAGATCAGCGGCATCGCGGAGATAATGAAGCTTGCCGCGGCAAAAGGCATGAAGATAATCTTCAACCCCTCGCCGATAACGCCCGAAATACTCACCTACCCTCTTGAGCTTGTGTCCCTTTTCGTTGTGAATGAGATAGAGGCCGCTGCCCTCTCCGGCACTGACGACTTTGCCTCAATGCCCGCAGCCCTCGAAAAGAAATACCCTAAAGCGGATTTTCTCATCACCTTCGGCACAAACGGAGCAGTTTTTGCTTCGAATGGAAAGCTCATAAAGTACGGGATCCACAAGGCACCCGTGGCGGACACCACCGCCGCCGGAGATACTATGCTTGGCTTCTTCACCGGGCTCTCGTCAAAAGGCCTTGACCCTGAGGCGGCGCTGAAACTTGCCACCAAAGCTTCCGCAGTGACAGTTTCAAGAAAAGGCGCCGCGCCCTCAATCCCGACTCTAAAAGAAGCCGAGGAATGCAGCTATCCCTACAAGGAGTTCACCCTCTTCTGAGAAGAGTATTTAACGCATTTACCGTTAAACTGAAAAAGAGCGTCCCGATACAGAGGCGCTCTTGTCTTTTTTAACCTCAATAACGGCGGCTCATTCGCCGTCCTTTTTCTCCTCTTTCTTTGAAAGATTGTCGTTAAACGCGAAAAATCTCTGGCCGAAATAGTTGAATATCATGAACAGGCCCGCACCCACAAGCGTCGCAATGTAGTCCACATGCTTCGGAGCAGCTACGTTCTGCCAAGGGAACACCCAGGTCTTTGTGAAAGCGAGGGTCACCAGCGGTTTTGCGATGCCGTAAGCGAGTATCCAGCAGACGATTATATTGGCGATAAAGCGGAGGACCTGGGCAAAGCTCTTCTTGTCGTTCTTGAAGGTGAAATATTTGTTGAGGAAAAAGCTCAATATGCTGCCCACCACATAGTTTGCGGCCGAAGCCACCCAGTAGGCGGCATTGCTCTCCATGCCCCACCCGGGCAGAAGAAACAGCAGAACATAGTTGACGCCAAGGCCAACCAGGGTGTTCAAAACGCCCACAAGGACAAACTTCCAGAACGTCCTGTCGAGTATGGTTTTATCGATCAGCTTCTTAAAAAACGATTTCATGCCTGCTCCTTTACAATTGCCGGTTGGGCTTTAATGATACACCAAAGCGGCGCCCTTGGCAATAAGGTTGACACTTCCGGCGGTAAATAATAAAATAATAAGTTAAGGCGGCCGTAGAATTTTCCCTTCGGAACCGCCAAAATCAAAGATAAGGGTGCTGACATGAAGGATAGTTTTTCTGTTCCGGAGATATTCGGAAGCCTTGTTTTCAACGACAAAGAGATGAAGGAGCGTCTGCCCAAAGCCGCCTATGAATCGCTTATGAAGACTCTGAGCGAAGGCGGTGTTATCGAAAAGGACGTCGCCAATGCAATCGCCGCAGCCCTCAAGGACTGGGCAATTTCGAAAGGCGCCACCCACTACACCCACTGGTTCCAGCCCATGACCGGAATCACGGCGGAGAAACACGACAGCTTCATTTCCGCAAGGCCCGGCGGCACCGCCATCATGGAATTCGGCGGCAAGGCCCTGATAAAAGGCGAATCCGACGCCTCATCCTTCCCGTCGGGAGGTCTCCGCGCCACATTCGAGGCCCGGGGCTACACTTCCTGGGATCCCACTTCCCATCCTTTCATAAAAGATAACTGCCTCTGCATACCCACAGTCTTCCGCTCCTACAGCGGCGAGGTTCTGGACATGAAGACCCCCCTCTTAAGGTCAATGGAACTCATCAACACAGAGGCTCTCAGAATTCTCAAACTGTTTAACATAAACGACGCCACCCGCGTATTATCCACTGTGGGCCCCGAGCAGGAATATTTTCTTGTGGACAGGAGCGCCGCGGAGAAGCGCAGGGACCTCATGCTCACAGGCAGAACCCTTTTCGGTGCAAAACCTCCGAAAGGTCAGGAGCTTGCCGACCACTATTTCGGCTCCATCCGCCCCAGAGTAAAAAGCTTCATGCAGGAGCTGAACGAAGAGCTTTGGAAGCTTGGCGTATACGCCAAGACAGAGCACAATGAGGTTGCACCCGCACAGCACGAGCTGGCGCCCATCTACGTTGAGGCAAACATCGCAGCCGATCACAACCAGCTTACAATGGAGAAGATGAAAATCATTGCCGAGAACCACGGTCTTATGTGTCTCCTCCATGAGAAGCCCTTTGAGGGCGTGAACGGCTCCGGAAAGCACAACAACTGGTCTCTTGAAACCGACACCGGTCTCAACCTTCTGCGTCCGGGCCACGACCCCGCATCAAACAAGCTTTTCCTTCTCATGCTGGTGGCAATGATAAGCGCCGTCCACAAGCACCAGGATCTCCTCAGGATTGCGGTGGCTTCTGCGTCGAACGACAATCGCCTTGGCGGCAATGAGGCTCCTCCGGTCATCATCTCCATGTTCATCGGAAGCGACCTTGAAGACATATTGAACTCAATGGCAGGTATAGCTCCGATGCACTCCTCCGCTGTATCAAGAAAGCTGGAGTCCGGCGTCAAATCCCTTCCCGACATCAACCGGGACACCACCGACCGCAACAGGACCTCCCCCTTTGCCTTCACCGGCAATAAATTCGAGTTCCGCATGCTGGGTTCCAGCAGCTCCGTGGCCGAATCCAACGTTATCATCAACACCATCGTGGCAGACGAGCTTCGCTCCTTTGCGGAGATCATCGAAGCAGCAGACGACAGGGCAGCCGCCATCGACAACGTCATCGTCTCCAAATACAGGGAGCACTCGGCAATCATCTTCAACGGAAACAACTACTCCCCCAGCTGGGCTGAAGAAGCAAAGAGGCGCGGACTTTTAAGTCTCCGCACCACCCCCGACGCACTCCCCTACCTGACTTCTCCGGAGAACATTGAACTCTTCGCCCGCAACAAAATCTACTCCACAGTGGAGCTCATGAGCCGCCTGGAGATTCTCCTCGACAAATACGCCAAGGAAGTTCTCATCGAAGCCAACACCATGGTGGAAATGGCAAGCCGCCAAATCATCCCCGCAGTCATGGAGTACTCAGGCCTCCTCCTGAAAGCTCACAGCGCAAGAAGGGAGACAGCAGTAAACCTCAGCAAATCATCCCCCGAGGTGCTCCTTCTCAACAAGATTGACCCCCTCTCCACGGAGATGAT